>DASVDW010000219.1:0-14970 GCA_036380925.1 Acidothermaceae bacterium
GCGCGGCATCGCGCAGGCTGGCGAACCGGCGTTGCTGGACCGGCGACAGTGAGGCGACCAGCTGTCGAGCCCTGGCGTCGTCCCACCATCGCGAGTCGGACTCCGCGAGGGGCTCGACCCGCTCGCCAAGCCCGGCCGACATCAGCTCCGGCGGCGGCGGAAGCGCGAAGGTGTGCGTGCGAAGTCCGGCGTGGTCGAGCGCGCCTCCAAGCAGCGCGGGGCGCAGCGGGTCATCGCCGTCGGCCGGCGGCGCCGGTGTCGTCTGCGCGCCGACGACGAACAACCGCGGCCGCGACTGCGGCACGAATCGCCGGGCGTCGAGCACGATCGCGTCGACGCTGTAGCCGAGCCGGTTCAGGTCGGCCGCCGCGGCACGCAGGTCGAGCCCCCCGCGCGATGTGGCGAACCCCACGACGTTTTCCAGGAGGACGACGGGTGGGCGGCGCTCGCCCATCTCGTCCAGCACGCGGGTGAAGTGCCAAAACGTTCCCGAGTGCGCGCCCGCCAAGCCGCGCCGCCAGCCTGCCAAGGACAAGTCGACGCAGGGAAAGGAGGCGGTTGCCAGGTCGACGTCCGGCACGTCGGCGCCTCGGACGTCGGCGATGTCGGCAAGGAGAAACTCACCAGGCCCGCCGAAGTTCTCCTGATAGACCGACCGCTTCATCGCGTCGATGTCGGTGGCCCACGCCACGGCGACGCCAGCCGCCTCAAGACCTAAGCGGACCAGGCCGATGCCCGCGAAGAACTCCGCCGCTTTGAACTCCGCCGCTTTGAACTCCGCCCCTTTGAGCTTCGCTGCTGTGGAGGTCGGCGCGGTCACACCGGAAACCTAACGACGCGAGCGGACGACGACGCGGCGACGCGCTCACCGCGCCGGTGCGCCGTTTCGCTGGCGGCTGTTCGCCGGTGCGTAGGGTCGGCGGTATGCGCGAGGTGGCGGCGGTTGGGGCGATCGCCATCAAGGATGGCCGGATCCTGCTGATCCGGCGCGGCCACGCCCCCTCCCTCGGGTTGTGGTCGCTGCCCGGCGGCCGGGTGGAGCCCGGCGAGAGCGACGTCGAGGCCGTCCGCCGGGAGGTCGCCGAGGAGACCGGTCTGCGGGTCGACGTCGGACCGCTCGCCGGCGAGGTGCGCCGCCCGGGCGTGGGCGACGTTGTCTACCTCATCCGCGACTACCTGGTCACCGTCGTGGACGGCGAGCCCGCCGCGGGCGACGACGCGGACGACGTGGCTTGGGTGCCACTGGACCAGCTGGCCGAGCGCAATCTGACCGACGGACTCGTGCAGGCGCTGCGCGGGTGGGCGGTGCTTCCGTGACAATGTGACCCAACGTGACCGGGGCGGCGACCTGGTCAGCGCACGAGACGAGGTGGCCATGAGCGTGTCGGGTACCGGTGTCGACCGGCCGGCGCCGACGCTGGAGGAAGTCGCCGCGCACGCCGGAGTCTCGCGGGCCACCGTGTCACGGGTGGTCAACGACTCCCCGAGGGTGAGTCCGCAGGCGAGGGCCGCCGTGGAGCGGTCGGTCCGAGCGCTCGGGTACGTCCCGAACCGCGCCGCGCGTTCGCTGGTCACCAAGCGCACCGACGCGATCGCCTTGGTCATCGCCGAGCGGGAGTCCCGGTTGTTCGCCGACCCGGTGCTCGCCGGCATGGTGACGGGCATCGCGGCCGAGTTGGCCAGCACCGACTACATGTTCGTGCTCGTCACCGCCCAAGGCGACGAGGGCCGCGTCGCCAACTACGTCCGCAACCGCCACGCGGACGGCGTCATCTTGATGTCCTTGCACGGGGACGACGGCCTGCTGACTTTGGTTGAGCGGCAGCGCACGCCCGCGGTCTTGAGCGGTCGGCCGCTGTCCGACCACGTCATCCCCTATGTGGACTCCGACAACGTCGGCGGCGC
The DNA here is from genome assembly GCA_036380925.1 of Acidothermaceae bacterium. Lineage (GTDB taxonomy): Bacteria > Actinomycetota > Actinomycetes > Acidothermales > Acidothermaceae > JAICLV01. Next base: position 1,906 of record DASVDW010000219.1, read on the forward strand.
GCGCGCCGCGGTCGAGCACCTCGTCAGGCACGGCCGCGAGCGCGTCGTGACGATCGCCGGCCCAGGCGAGATGTGCGCCGGCGTCGACCGGCTCGCCGGCTTCCGGCAAGGGCTGCCCGAGGCGGCCCGGCGCGACTGGCGGCGGCTGGTGGCCACCGGAGACTTCACCGAGGAAAGCGGCGAGGCCGCGATGCGCGAGCTGCTCGACCGCCAGCCGCGGCTCGACGCGGTGTTCGCGGCGAACGACCTGATGGCCGCGGGGGCGCTGCGGGTGCTGAAAGCCGCCGGTCGCCAGGTGCCGGACGACGTGGCGATCGTGGGCTTCGACGACTCGCACGTGGCGCGTCACACCGACCCGGCGCTGACCAGCGTCCGACAACCGATCGAGGAACTCGGCCGAACGCTGGCCCGGCTGCTCCTGCAGCGGCTGCGCGACGGATCGGTCGTCCCGCCATCCGTGGTGCTGCCGACCGAGCTGGTGGTGCGCGAGTCGGCCTAGCGCCGCACCACCTCGTCGACGTCGCTGATGTCGACGCCTTGGCCACGGACGCCGGGCGTCGCCGGCGGCTCGGGCGATCCGGCGAAGTCCATGCCGGCCTGATGCGGACCATAGGCAGCGCGCGTCGCCACCCGCTCTTGCGACGGCGGGATCACCCCGCCGTCGTCGATTCGCCGAAGCTCGTGGTGCGCGCGAACGGTGAGGGCGTCGCCGAGACGGCGACGCCAAAGCGCCAGATCCGCGTTGGCCCGGTGGGGACCGCCCACGGCGTCGAATAGATCGCGGTGAATGGCGCTCGCGGCGGCGACCGCCCGACCGAGTTCGTGCTCCAGTCGCGCGTGGATCTCCCGCCGTTCGGCGACGCTCGCGTTGCGCGCTTGCGCCTCCACCAGTTGGTCTCCCAGCCGCGAGACGGCGTGCATGGCGCTCGCGTAGTGCGAGGCCAGCTCTTGGTCGACGCGTGGCTTGCGACGCCGGAAGAGTCTGCCCGCTCTCATCGCGGCGACTCCCTTCTGCTTTCCCTCCGCTGCCTTCGCGCGGCTCGTGGCAGTCCTGCCCATCCCAAGCCGGATCCACGCGCGGCGGACGCGCTTGCGCCGCTCATCCGCGGCCGAGCGATAACCTCCGCTACATGACCGAGCGCAGCGGGTCTCCGACCCGGGTTTTCGTCGCGCGGCTGGCCGGTCTTGTCGTGTTCGACCCGAACGGCGACCAGGTCGGCCGGGTGCGCGACGTCGTCATCATGCTGCGTCTTGGCAACCAACAGCCACGCGTGCTGGGGCTCGTGGTCGAGGTGCTGCCCCGTCGTCCGATCTTCATCCCGATGACCCGGGTCACCAGCATCGAAGCCGGCGCCGTCATCACCACCGGCACGGTGAGCTTGCGCAGGTTCCAGCAGCGTGCCGCGGAAACGCTGGTCCTCGGGGAGCTGCTCGACCGCTCGGTGACGCTGGCCGAGACAGGCGCGACGGTGACCGTGACCGACGTCGCGATGGAGCGCACCCGCACGCGAGATTGGCTGATCACCAAAGTCGCGGTGCGCACGCACGAGGGTGGGCGGGTGCGCCGCCGCGGTGTCACGCAAGTGGTCGATTGGGATGGGGTGCGCGGCCTTTCGCTCAGCGAATCGGGCCAGGGCGCCGCGAACCTGCTCGCCGCGTTCGACCAGTTGCGGCCGGCCGACCTCGCCGGCGTGATCCACGACCTGTCGGAGAAGCGCCGCGCCGAGGTCGCCGCCGCGCTCGACGACGAGCGGCTCGCCGACGTCCTCGAGGAGCTGCCCGAGGACGAGCAGGTGGAGATTCTCGCGACCTTGGAAAGCGAGCGCGCGGCGGACGTCCTTGAGGCGATGGGCCCGGACGACGCCGCCGACCTGCTCGCCGAGCTGTCCCAAGAGGAGGCCGAGCGGCTGCTCGCCTTGATGCAGCCGGAAGAAGCCGAGCCGGTGCGTCGGCTGCTCACCTATTCCGAGGACACCGCGGGCGGTCTGATGACGACCGAGCCGGTCATCCTTCCCCCAACCGCAACGGTGGCCGAAGCCCTTGCCCACGTGCGAAACCCAGACTTGTCACCGGCCACCGCGTCGCAGGTGTACGTGTGCCGGCCGCCGACCGACACCCCGACCGGCCGCTACCTCGGCATCGCGCATCTGCAACGCCTGCTAAGGGAGCCGCCCGCGACCCTGGTGAGCGCGGTCGTCGACACCGACATCGCGCCACTCGGGCCGGACGTGCCGCTGCATCAAATCACCAGTTATCTGGCGACCTACAACCTGGTGGCGGTGCCGGTCGTCGACGCGGACGATCGGCTGCTGGGCGCGGTCACCGTCGACGACGTCCTCGACCACCTGCTGCCAGAGGGCTGGCGCGACACCGACCACGAGACGGCGAGGCGGCCCGATGCCACGCCGTGACGTTCGGCGCTCGCGGCTGGACCAACCGGCCTCGCCGCGACGGCTGATGCTTCGCCCCGACTACGACCCCGAGGCCTTCGGCAAGTTGTCGGAGCGGTTCGCCAGGTTCATGGGCACCGCGAAGTTCATCGTGGCGATGACCGTGTTCATCACGGTGTGGATCGTGTGGAACGTCGTGGTGCCCAATGGCCTGCGCTTCGACCAGTACAGCAACAAGTTCACCTTGTTGACCCTCTTGCTGTCACTGCAAGCGTCGTACGCGGCCCCGCTCATCTTGCTGGCGCAAAACCGCCAAGCCGACCGCGACCGCGTGCAGTTCGAGGAGGATCGCACCCGCAACGAGCGCAACATCGCCGACACCGAATACCTCACCAGGGAGGTGGCGGCGTTGCGCGTGGCGCTCGGCGAGGTCGCCACTCGAGACTTCGTCCGCGGCGAACTGCAGCGGTTGCTGGAAGAGCTCGACGCTCGTCGTGACGGCGAACCGATCGAGGACTGATCGGCCGTTCCGGCGGGTGATTCGTTCGCGTTCCGGGGTAACGACTCGCCATGGTCACCCTCGCCTCGACCCCCGCCGGTCGCCGCTGGAGGCTGACCGCAGCCGCGCTCGCCGTCATCGGCGGCGGCGTGCTCGGTGTCGCAATGGCTGACGCGAGCGCGGCGATCATGCGGTCATGCCTGTTGTGCGGCGGCGTCGTCGCGATTGGGCTGCGCGCCTTCCGTGCTGCGCGCGGCGGCATGAGGGAGAGCCGCGAAGCCGCTCCGGTGTCGCCTTATCCGCGGGTCTCGGCAAGATCCGAGCTGAAAACCTCGTCGAGGTCACGGTGAGAGCACTCTGAAGACGACAACGTGGAAACTCCCAGCGCTATGACGCTGAAGAGTTTCCACGTTGCGGGTGTGGCTAGATGGTTGCGGTTTGGCTAGATAGTGCGGCTAGTCCTTCCCGCTCTTCATGTGGTCGCGAACCTTGTCGAGCATCGCGGCGAACGGGCCAGCCAGATAGTTCGCCGTTGTGGTCTTCGCCGATGGGTGCGGATGCGTCGGCGCCATCTTCTCCGCCATCTTGATTCGCTTGCCCATCTTCTTAAGCTCGTCTGGCGTCTTCGCCGCGCGGATGCCCGGGAACTCCTCGTGCTCCTCGTGCTCCGCGTGCGCGAGCACCGACTTCTTGAACTCCAAGAACTTCGGCATGAACTCCGACGACGCGCAGCCGAGCTTTTCGAGGTTGGCGAGCACCTCTTTGGCCTCGTTCTCCTCTTCCATCCGCGCGTCGGCGACCGCGTCGCCGTTCGGGACCTCGGAGCGGGTGACCGGTCGCAGCACCTCTTCCTCCGCGGTCTCGTGCACCGCGAGCAACGCCCGAAGGTGGTCGAACTCCCGCTGCTGCGCCTCTCCCTCGCTGCTTTCCACGAGCGCGAACAGTTGCTTGATCTGGTTGTGTTGAGCAAGAAGGATGTCGATCGCGTCAGCGTTCTCGTTGACGGTGTCGGCGATGTCTCCTGCGCTCATGGGCGAGCCTCCTTTGGGTCAATCGCGAGTGGATCGTTGATCGTGCCGTGTCCACCAGTGCTTGGTTGGGTACCGTCCGCGGCGCCGCGCAAAACCTCGCGGGGCCGCTCGTCGCTGCGCAAGGAGCCCTCATGCTTCGAATCGTCAACCCTTCAACCGACGCGGTCGTCGGCGAAATCGAGGAGAGCTCGGACGCCGCGGTCGCGTCCGCGGTGGGAGCGGCGCGCGTCGCCGTCGCCACCTGGCGATCGACCCCGGCCGCGCAGCGCGGCGCCGCGTTGCGCCGTGTCGCCGCCTCGATCGAGAACGACGCGGACGCGCTCGCGCGGCTCAACGCGCGGGAGACCGGCAAGCTGATCGGAGACGCTCGCGGGGGCGTGTCCGCGGCGGTGACGACGATCCGGCAATACGCCGAACTCGGCCCGCTGCATCGGGGGAAATCGCTGAACGGCAACTGGAACGCGACCGACCTCATGGTCAACGAGCCCTTCGGGGTCGCCGCCGTGATCACGCCGTGGAACGACCCGGTCGCGGTGTCGGCTGGGTTGCTCGCCGGCGCGCTCGTTTCCGGCAACACCGTCGTTCACAAGCCCTCGGAGCGCGCGCCGCACGTCGGCGCGGCCCTCGCCGCGCACTTCGCGAAAGAGCTGCCGGACGACGTGCTGCACGTGGTCCAGGGCGGCGCGGGCGTCGGCGCCAGGCTGGTCGAAGACCCTGGGGTTGACGTGATCGCGCACGTCGGCTCGACCGCGGCCGGGCGGTCGGTTGCGGCCGCGGCGGCCCGAACCGGCGCGAAGACCATATTGGAAAACGGCGGCAACGACGCGTTGATCGTCGACGCCGCAGGCGACGTAGAGCCAACCGCGTGGGCGCGATGGGCCGCCGACCAGGCGGCGGTGGGCGCGTTCGCCAACGCTGGCCAGATCTGCACCTCCGTGGAGCGGATCTTCGTGCTGCGCGCGGTGGCCGACGCGTTCGTCGACGCGCTCGTCGCTCGCGCCCTTGCGCTGCGTCCGGGAAACGCGCTGGACGATGACACGTCGCTCGGCCCGTTGGTGGATCGACGCCATCGCGAGCAGGTGCATTCGCACATCACCGACGCGATGGCCGCCGGCGCCAAGACGCTTGCCGGAGGGGTGGTTCCCGACGGGGCGGGCGCTTATTACCCGGCGACCGTGCTGCTCGATGACGCGAGCGACTCCCTCGTGTGGCGGGAGGAGACGTTCGGCCCGGTGGCGCCGGTGCGCGTCGTCGACGACTTCGACACCGCGTTGCTGTTGGCCGACGACAGCGGCTACGGATTGGCGGCGACGGTGCTCACGTCGTCCATGGCGAACGCCCAGCGCGCGTGGCGGGAGCTGGACGTCGCCACCGTGAAGGTGAACGCGGTGTTCGGCGGCGCGCCCGGCGGAGCGGCGCAACCCAGACGCGCCAGCGGTCACGGTTTCGGTTACGGACCTGAACTGCTCGACGAGTTCAGCCAGCTCAAGGTTCTGCACCTGTCCGGCGCGCTACCCGCACCTTCCGGAAGGTGCGGGCTGCTGTCCCAGTAAGGCGACTGTTTCGGCCCCACAGGAAGAAGCGCCTTCCCCCCAGGTTTCCTGGCCGTCCGCACGGAAAAGCGGCGCATACCAGAAACGGCCAACCCCGGAGGGTCCATGCGGGTGCTCGGCGTCAACGCCGTCTTTCACGACCCCGCGGCGGCCCTCGTCGTCGACGGCGAGGTCGTGGCCGCGGCGGAGGAGGAGCGCTTTTCTCGGCGCAAGCACGGCAAGCGCCCGGTCGCGTTCAGCACGTGGGAGTTGCCTGAGCTCTCCGCCGCGTGGTGTTTGCAGCAGGCCGGCCTGACGGCCGCCGACGTCGACGCGGTCGCTTACTCCTACGATCCACGGCTCGTGCGACCCGCCGACGCGATCGGCTTGGCCGACCCGTGGGACCACCTGCGCACGATGTACGCAAGCCGGGCGCCGGAATTCCTGGCCACCGCGCTGCCAGGCCTGGACGCGGGCGCCGTCACGTTCGTCCCGCATCACATCGCCCACGCCGCGTCCGCCGGACTGGCCGCGCCGATGCGCGACTCGAGCGTCCTCGTGCTCGACGGTCGCGGGGAGGCGTGGTCTCATCTCGCCGGCCGCTATCGCGACGGCGTGATCGAGGTGCTCGCCGCGCAGTCGCTGCCGCACTCGCTCGGCCTGTTGTACGAGGAGCTCACCGAACACCTGGGATTTCTGCGATCTAGCGACGAGTACAAGGTGATGGCGCTCGCGTCGTACGGAAAGCCGCGGTTCGCCCGCGAGATGGCGCAGGCAATTCGGACGACGGGCGACGGTGGATTCACCGTCGCGCCGATCGAGTGGTCGACGCTGACCAAGCCGCGCGCGGCGACCGCGGAATGGACGAGCGAGCACGCCGATCTGGCGTGCAGCGTGCAGCGTCGACTCGAAGAGGTGCTGCTGGACTTGGCGAATTGGCTGCACGCGCAGACCGGCGATCGCGCGCTCACCATGGCTGGCGGTGTCGCGCTGAACTGCGTGGCGAACTCGCGGATCGCGCGCGAGGGGCCATTCGAGCAGGTCTGGGTGCAGCCCGCCGCGGGCGACGCGGGCACCGCGCTCGGCGGCGCGCTGCATGTCGCGCAAGCGGCTGGCGACCGGGTGCGGCCGATGCCCGGCGCCGACCTTGGCCGGGAATGGAGCGATGACGATCTGCGGGCGTGGCTGACGACGGCGAAGGTGCCGTTCTCGCAACCGGCCGACATCGCCGAGGAGGTCGCCGAAGCACTGGCCGCGGATTGTGTCGTCGCCTGGTTCCAGGGACGCAGCGAATACGGGCCGCGCGCGCTCGGGCATCGCTCGTTGCTGGCGCACCCGGGCCACGCGCGCAATCTGGAGCGGCTGAACGACGTCAAAGGCCGAGAGCAGTTCCGCCCGATCGCGCCGATGGTGCTCGCGGAACGCGCGACCGAGATCTTCGACGGCCCAATGCCAAGCCCCTACATGCTGTTCGTGCACGACGTCGCGCCCGCGTGGCGCGACCGCATTCCGGCGGTCGTGCACGTCGACGGCACCGCGCGGGTTCAGACCGTCGACCGGGCGACCGAGCCGCTGATGACCCGCGTGCTGGAGGCGTTCGAACGTCGCAGCGGGCTCCCGGTCGTCGTCAACACCAGCCTCAACACCGCGGGTCGTCCGATGGTGGACGATCCGCGCGACGCGTTGGAGTGCTTCGGCTCGACCCCGGTCGACGTGCTGGCGATCGGGCCGTTCCTGGTGTCGCGCAAGGGATGGCGGGCCGCATGAGCGAACTGCGAGACGTGGCGATCGTGACGCCGACAATCGGCCGCCCGAGCCTGCGAGCGTTGCTCGAAGCGCTTGCCTCAAACGACGGACCGCCGCCGCGCGAGATCGTGCTGGTCGACGACCGGAGGGCGAAGGGACCGCTCGAGATCGACGTTCCGCCGTCGCTGTCGTCAATCGTTCGGGTGGTGCGCGGCCGCGGAATCGGGCCGGCGGCGGCGCGCAACGACGGTTGGCGCTCCGCGAAGACGGCGTGGATCGCGTTCTTGGACGACGACGTGCTGCCACCGCCCGGCTGGCTCGCCGACCTCGCGGCCGACCTGACAACGGCGACGGCGGAGGGATTCGCCGCCAGCGCGGGGCGCATCGCCGTTCCGTTGCCGCTCGACCGTCGGCCCAGCGACTGGGAGCGCAATGTCGCCGGGCTGCAGGTCGCGCGTTGGGCGACCGCTGACCTGGCGTTTCGACGTGACGCGTTGATCGACGTGGCGGGCTTCGACGAGCGGTTCCGACGCGCGTATCGCGAGGACGCCGACCTGGCGTTGCGACTGCGCAAGGCCGGTCATCGGCTCACCGTCGGCAACCGGGTCGTCGAGCACCCGGTGCGTCCAGCTGGCCGCCTCTTCAGCCTCACGTTGCAGCGCGGCAACGCGGACGACGCGTTGATGCGGGCCTTGCACGGCCGGCGCTGGCGGTCCGACGCCGAGGTGTTTCCCGGACGACGCCGGGCGCACGTGACGACAACGGCGGCGGCCGCGGCCGCCGTCGTCCTCGGCTCGGCGGGCAAACGCCGACTGGCAGCGGCGTGCGGCGCCGCGTGGGCGCTTGCGACGACGCGATTCGCGTGGGAGCGGATCGCGCCTGGTCCGTGTGACCCGCGCGAGGTGGCGACGATGGCCGTGACGAGTGTCGCCATTCCACCTCTCGCGGTGTGGTGGTGGGCGGTCGGTTGGTGGCGCTCGCGGGGCGCGCGACCGTGGCCCGATCGGCCAACCGCGGTGCTGTTCGATCGCGATGGCACGTTGGTGAAAGACGTTCCCTACAACGGAAATCCCGACCTCGTCGAGCTCCAGCCAGGCGCGCGCGATGTGGTCGAGACCTTGCGTGCGCGCGGCATCCGGGTCGGCGTGGTGACCAACCAGTCCGGTGTCGGGCGAGGGAAACTCACCGAGCGCGAGGTCAAGGCGGTCAACACGCGGCTCGAAGAATTGGTCGGCCCGATCGGCGCCTTCGAGGTCTGCCCACACACCGCGAGCGACGGCTGCCGCTGCCGCAAACCGGCGCCCGGACTGATAACCGCGGCGGCGGCGGCGTTAGGCGCGCATCCCAAGCATTGCGTCGTCATCGGTGACATCGGAAGCGACGTCGAGGCCGCGAGAAACGCTGGCGCTCCTGGCATCTTGGTTCCAACACCGCAAACGCGGGACGCCGAGGTGAAGGCGGCTCGACATGTCGCGGCGGATCTCCGCGCCGCGGTTCGATTGGCGCTGCGCCCTGACTTCGTTCGGAGCGGCTGATGAGCCGCAACGTCCTTGTCGCACGGCTTGACAGCGCGGGCGACGTGTTGTTGACCGGGCCGGCGATTCGCGCCGTCGCCGCGTCGTCCGATCGCGTGGTGTTGTTGTGCGGACGTCGTGGGCTCGACGCCGCGCGACTGCTGCCGGGCGTCGACGAGGTGATGTGTTGGACCGCACCTTGGATCGACCCGGCGCCGACACCGGTCGCGCCGCGGGAAATCCGTTGGTTCATTGAGCAAATCGCTTGTCGCGAGATCGACGAGGCGGTCATCTTCACGTCGTTTCATCAGTCGTCGTTGCCGTTGGCGTTGTTGTTGCGGCTGGCGGGGGTGCGGCGGGTGACCGCGATCAGCGACGATTACCCCGGCTCCCTGCTCGACGTCCGTCACCACGTTGAGCCAGGAGTGCCAGAAGCGCAACGTGCGCTGTCGACGGCCGCCGCGGCCGGCTTTCACCCGCCACCTGACGACGACGGGCGACTGCGCGCCCGCGCCGACCTACCCGACGTCGAAGCCGTCGTCCCCTCCGAAAGTGCTTACGTGGTCGTGCATCCCGGCACATCGGTTCCGGCGCGCGCATGGCCGGCGGCGCACTTCGCGGAACTGGTGTCGACGCTTCACGAGTCAGGGCTGCAACCGGTGATAACGGGGTCGGCGGATGAAGCGGAACTGACCGGCCAGGTCGCCGGCGATCTCGGCCTCGACCTCGGCGGGCGGCTCTCGTTCCCCGAACTCGCGGCGGTCATCAAAGGCGCCCGGGCGATCGTCGTCGGCAACACCGGCCCGGCTCACCTCGCGGCGGCCGTCGGCACGCCGGTCGTGTCATTGTTCGCGCCGACCGTCCCCGCCTCGCAGTGGCGGCCGCATCGGGTTCCGCACATCTTGCTCGGCGACCAGTCGGCGCCGTGCAAAGACAGCCGGGCGCGCGACTGCCCGGTCGAAGGGCACCCGTGCCTGTCGAAGGTGACGCCGGCCCAGGTGCTCGTCGCGGTGCGCGCGCTGGTGGCGATCGCGACCGACCGCGCGGCGGACCTCAGGGACGAGGTGCCGGCATGAGGATCCTGATCTGGCACGTGCATGGCTCGTGGTTGACGGCGTTCACGCAGGGGGGGCACGAATATTTGATCCCGGTGACGCCCGATCGCGGCGCGGACGGACGCGGGCGCGCTCGCACATGGACGTGGCCGGCGAACGCCCGCGAGCTGACACCTGGACAGCTCGCCGACGCCGAGGTCGACGTGGTGGTCTTGCAGCGCCCGCACGAAGAGCAGCTTGCCGCCAGCTGGCTGCGGCGCGGGTTGGGCGGTCGAATCCCGATCGTCTACGTGGAGCACAACACGCCCCGCGGCGACGCGCCGACCACACGGCATCCGATGGCGGATCGACCCGACGTTCGGCTCGTGCACGTCACGCATTTCAACGATCTGATGTGGGACGCCGGTAAGACACCGACCAGCGTGATCGAGCACGGCGTGGTCGACCCTGGGTGTCGCTACACCGGTGAGCTGCCCCGCATCGGTGTCGCGATCAACGAGCCGATCAGGCGCAACCGAGTGACCGGGACCGACCTGCTTCCGCGCTTCGCCGACCTCGCCCCACTCGACGTGTTCGGCATGCAGGTGGACGGGCTGGCCGATGCGCTCTCAGTGGCACGCGACCGGCTCCGGGCGATCGACGATCCGCCACAGCACGCGCTGCACACCGAGTTGCCACGCCGCCGGGTGTATCTGCATCCGATGCGATGGACCTCGCTTGGCCTGTCGCTCATCGAAGCGATGATGCTGGGCATGCCGGTCGTGGCGATGGCTTCGACCGCGGCCCCCGACGCCGTACCCGCGAGTGGCGGCCTGGTGTCCGCCGACATCGAGAAATTGCGCGCCGCGGCGCGCGAATTCCTGCACGAACCCGAGCACGCCCGCATCGCGGGCACGGCCGGCCGGCGCAGCGCGCTGGCCAGATTCGGCGTCGACCGGTTCGTCGCCGACTGGGATCGACTGCTGAACGAGGTGACCACATGAGCACCGGGCTGAACATCGCGATGGTCTCCGAGCACGCGAACCCGCTCGCTGCCGTCGGCGGCGTCGACGCCGGAGGGCAGAACGTGCACGTGGCCGCGCTCGCGGCCGCCCTCGCCCGCGACGGCCATCGGGTGACGGTTTACACCCGTCGCGAATCCGCCGCCGATCGCACCCGCACGAGGCTGTGCGACGGCGTCACGGTCCAGCTGGTGCCCGCCGGACCTCCCACGGCGCTTGCGAAAGACGAACTCCTCCCGCACATGCCCGAGTTCGGCCGCCACCTCGCGGACCAGTTCAGGCGAAGTCGCCCGGACGTCGTGCACGCGCACTTTTGGATGTCCGGCTTGGCCGCGCAAGCCGCCGTCAGCGCCGGACCGGTCGAGTCCATCCCCGTCGTGCAGACGTTTCACGCGCTCGGTTCGGTGAAGCGCCGGCACCAAGGCGACCAAGACACCAGTCCGGGATGCCGCGTCGACCTCGAACGCCGACTCGCGGGCGACGTCGACCGGGTCATCGCCACGTCAAGCGACGAAGTTTTCGAGCTGGTCCGGCTTGGCGCCGACCATCACCGGCTGTCGGTGGTGCCTTGCGGCGTCGACGTCCGGCGGTTCTCACCCCGAGGCGAGGCCGCGCCAAGGACATCGCGCACCCGGGTGCTGTCGATCGGCCGGCTGGTTCCGCGCAAGGGCGTCGACGACGTCATCCGCGCCTTGGCGTTCGTCGATGACGTCGAACTTGTCATCGCGGGCGGGCCGTCGTGCGTCGAACTCGACGGCGACGCTGAGGTCGCGCGACTTCGCGACGTCGCGGCGCAGGTCGGCGTGACGCAGCGGGTCACCTTCGTCGGGCAAGTGCCGCGAACGCAAGTCCCCGCGCTGATGCGAACGGCCGACGTCGTGGTGTGCACGCCGTGGTACGAGCCGTTCGGCATGGTGCCCCTCGAGGCGATGGCGTGCGGCAAGCCGGTGGTCGCCTCCGCGGTCGGCGGATTGGTCGACACGGTCGTCGACGGCGTGACCGGCTGGCTGGTGCCGCCGCGCGACCCGCGCTGCCTCGCTGACGCGTTGAGCGAACTACTCCGTGACGACGAAACCCGAGCGGCGTTCGGCAACGCCGGACGACGAAGGGTCGAGACCCGGTACGCGTGGTCGCACATAGCGTCGGCCACCGCGGCAATCTACTCCGACGTCGCGCGGCAGCGGTCCGCGGTGATCGGAGCGTCGTCGTGACCAATCGACCACCGGTTCCACTCGGACGGGAGCACCTGGCCGAGCTCGCGAACGCGTTGAACGGCGTCAGCCACGCGTTCGACACCGTCGACTCATGGGGCGAGCAGGTGGCTCACGTGCTGTCGAAGGGCGGCCGGCTGCTCGCCGCTGGAAACGGCGGCAGCGCAGCGCAAGCGCAACATCTGACCGCGGAGTTGGTCGGCCGCTTTCACGGCGACCGCCGGGCGCTGTCGGCAATCGCCCTGCACGCGGAGACCTCCTCCTTGACCGCGATCGCCAATGACTACGGCGTCGACGAGATGTTCGCCCGCCAGGTGGAGGCGCACGGACGACCAGGCGACGCGCTCGTGTTGCTCTCGACGTCGGGTAACAGCGCCAACCTGCTGCGCGCCGCCGAACGGGCTCGCAATTGCGGACTTGTCTCGCTTGCGATAACCGGCGCGGGCCCCAACGCGCTCGCGAACAATTGCGACGACGCGCTGATCGTGCCGTCGCCCCACACCACCGTCGTGCAAGAAGCGCACCTGGTCGTCGTCCATCTGCTGTGCGCCGCGATCGACGCCGCGTTGGCCGCGAGGTCGCAGCGGACGATCCGGTTGGACAACGAAATCTCGTTGACGTCGAAGGTGTCGGCATGAGACGTCCCACGGTGGTCGTGGTCGGCGACGCGCTCCTCGACGTCGATGTGAGCGGCGACGCGTCGCGCCTCGCGCCCGACTCCCCTGTCCCCGTCATCGATCACGTAATCGAGTCGGCCCGTCCCGGAGGCGCCGCGCTGGCCGCCGCCCTCACCGCCGCCGAGCACGTCGACGTCACGTTGGTGACCGCGCTCGGTGACGATCCAAGTTCGCAGCGGCTGCGAGAGCTGTTGCCGCGCGGTGTCGCCCTTCTTGAACTCCCGCTGCGGGGCGAGCTGGCGCGAAAGGTGCGGGTGCGCGCGGGTGGGCAGTCACTCGCGCGGCTGGATTACGGCGCGGGCGTGGCGATCGACGGGTCGTGCGGCGACCCCGTGCGAGCCGCGTTGGCGAACGCCGACGCGGTGCTTGTCTCCGACTACGGCAGAGGCGTCGCCGCCGCGGCGCGCGG
>DASVDW010000220.1:0-4958 GCA_036380925.1 Acidothermaceae bacterium
GACCGAGAAGACGGCGGAGATGAAGAAGCCGCGGTTGATCGCGGACATGCCGCTGCGGTCGCCAGCGCGCGGGGAGACCGCGAAGATGCCGACGACAGCGGTGAGGACGCCGATCGCCGGAACGATCAGCGGGAAGACCAGGCCGAGATCGCCGAACGCCGCCTTGCCGAGGATCAGCGACGCGACCAGCGTCACGGCGTAGCTCTCGAACAGGTCGGCCGCCATGCCGGCGCAGTCGCCGACGTTGTCGCCGACGTTGTCGGCGATGGTGGCGGCGTTGCGCGGGTCGTCCTCAGGGATGCCCTGCTCGACCTTGCCCACGAGGTCGGCGCCGACGTCGGCCGCCTTGGTGAAGATGCCGCCGCCGACCCGCATGAACATCGCGAGCAGCGCGGCGCCGAAGCCGAAGCCCTCGAGCACCTTCGGGGCGTTGGCCCGGAAGAACAGCACCACGAGACAGGCGCCGAACAGGCCGAGCCCGACGGTGAACATGCCGGCCACGCCGCCGGTGCGGAACGCGATGCGCATCGCGCCACGAGGTTCACCGGAGCGCGCGGCGGCGGCCACCCGGACGTTCGCCCGCACCGCGAGCCACATGCCGGTGTAGCCGGTGACGCCGGAGAACACCGCGCCGACGAGGAAGAACAGCGACCGGCCCCAGCGTTGCGACTCGGAGTCGGCCGGCAACATCAACAACAAGAAGAAGACGATGACCGCGAAGATGCCGAGCGTGCGGAACTGGCGCTTCAAATACGCGCTCGCACCCTCTTGCACCGCGGCCGCGATCGTGCGCATGTTGGCGGTGCCCTGATCGGCCGCAAGGACTTCCTTGACGAGCGCGAACGCGACGCCCAGGGCCAAAATACCGACGATCGCGACGACCCAGACCCAGGTGTAGTTGCCGCCCGTCACCTGAGTGACGCCAGCTGCCAGGCCCGAGTCGGCTTGTAGCCGAAGCATCCATTCCTCCTAATGCCGCTCGGACACCGGGTAGCGGGCCCGACCGAGAATCGCGGAGCGTGAGTTGTCATACAGCGTGAGCTGTAATGAATTGGCTCCCGCGAGGCGTGGGCGATGCACCGCCGCGGCAACTCAAGCCCTCAGTGCAGTGTCACCGAGTGCGGTCGGTGAGTCTATGGCAGTGAGTCCCAATTTCGGACGAGGATGTGCCGGAAGTCACGTCATCAAGCCGAGGCGCAGACGGCGACGCGCCGGTCCGCGGCCGCCTCAAGACGACGCGGACGACCCGGACGCCGGCCCGCTCGGCGCGCCGTCCTGATCAGCGAGCTCGAGCGGCCACGCCATCGCCACCACGGTCCCGCCGGCGAGGTAGTCGACCTCGACGTCGTCGACAAGTCCGTTGATCACAGCGAGCCCGATCCGCTCACGCGCCTGCTGATCGGCAGAGCTCGATCCGGCCGAGTGGTTGTTGCCAATCCCCTCGTCGTCGACGAGTTCGACGGCGAGTTCGACGTCGTCGACCGGCCGCTCCCGCGGCACCGCGTCGGCGACCTCCACCCGAAAGCGTTTGTCCTCCTCCACCATGCGCAACTCGACGGGCGTGTCCGGCGCCTTCGCGCGGTGCAGCCGCACGGCGAGCGAGCAGGCCTCGCTCACCGCCAGGCGAACCTCGTCGAGCACCGTCTCGGGAACGCCCGCGCGGCGCGCGACTGACGCCGCGATGAACCGCGCGGTGCGCACGTGGGCTGGCAACGGGGTGAAGGAGACTGTGACGGTGGGCACGACAGCGTCGCCGTCAGTCGGTGGCGGCGACGGCCTCATCGACCGAGCTATGGATCGGGAACACCTTCGTCAGGCCGGTGATGCGGAAGATCTTCAAGATGCGCTCCTGCGTGCACACCAGACGAAGCGAGCCGTCGTGCGCCCGCACCCGCTTCAGCCCGCCGACCAGCACGCCGAGCCCGGTCGAGTCGAGGAACTCGACGTTCTCCATGTCGACGACGATGTGGTAGTTGCCCGCGGAGACGAGGTCGATCAGCTGCTCTCGCAGCTTCGGCGCCGTGTAGACGTCGATCTCGCCGCCTACCACGACAACCGTGCGATCGGCTTCTGACCGCGTCGACAAAGACAGATCCACTGCGTTCCTCCAGCTGGGGAGACCCTTGACAACAACCACGGACGACCGCGACAACAAGATGGAGTACCACCGTGGCGTGACCGCTCGCTACCCCTTCCCGGTCGCATCTAACCACGGCGACCTCACCATTCCGTTAGCTCGCGCATACCTGGCGCCGGGACGCGAGTGCAAACCCGCTCGTCGGCGCAGCGGGCGTCCGCGGCGGGCGCCACACTGACGCCGATGAGCGCGCAACCGACGTCGAGCGCTGCGCCGCTGGCAACCCGGACGGCGGCGCGCTCGCGCGCGCTGCACGACCTGCTGCTCGGGCCGGGGCGCGCGCAGCGGGTGACGCACGTCGAGGAGGTGCCGCCGCGGGCCGCGCGCGTCACCTCCTGGCCCGACTGGGCGCACCCCGAGTTGGTGGCCGCGTACGCGCGGCTCGGCATCGCCGCGCCCTGGGACCACCAGGCGCAAGCCGCCTCGCTCGCGCACGCCCGCCGGCACGTCGTCGTCGCGACCGGCACCGCGTCAGGCAAGTCGCTCGCCTACCAACTGCCGGTGCTGACCGCGTTGTTGAGCGCGCCGGCGGCCGGCCCGCGGCTGGAGCGCACCACGGCGCTGTACCTGTCGCCGACGAAGGCGCTCGCCGCCGACCAGTTGCGCGCCCTTGAGGAGTTGAAGCTGCCCGCGGTGCGGGCCGCCTGCTACGACGGCGACACCCCGTATGAGGAGCGGTCGTGGATCCGCCAGCACGCCAACCTGGTGCTGGCCAACCCCGATCTCGTGCACCGCTCGCTGCTGCCGGCGCACCGGCAGTGGCAGTCGTTCCTGCGCGGGTTGCGCTACGTCGTCATCGACGAGTGCCACGGGTACCGCGGCATGTTCGGAGCCCACGTGTCGCACGTCATCCGCCGGCTGCGGCGGGTGGCCGCCCGCTACGGAGCGTCGCCGGTCTTCGTTTTGGCCTCGGCCACCGTGTCCGACCCCGCCGTTTCGGCGTCGCGTCTGGTGGGCGCCGACGTGTGCGAGGTCACGGACGACGCGTCGCCGCGCGGCGGCGCGCGGTTCGCGTTGTGGGAACCGCCGTTGCTCGACCTGCGCGAGTTCGCCGGCGAGAACGGCGCGCCGGTGCGCCGCTCGGCGATCGCCGAGACCGCCGATCTGCTGGCCGACTTGGTGGCCAGCCAGGTGCGCACGATCGCGTTCGTGCGCTCGCGCCGCGGCGCCGAGGCGGTCGCGCTGTCGGCCCGGCGCTCGCTCGACGAGGTGTCGCCGGCGCTGGGTCGCCGGGTCGCCGCCTACCGCGCGGGTTACCTGCCGGAGGAGCGCCGGCTGCTCGAGCGGTCGCTGCGCAGCGGCCGGATGTTGGGCCTCGCGGCGACGTCCGCCTTGGAACTAGGCATTGACGTGAGCGGCCTGGACGCCGTGCTGCTCGCCGGTTTCCCCGGCACCCGCGCCTCGATGTGGCAACAGGCCGGCCGGGCGGGGCGCGACGGCCAGGAGTCGCTGGCCATTCTGATCGCGCGCGACGACCCGCTCGACACCTACCTGGTGCACCACCCCGACGCGCTGTTCGGGCGTCCCGTCGAAGCCGCCGTCTTCGACCCCGACAACCCCTACGTGCTCGGCCCGCATCTGTGCGCCGCGGCCAGCGAGTGGCCGTTGGCGGACGACGACCTGGCAATGTTCGGGCCGACCGCGCGGGCGGTGGTCGACCGGCTGGTCGCCGACGGCTGGCTGCGGGCGCGCGAGACCGGCTGGTACTGGACCAGGCGCGAGCGGGCCTGCGACCTCGCCGACATCCGCGGCGCGGGTGGCGCGCCGGTGCGCATCGTCGAGCGCGGCACCGGCCAGCTGCTCGGCACCGCGAACGCCGCCACCGCCGACTCCACCGTGCACACCGGCGCGGTCTACCTGCATCAGGGCGAGACGTACCTGGTCGAGAAGTTCGACCATGACGAGGGCGTCGCCTTCGTCAGCCGTGCCGATGTCGACTACTACACCACCGCGCGCGACGTCACCGACGTGCGCATCATCGACACCGAGGCGTCGACGCGGTGGGGCGAGGCGGTGGTCAGCTTCGGCTCGGTGGAGGTCACCACCCAGGTGGTGTCGTTCCTGCGCCGTCGGGTGTCCAGTGGCGAGGTGCTTGGCGAGCAACCCCTCGACCTGCCACCGCGCGAGCTGTCGACCCGCGCGGTGTGGTGGACCGTGCCGGATCCGCAACTGACCGCCGCCGGATTGGAATGGGCCGACCTTCCCGGCGCGGCGCACGCGGCCGAGCACGCCTCGATCGGTTTGCTTCCGCTGGTCGCGACCTGCGACCGGTGGGACATCGGCGGCGTCTCGACCGCGCTGCACGAAGACACCGGGCGGTTGACCGTCGTCGTCTACGACGGTCATCAGGGCGGCGCTGGCTTCGCCGAACGCGGATACGCGGCCGCCGCGACCTGGCTGCGCGCCACCAGGGAGGCGATCGCGTCGTGTGGCTGCGAGAGCGGCTGCCCGTCGTGCGTCCAGTCGCCCAAGTGCGGCAACGGCAACGACCCGCTCGACAAGGCCGGCGCGATCACGCTGCTCGACACGCTGCTCTCAGGAGCGCCGGCGAGGGACTGATCCTACGGCGCCGGGCCGGCGCGGGCGTGCGCGCTCACGCTCGAGGCGGGCGCGGCCAGCCGGGACAGCCCGCTCGCGGGCGCCGCGACGACGACGTCGACGACCGCGCCGGTCGTCGAACAGCTGACCACGGTCGCCTGATTCGCCACCGCGATCGCACGGGCGGTGGCGCAGGCGCGTGCGGGCGAGCCAGCCGAGAAGTCGGCCGCCAGCACCTGCGCCCCGGCCAGGGCGGCGAGGTCGGCCGCGGTGGGCGCCCCAT
>DASVDW010000221.1:0-28075 GCA_036380925.1 Acidothermaceae bacterium
GCGCCCAGCAATCGCAGCGCCGCGCGGCGGCTCAAACTCGGCGGGTTGGCCGGCAACGGCGGGACTCCTTCACTCGTCGGCCGCCAGCTTACGAAAGCGGTCCCGAGCCACTCCGCGAATTCCGACTACGCTTGGGCCCGCACAACAGCAAAGCGAGGAGGCGCCGGTGTCGAACCAATCGACCGCCCGCCGTCTCGCCGCGCTCATCGGGCCGGGCTTGGTCGCGGCCGGGCTCGACCTCGAGGACGTCGAGGTCGTCGCGGCCGGCAAACGCCGGCTGGTTCGGGTGCTCGTTGACAAGGACGACGGCGTCAGCCTGGACGACGTCGCGTTGGTGAGCCGGCGGATCTCCGGCGTCCTGGACGAAAACCCCGAGGCCGACGCCGTTTTGGGCGCGGCCGCGTACGTGCTCGAGGTCAGCTCGCCAGGCGTCGACCGTCCGCTGACGCTGCCCCGCCACTGGCGGCGGGCCGCCGGGCGGCTCGTTCGCGCAGTTCTCGTCGAGGGCGGTGACGTCGTGGGCCGGGTTGTCGACTCGGACGACGAAGGTGTGCGGCTCGCGTCCGCAGAAGTCACCGAGCCGCCGCGGTCGTTGCGATTTGAGGAGATCCGGTCGGCGCGCGTGCAAGTGGAGTTCAACCGCCCTGAATCCTCTAGTGTTTGCGCCAATGATGTGCAGCCAGAGGAGTCGCCGTGAACATCGACATGGCCGCGCTGCGCAGCCTGGAGCACGAGAAGGACGTCTCGTTCGACCTGCTGGTTGAGGCGATCGAGTCCGCGATGCTCGTCGCCTACCAGCGCACCGAGGGCGCGCACCCGCACGCGCGCGTCGTCCTCGACCGAAAGACCGGCGAGGTCACCGTGCTGGCCGCCGAGGTCGACGACGCGGGCAACGTCGTCCGCGAGTTCGACGACACGCCGAGCGACTTCAACCGGATCGCCGCGACCACCGCGAAGCAGATCATCTTGCAGCGGTTACGCGACGCCGAGCACGAGCTGACCTTCGGCGAGTACGCCGGCCGAGAGGGAGACGTGGTCGGGGGAGTCATCCAGCAACAGCACGACTCCCGCAATGTCTACGTCGATCTCGGCAAGGTCGAGGCGGTGCTGCCGCTCGCCGAGCAGGTGCCGGGCGAGCGTTACGAGCACGGGGCCCGGATTCGCTGCTACGTGGTCCAGGTGCACAAGGGCGTGCGCGGGCCGCAGATCACCCTGTCGCGCACGCACCCCGGGTTGGTGCGCAAGCTGTTCGCGCTCGAGGTGCCGGAGATCGCCGACGGCACGGTGGAGATCGCCGCGCTGGCCCGTGAGGCCGGACACCGCACCAAGATCGCGGTGCGTTCCACGGTGCCCGGGCTGAACGCCAAGGGCGCCTGCATCGGGCCGATGGGTCAGCGGGTGCGCGCGGTGATGGCCGAGCTGCACGGCGAGAAGATCGACATCGTCGACTGGTCCGACGACCCCGCGACGTTCGTGGCAAGCGCGCTGTCGCCAGCGCGGGTGAACGCGGTCGAGGTGGTCGACCTCGCGGCCCGCGCGGCGCGGGTCACCGTGCCCGACTACCAGTTGTCGCTGGCCATCGGCAGGGAAGGGCAAAACGCCCGGTTGGCGGCGCGGCTCACGGGGTGGCGCATCGACATCCGGTCCGACACCGCACCGGCCGGCGCGCCTCACCCGGCGGCTTCGGCGGTCCCTCACGCGGTTTCGGAGGGAACTCGTGACGAGCCCCGTGACACCGCGCCCACCGCGCCGGCGCGAACGCGCTGACCACTGCGCCTGCCGCCCGGCCCGATCGCAAGGGGTAGACTCGCCTTGGCTGCTCGACCCGCGCCAACCGTCCGCCATGACCGCACTCCGGTGCGCACGTGCGTCGGTTGCAAGGAGCGGGCGGCCAAGTCCGATCTGCTGCGTCTCGTGGTGGTGGCGGACGACGCGGCGGCTGGCGCGCCCAGCCAACGGGTCGTCCCCGATCCATCGGGCCGGCGTCCGGGTCGAGGTGCCTCGCTGCATCGCGATCTGCGCTGTCTCGATCTCGCCGAGCGGCGCCGGGCGTTCCCCAGGGCATTTCGCCTCGCGGGGCCGCTCGACGTCACGTTGGTGCGGGAGCACCTCGAGTCGGCCGGCAGGTCATGAAGATCGCGCGCCACACGGCGCGCGCGTCGTGAAGTGGAAGCAGGTCGAGAAGTCGATGAGCCCTCGATGAGCACCAAGCGATGAGTAAGCGCCGGTAAGAGCGGCCCGGATCGACCTGATCGAGCACCCGGGCCGAAAGACGGGAGTCACGTGGCCAAGGTTCGGGTGTACGAGCTCGCAAAAGAGCTCAATGTTGAAAGCAAGGCCGTGATGGCCAAGCTTCAAGAGTTTGGGGAATTCGTCCGGTCGGCGTCGTCGACCATCGAGGCGCCGGTGGTGCGCAAGCTTCGGGAGTCGTTCCCCAAGCCGTCCGCCCCAGCGCAGCCGGCCGGGCCGACCGCGCCCGCCGAGTCGGCTGCCGCGACGGTGGCCAAGCCGACTGGCAAACCGGCGGGGAAGGCGGCGGCGAGCCCGCCGAAACCGGCGGACAAGAAGACCGCCCCCGACGCCGGCGCGCCTGCCGCGCCGGTCACTCCCGGCGTCCCCACAGCGCCTTCCGGGCCGGTCGCGCCCGGTGACGGCGCCGTCCCAGGGGGCTTCCAGGCTCCGGCCCGGCCGGCCGCCCCGCGTCCCGGCGGACCTGCTGGCGGCGCCGCGGGCCGTCCGGCCGCGCAGGCCGGTCCGACCCGCCCTGCCGCGCCGCGGCCCGGACCCGCGGTCCCGCGGGCGACGTCCGGCCCGCCGCGCATGGGCAACAACCCCTTCACCTCAAGCTCCGACGCCCCGCGCCCGGTCGCGCCGCGACCGCCGGCCGGTGGCGCCGGCCACCCCGCCCCACGGCCCGGCATGCCGCCGCGACCCGGCGGTCCGCGCCCCTCGCCCGGCATGATGCCGCCGCGGCCGGCTGGCGGCGGATTCACCCGCGCGGGCTCGGGCGCAGGCACGGGCGCGCGTCCCGGGGCGCCCGGCGGCGCCCGCGGTGGGTTCGGCGCCCGGCCCGGCGGCGGCGGCTTCGCCGGCCGTCCCGGCGGGGGTCCGAGCGGCGGTCCAGGCGGCGGCGGTCGGCCCGGCCCGGGCGGCCGCGGTCGCGGTGGTGGCACGGCGGGCGCGTTCGGCCGCGGTCCCGGCGGGAGGCCCGCCCGTGGCCGCAAGTCGAAGAAGCAGCGGCGCCAGGAGTTCGACAACATGCAGGCCCCGACCATCGGCGGCGTGCAGGTTCCGCGCGGCAACGGGCAGGTCGTCCGGCTACCACGCGGAGCGTCGTTGTCCGACTTCGCCGACCGCATCAACGCCAACCCGGCGTCGCTCGTGCAGGTCATGTTCCACCTGGGCGAGATGGTCACTGCCACCCAGTCGGTCAACGAGGAGACGCTTCAGCTGCTCGGCGCCGAGCTCGGCTACGAGGTGCACGTCGTCAGCCCGGAGGACGAAGACCGCGAGTTGCTGGAGAGCTTCGACCTCGAGTTCGGCGAGGATGAAGGTGGCGAGGAGCGTCTGGAGGCGCGCCCGCCGGTGGTCACCGTCATGGGTCATGTCGACCACGGCAAGACCAAGCTGCTCGACGCGATCCGCAACACCAATGTGGTGGCCCGGGAGCACGGCGGCATCACCCAGCACATCGGCGCCTACCAGGTGGTCGCGCACAGCGGCGACGGCGATCGCAAGATCACCTTCATCGACACGCCCGGTCACGAGGCGTTCACCGCCATGCGCGCCCGTGGCGCCCAGGTCACCGACATCGCGGTTCTCGTGGTGGCGGCCGACGACGGCGTCATGCCGCAGACGGTCGAGGCGTTGAACCACGCGCACGCCGCGAATGTGCCAATCGTGGTCGCGGTCAACAAGATCGACAAGGAGGGCGCCGACCCCGCCAAGGTGCGCGGTCAGCTCACCGAGTACGGGCTGGTAGCCGAGGAGTACGGCGGCGACACGATGTTCGTCGACGTGTCGGCGAAGTCCAACCTGAACATCGACAGCCTGCTCGAGGCGATCCTGCTCACCGCCGACGCCGCGCTCGACCTGCGGGCCAACCCCGAGCAAGACGCGCAGGGCGTCGCCATCGAGGCGCACCTCGACCGCGGTCGCGGCCCGGTCGCGACCGTGCTCGTGCAGCGCGGCACGCTACGGGTCGGCGACTCGGTGGTGGCCGGCGAGGCGTTCGGCCGGGTGCGGGCGTTGCTCGACGAGTTCGGCCAGCCGGTCGACGAGGCGGGTCCGTCCCGACCCGTGCAGGTGCTCGGCTTCACCAGCGTTCCCGACGCGGGCGACAACTTCCTCGTCGTCCCAGAAGACCGGGTCGCCCGGCAGATCGCCGAGCGGCGCGCGGCGCGCGAGCGCAACGCCCAACTCGCGGCGAACCGCACCCGGCGCAGCCTCGAGGACATCCTCGCCCGCATGGAAAAGGGTGAGGTGGCGGAGCTGCGGCTGATCCTCAAGGGCGACGTGTCCGGTTCGGTGGAGGCGCTCGAAGACGCGCTGCTGAAGATCGACGTCGGCGAGGAGGTCGACCTTCGGGTCATCGACCGCGGAGTGGGCGCCATCACCGAGAACAACGTGATGCTGGCCGTCGCGTCCGACGCGATCATCATCGGCTACAACGTGCGGCCCGAGGGCAAGGCGCGTGAGCTGGCCGAGCGAGAAGGCGTCGACGTCCGGTACTACTCGGTGATCTACCAGGCGATCGACGAGGTCGAGTCGGCCCTCAAGGGCCTGCTCAAGCCTGAGTTCGAAGAGGCGCAGCTCGGCACCGCCGAGATCCGGGAGGTGTTCCGCTCCAGCAAGTTCGGCAACATCGCCGGTTGCCTGGTGCGGTCGGGCGTCATCACCCGCAACTCCAAGGCTCGGCTGGTGCGCGACGGCGTCGTCGTCAACGAGCACCTCACCATCGAGTCGCTGCGCCGGTTCAAGGACGACGCGACGGAGGTGCGCGAAGGCTACGAGTGCGGTATCGGCCTTGGGTCGTTCAACGACATCAAGGTGGACGACGTCATCGAGACGTACGAGCTGCGCGAGAAGCCTCGCACCTAACCGCCGACCTCCATGCCGGATGTCTCCTCGGGACTGCTTCGCTTTACGTCCCTTCGGAGACATCCGGCATTCCGGTCGGCCCCTGATGTGCCGCCTCTGTGCGCGGCTCGTGCGGCTCGATCACTGAAAGGGCAGGCAAACGGCTGATGTTCGTCGGCACGCTAAGCCTCGATCTGCTGCTCGGCAACGTGCATTCGTTGAAGGAGAAGCGCAGCGTGGTGCGTCCGATTGTGGCCGAGCTGCGGAAGAAGTTCGAGGTCAGCGTCGCGGAGGCCGGGCACCTCGATTTGCACCGCCGGGCGTTGATTGGCGTCGCGGTCGTCGCCGCCGATCGGGCCCATTGCGGTGATGTGTTGCAAGCATGCGAGCGGCTGGTCGCCGCTCGCCCCGAGATCGAACTGTTGTCCGCCCGACAGCGGTTCCTAGGCGAAGAGGACGAGTGATGACCGACCACGCGAGGGCGCGCAAGCTGGCCGACCGCATCAAGGTCGTGGTGGCCGAAACCCTTGAGCGGCAGGTCAAAGACCCGCGGCTCGGCTTCGTGACCATCACCGAGGCGCGGGTCACCGCCGACCTGCGCGAGGCCACCGTGTTCTACACCGTCCTCGGCGACGATGCCGCCCGATCCGACACGAAGGCCGCCCTCGAAAGCGCGAAGGGTGTGCTGCGAGCGGAGGTGGGCAAGCAGACACAGGTGCGGTTCACGCCGTCGTTGACCTTCATCCTGGACGGCGTGCAAGACAACGCTCGCCGGATCGACGAGTTGATCGCCAAGGCGCAAGAGGCCGACGCGCGGGTGCACGAGGTCGCGGCGGGAGCGGCGCCGGCTGGCGACCCCGACCCGTACCGACGAAACGACTCCGAATAGCCGACGGTGCCAAAGAACGCCGGGCCGCCTCCGCGCGGCGGGCTTGTCGTCGTCGACAAGCCCGCCGGTATGACGTCGCATGACGTGGTGGCGCGGGTCCGCCGCTTGGCGGGCACCCGCCGGGTCGGTCATGCGGGCACTCTCGATCCGATGGCCACCGGCGTGCTGGTCGTCGGTGTCGGCCGTGCCACCAGGCTGCTCGGCCATCTCGCCTTGCACGACAAGGACTATCTGGCCACGGCCCGGCTAGGCGAGTCGACGGACACCGACGACGCCGACGGCGTCGTGCTGGAATCGCGACCGGCTTCCCACCTCGATCCGGAGCTGATCGCATCGGCGGCGGGCGGCTTTGTCGGCGACGTCGAGCAGCGGCCGCCCGGCGTCAGCGCCATCAAGGTCGCTGGCAAGCGGGCCTACGCGCGGGTGCGGGCAGGTGAGGACGTCGTGCTGGCGTCCCGCCGGGTTCGCGTCGAGCGATTCCAGGTCCTCGGCGTGCGTCCCCACGATGACGCCCTCGACGTCGACTTCGAGGTGCGCTGCTCGTCAGGCACCTACGTTCGCGCGCTCGCGCGCGACCTCGGCGCGCAACTCGGTGTCGGCGGCCACCTCACCGCCCTGCGCCGCACCCGGGTTGGAGGCTTCGACCTCACCCGTGCTCGCACGTTGGCCAGCCTGGAGGAGGAGTTCGCGCTCATCTCGCTGGACGACGCCGCAGCCGCCGCCTTCACCCGGCGCGACCTTGACGCCGCGGACGCCGCCAGGCTCGCGCACGGCGGGCGGCTTTCGCCGTCCGGTGTCGCGGGAGAGCCGGTCGCGGCGTTCAGTCCCGATGGCACGTTCGTCGCGCTGCTTGAGGACCGCGATGGATCCGCTTATCCGGTCGCGGTTTTCGTCGGCTGAGCGATCGGGTCGACCGGCTGCTCAACGACATTCCGCACGCGGTGCTGCCCGCCAGCGCATATCCCGGCCAGTCGCGCGCGGTGGCGGCGACGCCTGGGCAAGCAGATCCGCGGTGGTCAAAACGATGAACGCAGCGGTGTGGGCGAAACAGGCCCCTGCGCCGACGTTGTCGTTGGACCTCACCGTCCCGCGTGGCAGTGAAACGCCGTGAGAGGCTGTGATCCGCGAAAGTGGCGGCACGGACACCTCGAACACAACCCCCGACCAAATCGCAGAGGAAGGAGCGGCGGCCCGTGCAGGTGTGGCACCACCACTCGGGCGAGGGTCCCGATGGTCCGTCCGATCTCGGCCCGGCAGATCTCGGGCCGTCCGCCCGCGGTGCGGTCGTCGACCGCTGCGTCGCCACGATCGGCGTTTTCGATGGGGTTCACCGCGGCCACCAGCGGATCGTCTCGCGCACGCTCGCCCGCGCCGCGGAACTGCGGTTGCCCGCTGTGGCGGTCACCTTCGAACCGCTCCCGGAGGTGGTGCTGCGGCCGGACTCCGCGCCCGCCTTGCTCACCACTTTCGACCGCCGCCTGGAGTTGCTCGCCGGCCTGGGGGTCGACGGCGTTTACGTCGTCCACTTCGACGCCCAGTTCGCGCAACTCACGCCGGAGGAGTTCACGTCCGCCGTCCTGGTTGGCGCGTTGCGCGCCGTCGAGGTGTTGGTCGGGGAGAACTTCCGCTTCGGACGGCGTGCCTCCGGCGACGTGGCGACGCTCGCGCGGCTGGGCTCGGTCGAGGGCTTCATGGTCGACGCGGTCTCGCTCGCGCACCCGGACGGCGACGAGGCGCCGGCCTTCTCGTCCACCTGGATCCGCGAGCGGATCGCGGCCGGCGACGTCGAGGCGGCGGCGAGCGCGCTGGGCCGCTCGCACCGGGTGGAGGGGGTCGTCGTCCACGGCGATCACCGCGGACGCGAGCTTGGCTACCCAACCGCGAACCTCGACGTGCCCGCCGGCCTCGCGGTACCGGCGGATGGCGTCTACGCGGGCTGGCTCGACGGCATGCCGGCGGCGGCGTCGATCGGCTCCAACCCGACGTTCCACGGAACCACCCGACGGGTCGAGGCCTACGTGCTCGACCGCGACGACCTGGATTTGTACGGCGAGCACATGAGCCTCGACCTGGTCACGCGGCTGCGCGGGATGGTCGCGTTCGACGGTGTCGGCCCGCTGCTCGAGCAGATGGCGATCGACGTCGCGCAGACCCGCGCCGTGCTGGCGGGGCCATCCGGCGAGGCTCGCTAGCCCGACCAGCCCTCACCGACGCTCGAATGGCGCCGATGAACATGTCGTGGAGGTCGGCCCCGAAGTCACGGCCGTTAGCGCCGCGGCCCATGACACGAACGAGTTTTCGGTGCCCGCAGCCGCGCGGACGGGCGGGTGGCTGTTCATCGCGGGCGCTGGCATCGCCGCCACGCTCGCGATAATCGAGCCGGCGTACTCGAATGGGCACCCGGCGCGCGTTCTGCTGATGGCGGCGGGCAGCGCTTTGATCGGCCTGTGTTGCCTGGTGTTCCGGCATCGTGTGCCGGCCGGGTTCATTTACGCCCTGCCGTCGATCGGGGCCGGCGTCTACTGCTCGGGGATGGCGCTCGACCGCGCGGCGACCATCGGCGGCGAGTTGATCTTGGTGTGGCCGGTGATCCTCAGCGCCTATCTGATGCCCACCTGGGT
Organism: Acidothermaceae bacterium; assembly: GCA_036380925.1. Taxonomy (GTDB): domain Bacteria; phylum Actinomycetota; class Actinomycetes; order Acidothermales; family Acidothermaceae; genus JAICLV01. Next base: position 8,590 of record DASVDW010000221.1, read on the forward strand.
GGCTTGGATGACGGTCGGGGTCACCGTCGCGGTCTACAGCCCGATCGCGATCTCGATCTTGCACGGCCCCGGGGTCACGCCTTGCCTCGCGCTCGCCGCGACGCTGGTCATCACGCTGCTGGTGCTGAGGTCGTTGCGCGAGCGCAACGCTCGGCTCATCGGCGCGCTCCAGGCGCAAGCCAGGACCGACGGACTCACCGGGCTGCCGAATCGACGGGTGCTGACCGAGGTGCTCACCACGGAGTCGGCGCGCGCCGCCCGCGACGGCACCGCGCTGGCGTTGCTCATGCTCGACATCGACTGGTTCAAGCAGCTCAACGACGCGCACGGCCACGCCGCCGGGGACCGCGCGCTGCAGGCCCTCGGTCGCTTGCTCACGGCGAACCTGCGGCCCGGCGACACCGTCGCGCGCATCGGCGGTGAGGAGTTCGCCGTCGTCCTGCCCGGCTGCCCGGCGGCCGAGGCGTCGCGGCGCGCCGACGAGTTGTGTCGCGCGGTCACCGAGGATTCGCAGGACTGGCCGCACGCCATCACGATCAGCATCGGGGTCACGGCACTGCTCCAGGGCATGTCTCCCGAGGAGACCACACCCGCGGACGGCGTCGCTCGGCTGATGGCCGCGGCGGACGACGCGTTGTACCACGCCAAGCGGTCCGGTCGGAACACCGCTCGGCTGAGCCGCGGGGCGGCCTGAGGCCCGCGCCCGGCGGGCCTGCGGGTGGCTGGCGGGTGGTACCGTTCTCGGTGGCGGCGCACAGCCCCGCCGGTTTTTCGTGTGTTTGTCTGCCCGCGTGAGTAGGACCGTGGGCGCACACGCTCGTCACAAGGGAGTCTCGTGGCGCTCGACACCGCGACCAAGAATTCAATTCTCGCCGACTACGGCACCAGCGAAGGCGACACCGGTTCTCCCGAGGCCCAGGTCGCGCTGCTGTCGAAGCGCATCGCCGACCTCACCGAGCACCTGAAGGTGCACAAGCACGACCACCACAGCCGTCGCGGGCTGCTGCTGCTCGTCGGCCGTCGCCGTCGGCTGCTGCAGTACCTCGCGAAGAAGGACATCGCCCGCTACCGGTCGCTGATCGAGCGACTCGGTTTGCGCCGATAGCGGCCGAGGAGCGGTCGCCGCCTTGTCGGCGGGCCGCTCCTTCGCTTTTCAACAACCCAATAACCGGAGCTCGTTCGAGACCGTACGCCGGTCCTCGGTAGTGGCTCCCGGGGCCGCACCCTCCATCGGGAATGGGCCCGGGGCTTCGATCGAAGACCGGCCGAGAAGCCGGACGCCAAGCACCACCCACGTCCGGATCATCGAATCTCCTGGCTCGACCGGCTCCACGACACCCCATGGAGGGTTCGTGGCTGAGATCCACGTCACCACCGCCGAAGCCGTTCTCGACAACGGCAGCTTCGGCGTCCGAACGATCCGCTTCGAGACCGGTCGGCTCGCCCGTCAGGCGGCGGGCTCCGTCGTGGCCCAGATGGGCGACACGATGGTGCTGTCCGCCACCACGGCGAGCAAGTCGCCCAAGGAGCAGTTCGACTTCTTCCCGCTGACCGTCGACGTCGAGGAGCGGATGTACGCCGCGGGCCGGATCCCCGGCTCGTTCTTCCGCCGCGAGGGCCGGCCCAGCGAGGATGCCATCCTCACCTGCCGGTTGATCGACCGCCCGCTGCGCCCGAGCTTTGTGAAGGGGCTGCGCAACGAGGTGCAGGTGGTCGTCACCGTGCTCGCGCTCGACCCCGACCACCTCTACGACGTGGTCGCGATCAACGCGGCGTCCGCCTCGACCCAGATCGCCGGCCTGCCGTTCTCCGGGCCGATCGGCGGCGTGCGGGTCGCGCACATCGAAGGCCAGTGGGTCGCTTTCCCGACCCACTCCGAGCTGGAGCGCGCCACCTTCGACATGGTGGTGGCCGGTCGAGTGATCAAAGGATCCGGCGGCTCCGCTGACGATGTGGCGATCATGATGGTCGAGGCGGAGGCCACCGAGCACACCCACGGGCTGGTGCGCGAGGGGGCGACCGCGCCGACCGAGGAGGTCGTCGCGTCCGGTCTGGAGGCGGCCAAGCCGTTCATCAAGGCGCTGTGCGAGGCGCAGTCGAAGCTCGCGGCGTCGGCCGCCAAGCCGACCGGCGAGTTCCCCGTGTACAAGGACTACGAGGACGACGTGCTCTCGGCGCTCTCCGGCGCGGTCCGCGAGGAGCTCGCCCAGGCGCTGACCATCGCCTCCAAACAAGAGCGGGAGGCGCGCCTCGACGAGATCAAGGCGCTGGCCTACGAGCGGCTCGGGCAACAAGGTGAGCAGTTCGCCGGCCGCGAGAAGGAGATCGGCGGCGCGCTGCGCGCGCTGACCAAGAAGCTGGTGCGCGAGCGGGTCATCCGCGACGGCGTTCGCATCGACGGCCGCGGCCTAAAGGACATCCGCCCGCTCACCGCCGAGGTCAAGGTGGTGCCCCGGGTGCACGGCTCGGCGCTGTTCGAGCGCGGCGAGACGCAGATTCTCGGTGTCACCACGCTCAACATGCTGCGCATGGAGCAGCAGCTCGACACGCTGTCGCCTGAGACGCGCAAGCGCTACATGCACAACTACAACTTCCCGCCGTACTCCACCGGCGAGACCGGGCGGGTCGGCTCGCCGAAGCGGCGCGAGATCGGTCACGGCGCCCTCGCCGAGCGGGCGTTGGTGCCGGTGCTGCCGACCCGTGAGGAATTCCCTTACGCGATCCGGCAAGTCTCGGAGGCGCTGGGTTCCAACGGCTCGACCTCGATGGGCTCGGTCTGCGCCTCCACCATGTCGCTGCTGTCGGCCGGCGTGCCGTTGCGCGCGCCGGTGGCCGGCATCGCGATGGGCCTGATCTCCGACACGGTCGACGGCGAGACGCACTACGTCACGCTCACCGACATCCTCGGCGCTGAGGACGCCTACGGCGACATGGACTTCAAGGTCGCGGGAACCTCGGAGTTCGTCACCGCGCTGCAGCTCGACACCAAGCTCGACGGCATCCCCGCGTCGGTGCTCGCGGGCGCGCTGACCCAGGCGCGGGAGGCCCGGTTCACCATCCTCGACGTGATGGCGAAGGCGGTGTCGGCGCCAGGTGAGATGTCGCCGTTCGCGCCGCGGATCATCACGATCAAGATCCCGGTCGACCAGATCGGCGCGGTCATCGGGCCCAAGGGCAAGATGATCAACCAGATCCAAGACGAGACCGGCGCCGAGATCACCATCGAGGACGACGGCACGATCTACATCGGCGCGGTCGACGGCCCGTCGGCGGAGGCGGCGCGGACGCAGATCAACGCGATCGCGAATCCGACCATGCCCGAGGTCGGCGAGCGTTACCTCGGCACCGTGGTGAAGACCACGACGTTCGGCGCGTTCGTCTCGCTGCTGCCCGGGAAGGACGGTCTGCTGCACATCAGCGAGCTGCGCAAGATCTCCGGCGGCAAGCGGGTCGAAAACGTCGACGACGTCGTGAAGGTCGGCGACAAGCTGCAGGTCGAGATCAAGGAAATCGACCAGCGCGGCAAGCTCTCCCTGGTGCCGGTGATCGAAGAGGCAGCAGCCGCCGAGTGAGCGCGCGCAGTCGGCTGGATCCTTCGCAGCGGCCGGGCAGCACCAAGACGTTGACGTCCGCGGCGGACGGCGCGGTGGTTCGCCGCACCGTCCTGCCCGGAGGTCTGCGGGTCATCACCGAGGCGATGCCGTCGGTGCGCTCGGTGTCGTTCGGCGTGTGGGTCGGCGTCGGCTCGCGTGACGAGACGCCTGCGCAGGCTGGCAGCTCGCACTACCTCGAGCACCTGCTGTTCAAGGGCACCAAGCGGCGCGACGCGTTGGAGATCTCCGCCGCGCTCGACGCCGTCGGCGGTGAGATGAACGCCTTCACCGCTAAGGAGTACACCTGCTTTTACGCCCGCGTGCTCGACAACGATCTGCCGATCGCGGTCGACGTCATCGCCGACATGATGACGTCGTCGCTGGTGCGATCGGCCGACGTCGACTCCGAACGCGGCGTGATCCTCGAAGAGATCGCGATGCACGAAGACGACCCCGGCGACGTCGTGCACGACACGTTCGCCGAGGCGTTGTACGGCGACACCCCATTGGGGCGCCCGATTCTCGGCACCGTCGACTCCATCAACTCGCTGAAGCGGTCGGCCATCAACGGCTACTACCGGCGGCGCTACAAGCCGGAGAACATGGTGGTCGCGGTCGCCGGAAACGTCGACCACGCCAAGGTCGTGCGATTGGTGTCGAAGGCGTTTCAACCTGCCCTGTCAGGGTCCGACGCCACGCCGGCGGCGGCACGCGTGGGCGGCCGGGCGCCGACGTCCAATCCCGGTGTTTCTTCGGTCGTGCGCAGGCCGACCGAGCAGGCGCACCTGGTGCTGGGCATGCCGGCGTTGGCGCGCGTCGACGAGCGACGGTTCGCGCTCGGCGTGTTGAACGCCGCGTTAGGCGGCGGCATGAGCTCGCGGCTGTTTCAGGAAGTTCGCGAGAAGCGCGGCCTGGCGTACTCGGTTTACAGCTACGCGGCGCACCACGCCGAAACCGGGATGTTCGGCGTGTACGCGGGTTGCCAGCCGAATCGCGTGCACGAGGTGCTCGACATCTGCCGCGAGCAGCTCGCGATCGCCGCGTACTCCGGCATCACGGCCGAGGAGCTGGTGCGCGGCAAGGGTCAGCTCGCCGGCTCGCTGGTGCTCGGCCTTGAAGACACCGGCTCGCGCATGAGCCGGCTCGGCAAAAGCGAGCTGGTCTACGGCGAGCTGCTCACCGTCGACGAGGTGCTCGCCCGCATCGCAGCGGTCGGCTTGGACGACGTCCGGGCGGTCGCCTCTGAGGTGTTGTCGGCCAAGCCGACGCTGGCCGTCATCGGCCCGTTCGAGGACGACGACTTCGCCGACGCCGTGGCGTGACCGTTTTTCCGCCGAGTGAAGGGTTTGGGCGGCGAATTGCCGCCGGATCGCGGCTCGAACCCTTCGCTCGACGGATGAAAAGTGTTGGTCGGTGCTCGCGGTACGGTTGGGCGCATGACGATTCGGGTTGCGGTGTTGGGCGCCAAGGGCCGCATGGGCGCGACCGTGTGCGAAGCGGTGCGGGGCGCCGCCGACCTGGAGCTCGTCGCGCAAGTCGACGTCGGTGACTCGCTGGCCGCGGTGGCCGAGGCCGGCGGGCAGGTCGTGGTCGACTTCACCCAGCCCGACGCGGTCATGGGCAACCTCCGCTGGTGCGTCGAGAACGGCGTGCACGCGGTCGTCGGCACAACGGGCTTTGACAACGCGCGGCTTGAGCAGGTGCGCTCTTGGCTGGCGTCCGCGTCGTCCAAGGTCGGTGTCGCGATCGTCCCGAACTTCGGCATCGGCGCCGTGTTGATGATGGCGTTCGCCGAAAAGGCCGCCCGCTACTACGAATCCGTCGAAGTCATCGAGCTGCACCACCCGCGCAAGGCCGACGCGCCGTCCGGCACCTCGCAGCACACGGCCGCGCGCATCGCTGTCGCGCGGCGCGACGCCGGACTAGGGGAGATGCCCGACGCCACGTCGTCCGGCTTGGAAGGCGCGCGGGGCGCGACCGTCGACGGCGTGCCGGTGCACTCGGTGCGGCTGTCAGGCCTGGTCGCGCACCAAGAGGTGCTGTTCGGCGGTCAAGGCGAGACGCTGACGATTCGCCACGACTCGCTCGACCGGTTTTCCTTTATGCCAGGGGTTTTGCTCGCGGTCAGGCATATCCAGGAACGGCCGGGGCTGACGGTCGGGCTGGACAGCTTCCTCGACTTGTAGGTCGCGGTGCGGCTATGAGACGGCGGCCTTGACGCGCTCGGCGATCAGCTTCTCGACTTTCGGGGTCCACGTGGTCAGCGCGTACGCGACCGGCCACATCTCGCCGTCGTCGAGCTGGGCCGCCTGTTCAAAGCCCAACGTCGCGTAGCGGTCTTTGAACTTGCCGGCGTCCTTGAAGAAGACCACGACCTTGCCGTCGGCGTTGGCGTAGGCCGGCATGCCGTACCAGGTCTTCGGCGCGAGGTCAGGAGCGTTGGCGGTGATCGTCACGTGCACCCGCTCGGCGAGCGCCCGGTCATCGGGCGCCATCTTCGCGATGGCATCGAGAACGGCCTGCAGCCCGTCGGCCTTCTGCGCGCCCTTCTTGCCCTCGGCGCGCAGCTCGGCGGCGCGCTGCTTCATCGCGGCGCGTTCCTCCGCGCTGAAGCCGTCGGTCTTGGTCTTGGCGTTCGCGGGCATCTCGCGGGCCACCTTTCGATCGGTCGACGTTGTCGCTGATCCCAGGCTAGGCGCCACCGGCCGTCCAGGACTTCTCCGATCCTGATGATCCGGCCCATGGGCAAACTGGCTCGGCTGAACCGAGATCAGCCAATCGCGTCGGCCACGCCAAGCCGGCGCAGGCGCTCGGGGTCGGCGATGATGTCGAGTTCGACGATCCGGCCGTCGTCGACGTGCGCGCTGAGCAGCGAGAGCACGACGCCGTCGCGAACGACCGCGAATCCCGGAAGTCCGTTGACCAGCACCGGCCGGGCGTACTTCGCGAGGCCGGCGTAGCGCGTCGCCTGGGCGACCACCGCCTCGGCGCCGCGGACGACCAACGACGGGCCGAAGGGACCCGACCCCGCGTCCGCCCGCAGCACGACGTCGGGGTGCAGCACAGCCAACAGCCCGTCGAAGTCGCCACTGCGGGACGCCGCGAGGAACGCGTCGACCACCTCGCGGTGCTTTCGGACGTCGACCGGTGGCACCGGCGCGCCGCGCAACCTCCCGCGGGCCCGGCTGGCGAGTTGCTTCGCGGCGTCCTCGGAGCGGTCCAGGATCGAGCCGATCTGCTCGAACGGCACGCCGAAGATGTCGTGCAGCACGAAGGCCAGCCGCTCGTTCGGCGACAAGGTGTCCAGCACCACGAGCAGCGCGAGGCCGACGGAATCGGCCAGCACCGCCTGCTCCTCGGGGTCGGTCGCGCTGATCGGCGTGACGACCGGGTCGGGCAGTTGGACGTCGTCCAGCGGCTGCTCGCGGCGGGCGCTCCTCGAGCGCAGCATGTCGAGGCAGACCCGCGCCACCACCGTGGTCAGCCAGGCCCGCAGGTTGCGCACGTCGCCGGTGTCGGACCGGGCCAACCGCAGCCACGCCTCCTGCACCGCGTCGTCCGCCTCGCTGATCGAGCCGAGCATCCGATACGCGACCGAGCGCAGGTGCGTGCGGTGGTGCTCGAACGCCTGTGCGGCAAGCGCTGCCTCGTCGTCCATGGTCATCCTTCTTCCACGCGAACCATCACAACAGATGACGGATCGGCTACCGCCGAGGTGACGTCGCGCGGGTGTGTGGTTGTGGATCTTGCCTGGCAGGCGAACAATCGAGCGGGAATCGCGACTCGCGTTCGAGGAGCTTCGGGTGGCCGCCGTAGAGGTCGTGCATCTGCGCAAGAGCTACGGGTCCACGCACGCCGTCGAGGATGTCAGCTTCGAGGTGGCCGAGGGCGAGATCTTCGGCCTGCTTGGTCCCAACGGCGCGGGCAAGACGACGACCGTCGAGAGCGTCGTGGGCTTGCGGGCGCCCGACAGCGGCACGATCCGGGTGCTCAGCGTGGACCCAAGCGTGGACGACGCCGCGCTGCGGGACCGGGTTGGAGTGCAGTTGCAGGAAAGCGCGCTGCCCGCCAAGTTGCGCGTCGGCGAGGCGCTCGCGCTGTATTCGTCTTTCTTTCACACGCCGGACGACCCCGAGCGGCTGATCAACGCCCTCGGATTGGCAGCGAAAAGCAAGTCGTACTTCCGCGAGCTTTCAGGCGGGCAAAAGCAGCGACTGTCGATCGCGCTCGCGCTGATCGGGCGGCCGAAGATCGCGGTGCTCGACGAGCTCACCACCGGACTTGATCCGCAAGCCCGCAAGGAGGTCTGGGGGCTGATCGAACGGCTGCGGGAGGACGGCGTCACCATCTTGCTGGTCACGCACGACATGGACGAGGCGGAGCATCTGTGCGACCGGGTCGCGTTGATTGACGCGGGCCGTGTGGTGGCGGTGAACTCGCCCGCCCGACTCGCGGAGCAGGCCATGGGCGGCAAGCAGCTGCGGTTCAAACCGTCCGGTCCCTTTGACACCGCGGTGCTGACGCGGTTGCCCGAGGTGCGCAGCGTCGAGCGCAACGCTGATTGGGTGACGGTCACCGGACAGGGCGACCTGGTCAACGCCGTCATCTTGGCGCTCGCCCCGACAGGTGTCGCGGCGCATGACGTGGTGATGAGTTCGGCGGCGTTGGAAGACGCGTTTCTCGCCCTCGTCGGGAGTCATGACGACCCGGCCGACGGGAGCGCCCGGCCGGCGCCGCGCGGCCCGGCGCCGGATCGCGAACGGCGGGCTTTTCAAGACTGGCGGTCGTTGTCTCCGCATCGTCGCCGCGGCCGGACCAACCCACCGAGGTCGGCGTTTGGGCGGCTGGTGGGCACCGAGTGGCGGCTCGCGGTTCGCAATCCCGCCGGCCTGGTGTGGGGGCTCGGGTTGCCGCTGCTGCTGCTGATCCTGTTCGCGAGCCTGCCGGGCACCACGAAGCCGGACAAGAACTTCGACGGCCTCAGCTTCTTCCAGATCTACTTGCCGGTGCTCGTCGCGTTGAGCCTGGCGTTGCTCTCGTTGGTCGCGCTCCCGTTGCCGGTGACGTCGTATCGCGAGCTCGGCGTTCTTCGGCGGATGCGCACAACCCCGGTGCCGCCGTCCTGGCTGCTCGGCGCCCAACTGGTGCTCAACCTGGTGATGCTCTCGTTCGTCGCGGCGCTGGTCGTCATCGGTGGCGGACTGTCGTCCGGCGCCCACTTGCCACGGCAGGTCCCGGGCTTCTTGCTGTCATTCGCGATGGCCACCGTGACGATGTTCGCCATCGGGCTGTGGGTGGCGGCGATCGCCCGCACGCAGCGCGCGGCAGGGGCGATCGGCGGCGCGTTGCTGTATCCCATGCTGTTCTTCGCGGGCGTGTGGGTTCCGCAGCAGGTCATGCCGAGCGGGCTGCGCGACGTCAGCCAGCTCACCGGCCTCGGCGCCGCCGTCGACGCGATGCAAAGCTCGATCGACGGTCGCTTCCCGCCCGCCTTGCCGTTTCTCGTGATGGTGGTGTGGACGGCGGCGTTCAGCTGGTTCGCCGTGCGGATGTTCCGCTGGGAGTAGCCCTGGAGTCACCTTTTCCGGCCGCGATCCGTCTCGCGAGTGACGAGTCGCATCCCGGAGGAATCATGACCGAGCATCAACTCTCCACCACCGCGCAGCCCCGCGCGCACAAGCTCAAGATGCAATCGCTGGCGAATCAGATCGTCCGCGGGTTGTTGCGCACTCCGCTGCTGTGCCGCGTGATCGGCAACCGGCTGGTCACGTTGTACGTCGTAGGTCGAAAGTCCGGACGACGTTACGTGCTGCCGGTCGCGTACGTCCGCGACGGCGATGACTTGTTGATCGGGACGCCGTTCGGCTGGGTGCGCAATCTGCGCACCGGTGAGCCGATTGCCGTCCGGTTCAAGGGGAAACGGCGGACGGCCGGCGTCCGGGTTTACGTCGATGAGGCGGACGTCGTGGCGAGGTTCGCGAAGATGGCGAGGGAGAACCGCCAGTTCGCGGGCTTCAACCGCATCGGGTTCGACGAGGCCGGCAACCCCGATCCCACCGATTTGCGTCTCGCGTGGGCCGCAGGCGCGCGCGCCGTCGAGTTGACCTTTTGACCCGGTCGGTCAATCGGCGGCCGGCGGCGCGCCCCCGCGAACCACTCATGAGCGAGCCAGCCCCAGATCGAGTGTCATGAACGCGCTGGTCGGGCTGTCGGGATAGTCGGCGAACCGCTCGCACGGTTCGAACCCGGCGCTCGCGTACAAAGCTCGGGCCGGCGCGAACGCGGCCATGGAGCCGGTCTCGAGGCTGATCCGCTCGAACCCTTGGCTGCGCGCGCGGTCAACGAGAAAGGCCACCAGCTCGCGCGCGACGCCGCGGCCGCGGGCCTCTCGCGCGGTGTGCATCGACTTGATCTCGGCATGCCGCTGGTCGAGCCGCTTCAGGGCGCCGACGCCGAGCAACGCGCCGTCCTCTCGACAGCTGAAGAAACTCACGCCAGGGTCGAGCAACGCGTCGACGTCGAGCGCGTACACGTCCTGCGGCGCCGTGTGCTGGTGGCAAAACTCGAGGTGCCGTTCCAGCAACGCTCGCACGTCGGGCGCGCGCGGGTCGTCGCGCTCGATCCGGCGTTCGGTCATGCCGACCAATGTATGGCGCTGCGTTCGAACCGCGACGGGAAATCGAGCCCGCGCCGCCTCAGTTCGTGTTCCAGAACCGCGCCAGATTCCAAGCCACCTGGACGAACCCGCGCGGCACCCCTGCGGCGTCGACGACATGCAGCGGGATGTACCAGATCGCGTGATTGATCGGCTTGACGCTCAAGAGCACGAGCATGACGACGAGGAGCGCGGGGGTGGCGAACTTGCGCGCTGTTTGAGCAAATTCCTCGTCCAAAATCGGTTCGATCACGCCCCAACCGTCCAGGCCTGGAATTGGCAAAAGGTTCAACACAGCCGCGGTGAGCTGAAGCGCGGCAAGCAGCGCGAGCGCCAGAAAGAACGGTAAATGCCGGTAAATCGTGACGCCGCCGCGCTGGTTGACGGCGAACGGTGTGAGGCACGCCACGGCGACGAGCACGTTGGCCGCCGGCCCGGCGAACGACGTCGCCGAGCGCCACACGCGGCTTCGAATCGACGAGCGATCGATCCAAACCGCGCCACCCGGGAACCCAATGCCTCCGGCGATGAAAATCAGCACCGGAATGACAAAGCTCAGGAACGGATGTTGGTACGTGCGCGGGTCGAGCCGGAGATATCCCTTCGCCGCGACGGAGTGGTCGCCGCCGTGGAAGCCGGTCAGCGCGTGCGCGAACTCGTGCAGGCACAGGCTGACCATCCAACCGGCCAGCACGAGGAAGAAGATGCCGGGTCTGCCGAGCTGCCCGTTCCACACGAGCACACCAAGGGCAAGGGTCGCCGCGACGGTGAGGAGGAACAGCGGACTCGGCCGCACGCTGGCCCGGCCCGCGGCGGAGCGGCGTGCGCCTTGCCGCGACGAACCCTGGCGCCGACCATGCGTTTTTCCCGTCGAGCGTGGATTGCCCGTCGAGCGAAACGGCGCGCGCTTGGCCGTTCGCGTCGACGGCTGCAACGGCGCGGCCTGACGCCAACTCGTCGGCGCCGAGCCGTACCGCGCGATGGCGGCCCGGGTGCGCGCAGGAGGCTCATATCGGCCAGCCCGGATGAAATCCTCGTCGAGTCGCACGTCGTCGAACTCGTCAGACCCGCTCATGACGCCACCCCGGTCAGGCGGTGCGGCGGTGGTGCGGATTGTGTCGGCGTGACGCGGCGCATAGATTCCCCCTGGGATTTCCCACGCTGATCATCGACCAAGCTCAGCTGACATCTCGGCACGCAGTTGCGCTGACTATAGAGGTCATCTGCGCCATTGACGAGAGATGGTTCGCGAGCCACCGGATGGCATAGCGTCGTGGTCATGGACGACGTGACGCCGCCGAGCCACGCCGACGTCGTGGTCGTCGGCGCTGGGCACAACGGTCTGGTGGCGGCGACCCTGCTCGCCCGGGCTGGACTTCGCGTTCTCGTCGTTGAGGCGGCTAAAACCGTCGGTGGCGCGGCGAAAACGGAACGCCCATTTCCCAAAGCCCCGATGTTGCGCCAATCGACCGGCGCTTACCTGCTTGGCCTGATGCCTCCCGAGTTGCCCCGTCTGCTGGGTCTCGAGTTCCCGACGTTAAGGCGCGATCCGCACTACTTCCTGCCCACGACGTCCGACCGCTATTTGCTTTTTGGCGCGGACCGCGAAAGCACCCGCGCGCAGTACGAGCGGTACTTCTCGTCGTCCGATTGGAAGGCTGACGAGGCGCTGCAAACTGAGCTCGCGACACTGCGCGACGACCTGGCGCCCGCGTGGCTGGCGGAGCCGCTCACCATCGAAGGGACGGCCGCGCGCTACATTCGCCCGCAGCTAAGGGAAATATTCGTCAATCTGTGCCGCGGCAGCGTGGGCGAGTACCTCGACCGGTTCGACTTCACCAGCGATCTGGTGAAAGCGATGTATGCCGTCACCGACGGACTTTCCGGTCTCGACGCCTGTTGGGACACGCCAGGTTCCGGCGCGAACTTTCTCGTGCACAACATGTGCCGGTTGCCCGGCGCCGACGGCACCTGGATGGTGGTGCGCGGTGGCATGGGCACGGTGACGTCGATGCTCGCCGACGCCGCCCGCGGGAGCGGCGCGACGGTCCTCACCGGACGTCCCGTGGCCACCGTCGAATTCTCGGACGACGCGGCGAGCGGAGTCACCCTCGCGACCGGCGAGACCGTTCAGGCGGGCGTCGTCATGTTGGCGACAGACCCCTACCGATTGAGGGAATTGGTTGGTGCGCGGCGGCTGCCGCCGTCCGTCAACGAAAAGCTCGACGGCTGGAAACATGTTGGCACCACGATGAAAGTCAACCTCGCGTTGCGCGACCTTCCGACGTTCAGCTGCCTGCCCGAACGGGTCGGACAACATGGCGCGACGATCCATCTGCTGCCCGAGGACGACGTGCTCGGCTCGCTCAAGACCGCTTATGCGCAAGTGAAATCCGGTCGACTCGCCGACTTTCCGACCATCGAGTGGTACATCCACACGCCGATCGACCCGTCGTTGCAAGACGCCGAGGGCAATCACTCCTCGGCGTTGTTCGTGCAGTGGGCGCCCTACGAGATCGTCGGCTCGAGTTGGGACGTCGAGCGCGATCGCTACGTCGAGCACCTGCTGTCCATCTGCGACCGCTTCGCGCCGGGGACATCGGACCTCGTCGTTGACACCTTCGCCCTTGCGCCGCCGGACATCGAGCGGCACTTCGGCATCACCCGCGGGCACATCCACCACGTCGACAACTCCGTCTCGTTCGCCGGCCGGATGCCTTATGCCACGGGCGTTCCCGGCGTTTACGCGGCTGGCGCCGGGTGCCATCCGGCCGGCTCGGTCATCGGCGCCGCCGGGCACAACGCGGCCGTGCGGGTGCTGCGCGACCTCGGCCGCTAGCGACTCGGTTCTGCTGACGTTTTCTACCGGATTCCGTGAGTGAACGTCACGAGAACGCGACGGTGGGAGGGAAGTGCCAGGCCCGCTCAGGCGATGAGGCCGCCGCCCGGATCGATGTCAACTGCGGCGATCGAGGTGTGCAGCCGCACCTGATGCGCCAGCTCGCCGGTGTCGAGGTCGCGCGTGGAGCCGTCGGGCGCCCAGCCGGAAGCGTTCAGGAAGCCGCGCAGCGCGTCGTCCGCGGCGAACACCCACATCACCAGCCGGGCGAAGCCGTCGTCTCGCGCGTGATCGGCGAGCGCGTGCATCAGCCGGCTGCCATGGCCTTGCCGCAGCGCCGCCGGGTCGACGTGCAGGGCCAGGATCTCGGCGTCCGACTCTGGATCCAAGTCGGCGTCGGAGCCGGGGGCGGTGGCGGCGAACCCCACGACGTCGGAGGTCGACAACGCGACGAACACCCGGTGTCTGTTCGTCGGCGGCGCGGAGATCGCGGTGGTCCAGGCGACCCGGGCGGCCGCCTCGTCGAAGTGCGCCACCGCCGCGGCCGGCAGCAGTTCGCGGTAGCTGACCGACAGCGCGGCGGCCTGCACCCGGGCGATCGCCTCCGCGTCGGCGAGCTGCGCGAGCCGCACGGTGCCGTCTGGTCGCGGGTGCTCCGTCGTCGCCACTTGATCATCCTCGCACCGCTGGTCGGCCGGGAAACAACTGTCCGACCTCGACCGTAGAACTGACGTGTCATGTCAACGCAGCGCACCAAGCGGGAGCCGACGATGAACAGCCACCTCCTCGCCAACCAGATGGCGGCCGAGCATCACCGCGAGCTGATCAACGAAGCGGCCGGGTGGCGCCGTGGCCGCGAGGCCCGGCGTGCGGCGCGGGCTCAGGCCGCGGCCAGTCTCGCGGCCGAGCGCGCCCGGGCCGACGCGGCCGTCTACTGTCGCCGGGCCGCCGCGCACGCGGCCGGCTGCACGGTGTGATGTCCTCGATGCGGGTCGCTCACCTCGTCGTCGACGTCAACGACCTCGACCGGGTCGCCGCGTTTTGGGCCGCGCTGCTCGACCTCGCGGTGACCCATCGGGGTCCGGACTGGGTGGATCTGTCGCCACTGTCCGGCGGCGGCCCCGTGCTGTCCTTTCAACTCGTCCCGGAGCGCAAGGTGGGGAAGAACCGGCTGCACATCGACGTCGCGGTCAGCGCCTCCGAGGGCGGGGTGGTGGCGGCGGGTCATCGCGCGCGGGCGCTTGGCGCGGAGGCGGCCAGTCCGCTGCACGCCGGCGGGTCGAGCCCGTGGCAGGTGTGGCGCGACCCAGAGGGCAACGAGTTCTGCCTGGTGACCCAACCCGATGTGCTCGATCTCACGTCCGGCGCGTCGGCGGCCGAGTCGCTCGCCGACGGCCCCGCCGCGCCTCACTAAGGTGACGGCTATGTCTGAGCCCTCCGAAGCAACCCCCGGCGAACCGGTCGCCCGCTTCCGCAGCGACGTCACCGTCGAGCTCGTCAAGGCCTCGGCGAGCGACGCCGACGTGCTCTTCGCCGCGCGGGTCTCGACCAAGGGCGAGCAAAGCTTGGACGACGTGAACGGCGACGCGGCGCGCTCGAAGGGCCTCATCAACTTCCTGATGCGAGATCGGCACGGCACACCGTTCGAGCACAACTCGATGACGTTCTTCGTGTCGGCTCCGATCTTCGTGTTCCGCGAGTTCATGCGACACCGGGTCTTCAGCTACAACGAGGAGTCGGGGCGCTACCGCAAGCTGCAACCGGTGTTCTACGTGCCGGGCGCCGAGCGCAAGCTGGTCCAAGAGGGCAAGCCGGGTCGCTACGTCTTTCTCGACGGCACCCCTGAGCAGCACAAGATCGCCGACGAGGCGACCCGGCGCGCCTGCGAGCACGCCTACGCCGCGTACCTCGAGATGCTCGACGCCGGCATCGCGCGCGAGGTCGCGCGCGGCGTGCTACCCGTCGCGACGTATTCGTCGATGTACGTCACCTGCAACGCGCGGGCGTTGATGGGCTTCCTGTCGCTGCGCACCAAGCGTGACGACAGCAGGTTCCCAAGCTTCCCCCAGCGCGAGATCGAGATGGTGGCGGAGAAGATGGAGGCGGAGTGGGCGAAGCTGATGCCGTTGACCCACGCCGCGTTCAACGAGCACGGCCGGGTCAGCCCGTAACCGCGCTCCGGCAGACGCTGGTTCCTCCATCATTCCGCTCACCTCGGAGCGGTTTCATGCGATAGTGGATACGACCCTGCCGGTCGTGGACCCCCGACTACTGACCGGCAGGGTCCCTTCACGTCATACGGCTTATGTCGTGGCGATCGCCGGCCCGCTTACGGGTACCGTTGTGACCATGTCCGAAGCATCTATCGCCCACCTCCCCTTCGGGCGGGTGCTCACCGCGATGGTCACCCCGTTCACGGCGGACGGCGGGCTTGACGTCGACGGCGCGCAGCGGCTCGCGACGCACCTGGTCGACCACGGCAACGACGGTCTTGTCATCAGCGGGACCACCGGCGAGTCGCCGACGACGACCGACGACGAAAAGGACCGGTTGCTCCGAGCGGTCGTCGAGGCGGTGGGCGATCGGGCGAGCATCGTCGCCGGAGTCGGCACGAACGACACCAGGCACACCATCGAGCTGGCCCACGCCGCGGAGAAGGCCGGCGCGCACGGCCTGCTCGTCGTCACGCCGTACTACTCAAAGCCTCCGCAGGCGGGCCTGTTCAACCACTTCCGCCAGGTCGCCGACGCCACCGGGCTGCCGAACATGCTGTACGACATCCCCGGCCGCACGGCGACGCAGATCGAGACCGAAACCCTGGTGCGCCTCGCGGAGCACGACCGCATCGTCGCGGTGAAAGACGCCAAGGGCGACCTCGAGGCCAGCGCCTGGGTGATGAAGCGCACCGACCTCGCGTTCTACTCCGGCGACGACAAGGTCACCCTGCCGTTGCTGGCGGTCGGCGCGGTCGGTGTGGTCGGAGTGCCGACCCACCTGTTCGGCACGCAGACGGCGCGCATGATCGACGCGTATGCCCGCGGCGACGTCGCGACCGCGCTGGCCACGTATCGCCAGCTGTTGCCCGTGTTCACCGGCTTCTTCCGGACGCAGGGCGTCATCTTGACCAAAGCCGCGCTCCGCCTGGCCGGTCTCCCGGGCGGTCCCGTGCGGCCGCCGCTCGTCGACGCCACACCCGAGCAGATCGAGCGGCTGCGCGCCGACCTCACCGACGCTGGCTTCAGCGGCTTCGCGAACTCGTGAGTCACCCGCACCCGGAGCTTGGCGCCCCGCCGCCGTTGCCCGAGAACGGCTTGCGCATCGTCGCGCTCGGCGGTCTGGGCGAGGTCGGCCGCAACATGACGGTGTTCGAATTCGGCGGTCGGCTGCTTGTCGTCGACTGCGGCGTGCTCTTCCCAGACCCCGACCAGCCGGGCATCGACTTGATCCTGCCCGACTTCGACTACATCCGAGATCGGCTCGACGCGGTCGAGGCCGTCGTCCTCACCCACGGGCATGAAGACCACATCGGCGCGGTGCCCTACCTGTTGCGCGAGCGCCCCGACATCCCGCTCATCGGCTCGACGCTCACGCTGGCGTTCGTCGAGAACAAGCTCACCGAGCACCGCATCAAGCCTTACACGCTCACGGTGCGCGAAGGGCAGCGCGAGCGGCTCGGACCCTTCGAGTGCGAGTTCTTCTCGGTCAACCACTCCATTCCCGACGCGCTCGCGGTCGCGATTCGCACCCCCGCGGGCGTCGTCTTGCACACCGGCGACTTCAAGATGGATCAGCTTCCGCTCGACGGCCGGCTGACCGACCTCGGCGGCTTCGCCCGGCTCGGCGCCGACGGCGTCGACCTGCTGATGAGCGACTCCACCAACGCCGAAGTGCCCGGCTTCGTCACCCCCGAACGCGAGATCGCACCGGTGCTGCGCGGGCTGTTCGAGAACGCGAAGCGGCGCATCATCGTGGCCTGCTTCGCCAGCCACGTGCACCGCGTTCAGCAGGTCCTCGACGCCGCTGAGCAGTTCGGGCGCAAGGTGGGCTTCGTCGGCCGGTCGATGGTGCGCAACATGGGCGCGGCGCGCGACCTCGGGTTCCTCCGGGTGCCCGCCGACATGCTGGTCGACGCGCGGGAGATCGACGCGCTGCCGCCGGAAGAGGTCGTGCTGGTCTCCACCGGCTCGCAGGGCGAGCCGCTGTCGGCGCTGTCTCGGATCGCCAACGGCGACCATCCGGTGCGCATCGAGAAAGGCGACACGGTGGTGCTCGCCAGCTCGCTCATCCCCGGCAACGAGACCGCGGTGTTTCGCGTCGTGAACGGGCTGGCGCACTGGGGCGCGACCGTCGTGCACAAGGGCAACGCGCTCGTTCACACCTCCGGGCACGCGCCGGCCGGCGAGTTGCTGTACGTGCTCAACTTGACCAGGCCGAGCAACTTCATGCCGATCCACGGCGAGTGGCGGCACCTGCAGGCGCACGCCGCGATCGCGAAATTGTCCGGCGTGCCCGAGGACCGGGTGGTTGTCGCCGACGACGGCGTCGTCGTCGACCTCGTCGACGGTCGCGCGTCGATCGTCGGCGCGGTGCGCAGCGGCTACGTCTACGTCGACGGCCTGTCGGTCGGAGAGGTCACCGAAACCTCACTGAAAGACCGGCGGATTCTCGGCGAAGAGGGCTTTGTCTCGATCGTCGTCGTCATGGACTCCGCCACCGGCAAGGTGAGCGCTGGACCGGAGATTCACGCTCGCGGCTCGGGCATCGACGACGCCGCTCTCGTTGACGTGGTGCCGCGCATTCAAGACGCCATCGAAAGCGCGGTCGCCGATGGCATGACCGACAGCTTCCAACTGCAGCAGGTCGTCCGGCGGGTCGTGGGCCGTTGGGTCAACGAGAACTACCGCCGCCGGCCGATGATCATCCCGCTCGTCGTCGAGGTCTGACCGGCACTCGCAGGAGCGGGGCCGGGGCGGGTGCGCGCGTGTTACTGCTGGGACTGCTGTGGCCGTGTGAGTAGCCTGGGGGATCATGGCGACCCGTGCCCCTGCCCGTCCCCGCAGCAGCTCGCGTCCGACGACGCGGTCGAAGCCAAGCGGACGGCGACCCGCGCCAGCGCGGGGACGCGGCCCCGGCGGTCGCGGCGGCCGGGGCGGCCGGGGCGGGCTCGGCGCGCGACTCGTCAGGGCGCTCGGTCGGCTGCTGCGGGGCGTCTGGATGGCGTTCGCCCACCTGATCGGCGCTGGATTCCGCGCGGCCGGCTCCCGGGTGCGCGACCTTGACCCGGCGCACCGCCGCGACGGCGTCGGTTTCGCGTTCCTCGCGCTCGCCATCCTGGTGGCCGGCGGTGTGTGGTGGCAGCTGCCCGCGCCGCTCGGGCCGGCGGTTGTCGCCGTCGTCCGCGGCCTGTTCGGCGCCGCCGCGTTCGTCGTCCCGATCCTGCTGGCCGCGCTGGCGGTGCGCGTGTTGCGGCATCCGGAACGGGTCAACTCCGGCGGTCGCGTCGTCATCGGCTGGACCGCGCTTTCACTCGGCGTCCTCGGATTGATCCACATCGCGCACGGCAACCCCGACCCCCAAGCCGGGGAGCAGACCATGCGGCACGCCGGCGGCATCGTCGGCTTCCTGGTCGCCTCGCCGCTGGTCTCGGGTGTGCGCACCGCGCTTGCGATCCCGCTGCTCGTGCTGCTCGCCCTGTTCGGCATCCTGGTGATCACCGCGACACCGGTCAACGCGGTCCCGCGCCGGCTTCGCGAACTTCGCGACAAGGTGCTCCGCCGTCAACCGCCGACCGAGACGGACGACGAGCTGCTCATCGACCTGAGCGCCGAGCCGACGGTCGCGCTTCGTCGCGGCGGCCGGAGGCGCCGGGTCGGTGCGTTCGCGGAGAAGCCGGACCACGAGACCGACCGTCCCTATGACACGCCGCTCATCGCCGACGTGGACACCACGCCAGCGCCGTTGGCCGGCGACCCAGGCGCCGGGCTGCCGGGCCCGCAAACCGACGCCGACGGGGGCCCGGCGGCGCCGAAGAAGATGAAAGAGCCGGAGCCGCTGCCCAGGCGCGCGGAGCAACTGCTGCTCTCCGGCGACGTCACCTACCACCTGCCGCCGCCGACGATGCTGCGCGAGGGCTCCCAGGTGAAGGCGCGCACCAAGGCCAACGACACCGTGGTCGAGGCGCTCACCACCGTGCTCGAGCAGTTCGAGATCGACGCCACGGTGACCGGCTTCACCCGCGGCCCGACGGTCACCCGCTACGAGGTCGAGCTGGGCCCGGCGGTCAAGGTCGAGCGCATCACCGCGCTGAGCAAGAACATCGCGTACGCCGTGGCGAGCGCCGACGTCCGCATCTTGTCGCCCATCCCCGGCAAGTCAGCGATCGGCATCGAGATCCCGAAC
>DASVDW010000222.1:0-8919 GCA_036380925.1 Acidothermaceae bacterium
CCGCGGAGTCGCGCAAGGCGGACGATCCGCCGACCCCGATGCCCGGTGGGGCTACCGCACCCGCACCTTCGACAACAAGACCAAAAAGGTGTTCGGCTATCAGATGATCGCGCTCACCCGGGTTGGGAAAGTCGGCGAGCAATCCCAGCCGTTGCTGACCGAACGTATCGCGGTCGTGCCCGGCAACGCCCGCGGCATCAGCGAGACACTCGACATCCTCGACAGTCTCCGGCGTCAACAGCGGCCCGCGGTCGAAATCATCTGCGATCGAGGCTTCTCCTACGCCGCGCACGAGGACTGGGCCGACCAGCTACGCGCGCGGAAAATCGAACAGGTCCAAGACATCCACCCGGCCGACCACGGCGCACGCGTGCACCCCGACCACGGCTACCTGATGATCGATGGGTGGCCACACTGCCCCTCCATCCCTGAGCACCTTCGGCGTATCGACCGACCCGCTAACCTCACTGTCAGCGAACTTGGCAAGAACCCAACCCGCAAAGAAAAAGCCGAGCACGACGCCCGTGTCGCCGAACTCGAGAAATTCAACAGACTGATCGCGGAGCGCAGGCTGTACCGGTTCGAGAAAGTCGGCAAAACCAGCAGCGGCGCCGACCGTTTCCGCTGCCCGGCGCGGGCCGGCAAAATCAGATGCTCCGGCTACCTCCAATCGCAATACCTTCCCGACGGAACGCCCGAAGGCATCCCGCAAAACCCACCGGCGAAAGCCTGCACGCAGGCCAGCATCACGATCAAACCCGGCGTCGAGCCGAAGCTGCGGCAACGCGAGTACTGGGGCAGCCCAGAATGGATCCGCTCGTACTCCCGCCGCACCCGTGTAGAGGGCTCGTTCGGCCTTCTGAAATCACCAAAGACCGGCGGCGTCAAGCGAGGCTGGACACACCAGGTCGGCATCGTGAAAACCACATGCGCGCTCACCATCGCGGTCGCCGCGACCAACCTGCGCCAGCTACTGATCTGGGCGGCCAACACCGGCGACACCCGCGACCCGCTCACCCGCATCGACGTGACCGACCACGGGTTCGTCGAACTCGACGCCAGCGGCAATATCGCCGGGGACACCTCGCCGCCAGCCGCGGCGTAACCGTCCCGCACAACCCCACTACGCTCGCGTCACAGCCCTGATGGTGCTACGCCGCAGGGCTGAAAGTGTTGCCCAAAAGCCGCCAGCGAAACCGCTGAGGTCGCGTGCCGCCTGACTGATCGGCCGCCCCGCACCGCGCGACCAACGCAATACAGCGCTACCCAACGAAAACCCCGCCCAGGCTCATGCCCGGGCGGGGTTTCGTCACTTGCGAGACCGGGGTTTCGTCACTACCCCGTGGCGGTGGAGGTGGGATTTGAACCCACGGAGAGCTTGCACCCTCACACGCTTTCGAGGCGTGCGCCATCGGCCACTAGGCGACTCCACCGCCGGTTAGCTTACCGAACCCCGGCCCGGCTACGTTCGGTCGACGGCCGCCTCGTCGGCACTCCGGCTCAGGACGCAAAACTCGCTGCCCTCGGGGTAGGCCAGCACCGCCCACCCCGTGTCGCCGTCCCGCAGGTCGTTGACGATTGTCGCGCCGAGCCCGAACAGCCGCGAGATGTTACCGACCTCTCTGTCCCTCGAAGAACTCCCGCAGCAGCGCGCCGCACTCGACGTCCAAGACCCCGGCGATCACCTCGAGGCGGTGGTTGAGCCGCCGATCCCGCACGACGTCCCACAGCGACCCGACCGCGCCGGCCTTCGGGTCGACCGCGCCGTAGACCAACCGGGAGACGCGCGCGAGCACCAGCGCCCCGGCGCACATCGTGCACGGCTCAAGGGTGACCGCCATCGTGGCGCCCGGCAGCCGCCAGCTGCCGACCCTCGCCGCCGCGGCCCGCAGCGCGACGATCTCGGCGTGCGCGGTGGGGTCGCCGGTCGCCTCACGCGCGTTGTGCCCCGCGCCGAGCAGCTTGCCGTCCGCGTCGACCACCACCGCGCCGACCGGGACGTCGGCGCCCCCCGTGGCCAGCCGCGCCTCATCGAGCGCGGACCGCATCAACGCGTCGTACGGCGGCGAGCTCAGCGGTAGACCTCGATCTCGTCGGCGCAGCCGAGCCGCTCGCAGACGGCGGTGATGACGTCGGCCGGCAGCGCGCCTTCCTCGGCGCACATGTCGAGCAGGTCTTGCGCGGAAATGCCGTAGTCGGACAGCACATCAAACGCGCCAGCAGGTTCCGGCGTCGGTCGCACGCTCGGCGACTCGTCGTCCTCGGCCCGCACGTCCTCGTCCTCGGCGATCGCCTCGCTGACGTCGGCGGCCTGCTCTGAGGCGAGATCGCCGAACAACGTCATGGCCAGGTCGGACAGCGCCACCACGCGCGCGTCGGAGATGAAGACTCGTGGCTCGTCGACGCCATCGACCCGCACGATCGCGAACCACTCGTCGTCCTCTTCGATGAACATCACCACCGCGCCGTCGCCGACGGCGGCGTCGCGCATGGCGTCGGCGACCTCTTCAATGTCGTCGAGGTCGCCGAGGTCGATCTCGTCGGCGTCGACACCCTTCCAACGACCTTCCGTCCGCACGATCAACGTTGCTAAGTGCGACACTTACGCTCCCGCTGAGGACTGAACGAATCGGCAATTTAGTGGACGCCCGCGTCGACCAAACGCTCCAGCTCATCGCCAAATCCAAGGCGACGCGCGATCGAGAAGAGCATCTCGTCGGCGTAGGCGTCGATATCCGACAGCAGCAGGCTCAACTCCATCTCCGGCAGGCCCAGGTCGGCGAACAACGACAGATCTCCCGCGGGCACGATGTCGTCGAAGTCCTCGTCGCTCGGCTCCGGCAATCCGAGCCGCTCGAGCACCTCGCGGGCGAGCGGCCACTCGTCGGCCGCGGTGACGTCCGACAGCAGCAGCCGCACACCCTCGCCCGTCACCCGCGCGGCCACGAAGAAGTCGTCGGCGACGTCGACAAACCCGAGCGCGCCGCCCTCGCCGGGTTGTTGTCGGACGGCGGCGAGAAAGGCCTCAAGACTGGACGACGCCCGCTCGGGCAGCAGCCCGATCTCCCAGCGGCCCTCCTCGCGATAGCAAACGACCGCGAAATCGCGACCGGTGTCGTCGCCACCGCGCGACACCGGACGGTCGTCCGCCATGACGCCTCCTCGCGGCTCGTGGTGTCCATCACTGCGCGTTACCCCTGCGCGCATCGTGACACGCCCCGGCGGCGCCGCGGAATGGGTGGGGGCGAAATCAGCCCGCTACCGTGACCTCATGCGCACCCACGTCGCCGACCATCCGTTGATCGCGCACAAGCTGACCGTGCTGCGCGACGAGCGCACCGACTCCCCGACCTTTCGCCGGCTCGCCGACGAGCTGGTCACCCTGCTCGCATACGAGGCCACCCGCGACGTCCGGGTGGTCGACGTCGAGATCGACACGCCGGTGGCGCGCGCGCACGGCGTGCGGCTGGCTTGGCCGCGACCCCTCGTCGTCCCGGTCTTGCGCGCAGGGCTCGGCATGCTCGACGGCATGTGCCGCCTGCTGCCCACGGCGGAGGTCGGCTTCCTCGGCCTGGTGCGCAACGAGCAGACCCTGGTGCCGACGACGTACGCCTCGCGGTTGCCCGACTCGCTCACCGGCCGGCAGGTCTACGTCCTCGACCCGATGCTGGCCACCGGCGGCACCCTCGCGGCGGTGATCTCGCTGCTCATCGAGCGCGGCGCGGACGCCGTCACGGCGATCTGTCTGCTCGCCGCCCCCGAAGGCGTGGCCAAACTCGAAAAGGAGCTCGCCGACTCGCCGGTGCCGGTGTCGGTGGTGACCGCGGGCGTGGACGAGCGGCTCAACGAGCACGGCTACATCGTGCCGGGCCTCGGCGACGCCGGCGACCGGCTGTACGGCACGGTCGGCTCCGCCTGACCAGGGTTTTCAGTTGTGCCGCTGGACGACGATCGGCTGGCCGGTGTCGTCGAACACGTTGCCGCTTAGACTGATGGTCGTCTGCAGATCGACCAAGATCGCGCAGCCGTCGAAACCCGTGTTGCGGCCGAACCGATTGTTCGTGACGGTGATGCCGCCCATGGCGAGCAGCTCGCCGTTCGGACCGTGACCGCTGAAGTTGTACGTGCAGCCGCCGCCGTCCGCCCAGTTGCCCGAGATGTACAGCCCGCTGGTGCTGCCGGTGTCTTGCGTCACCTGAATCGCGGCGTTGTTGGACGACGCGGCCTGCAGATAGTTGCCGGTGATCCGGATGTTGGCGCCCGACATGATCTGGATGGCGTCGTTGTGCGTCGGGCCGCCGCCCTGCGCCGGATCCGACGAGAAGTAGGTCAGTCCGTGGATCCACGAATTCTGCACGACCGAGTTCGACGACAGCTTCATCCCGTCGACGCCGCCGTGGATGTTGAGCCGGTTCAGCGTCGCGCCGCGCACGCTCATCGCGTCAGTGCTCGGCGACGGATGCGCGACGGCGACCTCGTCGTCCTGGAGCAAGATGCCGCTGCCCGACGAGATCACGACGCTGTCGCTGCCGGCCCGGCCCTCAATGAGGCTTCGGGTCACCTTGACGTTGCTCGCCTTGATGATCAGCGCGCCCTTGATGTGCTTGGCGTCGATGACCGTTCCGGGCGTCGTCACCACGACGTCGCCATTGACGACCGTGAGCGGCGTGCCGGCGGGCACCCCGGTGTTGGTCGGACCAGGGCGGCCGCCTGGCCGGTTCAGCGGGGGCGGCTTCGGCGCGGGCGGCTGCGGCGCGGGGGCGATCGCGCGGCGGGTCAGCGCAGGCGCCGGCTGCGCCGCGATCGCGGGCGCTTGATTGGCCTTCTGCGTTGTCGCCAACGGGGTGCGCGGCGGAACCGACCCACCCCGCGCGGCGGCGCCGTCAGCCCCGGGCGACGCGGTCGCGGCGGCCGACGGTGACGTGCTGGCGGTCGGCGTCGTGCTGGCGGCCGTGGCGCTTGCCGGCCCGCTCTCGGCGGTCGGCTCCGACGAGGCGGACGACGCGCGGGCGGCGCTGCCGGCGTCCGCCGTCGGTGCGGCGTGATCGGACGACGAGACGCCGATCACCACGGCGGCCGTGACGCCGACGATCGCGGTGACAGCGGTCGCGGTGACGGCGGTCGCGGACAACCCGGCTGGCTTGCTAAAACGCAACGGTGGAGCTCCTGCACCTCGACGATCAGTCGCACACCGAATGTCGGACGATTCGGCCATTTGCCTTAGCGCTGTCAGGCCATTCGGCCCAATCGGCCGGCCAGCTGGCGCCTCTCGGAGCCTAACCGCCGGTCAGCAAGATCGCCTGCGAGCTGGCGGCCCTGGACAGCTGAACTGGCCCGAGGACAGGTCTGTGGAGGTGTCCTGGGGCAGGTACACGTCCAAAACGTGATCAACTCGAGGCTGCGCCGCCTTACAGGCTCTTGACCGCCGCGACCAGCTTTGACAGCGAGTCCTTCGCGTCGCCGAAGAACAGCGTGGTCTTGGGGTGGTAGAGCAGCGCGTTGTCGATGCCCGCGAACCCCGGCCGCAGCGACCGCTTCATGAACACCACATTGGCGGCCTCGTCGACGTTCAAGATCGGCATGCCGTAGATGGGGCTGCCCGCCTGGTCGCGAGCTGCCGGGTTGACCACGTCGTTGGCGCCGACGACGACGGCCACGTCGGTGGAGGAGAACTCAGGGTTCGCCTCGTCCATCTCCTTGAGCTGCTCGTACGGGACGTTCGCCTCGGCGAGCAGCACGTTCATGTGACCGGGCATCCGGCCCGCGACGGGGTGGATCGCGTAGAACACCTGCACGCCGCGTGATTCAAGTAGGTCGACGAGTTCGCGGGCCGTGTGCTGCGCCTGCGCCACCGCCAGCCCGTAACCGGGCACGATGGCCACTTTCCGCGCGTAGGCAAGAAGGATCGCGAGGTCTTCGGCGCCGGCCGAGCGCACCGCGCGATCGCCGGTCGTCACCTCGGCGGTGGAGCCGGCGGTTGAGACGCCCTTGAAGGCCCCGAACAGCACGCCGGTGATCGGCCTGCCCATCGCCTTGGCCATGAGTTGGGTGAGCAGCGTTCCCGAGGCGCCGACCAACGTGCCGGCGACGATCAGCAGCGTGTTGTCGAGCACGTAGCCCGAAGCCGCGACGGTCAGGCCGGTGAACGCGTTCAGCAACGAGATGACGACGGGCACGTCGGCGCCGCCCACGGGCAGCACGAACAGCACGCCGAGCACCAGCGACAACAGGGCGCAGGCCACCAGCAGCGGCACGCTCGACGCCGGGACGGTCGCGATGCCAAGGCCCAACGCGGCCAGGCCGACCGCCGACGTGACGTACCGCGCGCCAGGCACCAGGATCGGTCGGCCGGTCATCAGCTCTTGCAGCTTCGCGAAGGTGATCATCGAGCCGCTGAAGCTGACGCTTCCGACGATCGCGGTGAAGACGACCGCCGACGCGGCCGCGTTCGTGTCGGTGTCGTGCAACTTGACGAACTCGGTGAGCGAGACCAGCGCGGCCGCGCCGCCGCCCACGCCGTTGAAGATGGCCACCATCTGCGGGATCGCGGTCATCTTCACCATGCGCGCCGCCGGCACCGCGAGGAGCGAGCCGATCACGATCGCCACGATGATGAGCCAGCGATGCCCCAACCCGTGCAGGCACAGCGTGACGATGACCGCGAGCGCGGCGCCGAACGCGCCGATGAGGTTGCCGTAACGCGCGTGCTTGGGCGACGACAATCCCTTAAGCGCCAAGATGAAACACAGCGCCGTCACCCAGTAGGCGAACAGAACAGGAGTGCTCATTTCGCTCCGCCGTTTTGGACGACGTCAGACGCCGGCGTTGGCTTTCGGCCTTTGAACATCTCGAGCATGCGGTCGGTGACGACGAAGCCGCCGACCATGTTGGCGGTGGCGAGCACCACCGCGATGAAGCCGAGGGTGAGTTGCACCGCGCCCTGCGCCTCGCCGGTGATGAGGATCGCGCCGACCAGGATGACGCCGTGGATGGCGTTGGCGCCCGACATCAACGGCGTGTGCAGGATCGTCGACACCTTCGAGATCACCTCGAAGCCGACGAACACCGACAGCATGAAGATCGTGAGCAGGCCGATGTTATTCACCTAGACGCGCACCTCACCAGCGTGGACGACGAGGCAGCCGGCGACGATCTCGTCGTCCAGGTCTGGCGCGACGTCGCCGTCTTTTGTCATGAGCAGCAGCAGATTCGCGACGTTGCGCGCATACAACCGGCTGGCGTCGTAAGGCATGCCGCTCGGCATGTTGCGACCGCCCCAAACGAGCACCCCGTTGTGTAAGACCTCTTCACCGGGCCGGGAAAGCTCGACGTTGCCTCCAGACTCGGCCGCGATGTCGATGACGACCGTTCCTGGACGCATCGCCTCCACCATCGCGGTGTCGACCAGGAGCGGCGCGGGCCGGCCGGGCACGGCGGCCGTGGTGATGACGGCGTCGGAGGCGGCCAGATGCGGCGTCAGCAGTTCGCGCTGCCGGGCGGCGCGATCTTGTGTCATCTCCCGCGCGTAGCCGCCCGCGCCCTCGAGCGCCTCCAGCTCCAACTCGATGAACTTCGCGCCAAGGCTCTTCACCTCTTCGGCGGCCGCGGCGCGCACGTCGTACGCCGACACGACCGCGCCCAGCCGGCGGGCGGTGGCGATCGACTGCAGCCCGGCGACACCGGCGCCCAACACGAGCACCTTCGCCGGCGGCACCGTCCCGGCGGCGGTCATCAGCAACGGGAAGAACCGCGGCAGCTTCTCCGCCGCGATCAGGGCCGCCCGGTAGCCGGCGACCAGCGCCTGTGACGACAACGCGTCCATGCTTTGCGCGCGAGAGATCCGGGGCAGCCGATCGAGAGAGAAGGCCGACACCTTGCGCGACGCGTACAGCTCCATGAGCTCGGGCTCAGCCGCCGGCTGCAGGAAACTGATCACGACGCTGCCGTCGGCCAGCTTGGCCGCGTCGTCGACAGGCAGCGGTTGCACCGCCAACACCACGTCGGCTGCGGATATCGCGGCACGGTCGGCGATCGCCGCGCCGGCCGCTTCGTAGTCGGCGTCCGGGTAGCCGGCGGCCACCCCCGCGCCCTTCTCAACAGTGACGTGAAGCCCGGCGCCGGTCAGCCTGGTGACCGTGTCGGGGACGCATGCCACCCGCCGCTCGTGTTCGCGCGTCTCGCGCGGAACGTAGAGGTTGTTCGCCACGCAGGCAACCTATGGCACCGGCGCGATCTGCGGCACCGTTTCGCGATGTGTCGGAGGTCACGAACGCGATAGCACGATGTCGTCAGCCCGTATGGTCACCGTCACGCCGTCCGAGCCAACCGCGACCCCGGTGAGCCGCACCCCCTGCGGCAGACCTGGCACCGAAACCGTGAATCCGGCGTGCGAGCGAAGCTGGTCCAGCACCGCCGAAGGCACCGAGATCCCAGCTGGCAGCGACATCTCGACGGCCTCCACTTTGATGGCGTTGGCCGTGACCGACACCCGGGCGACCACGTCGGCGGTGGCCGACACCCCGGCGACCGTCACCGTCTCGCTGAGCCGAGCCTGCTCCGGCCGCCCGGAGATGGCGGCCACCTTCAGGCCGGGCAGTTTGGCAGCTCTTTCGACGTCGGCGAAGGAGACCACCGCCGACCCGACGACGTGGTCGACCCGAATTTCGCTGACCTTTCCCGACAGCGCTTTGGCCGCGGGCACGTGCACCCCGTCGAAGTTGACCGTGCTCACCGAGCCGCCCGGGCCGCTCGATCCGTCCGGCCCGCTTGATCCGTCGGAGCCGTCGACGCCGGCGACGCTGTCGAACAGGTCGCGCGCGGTCACCTCGATGTGGCGGTACCGGCCGCCGAACGCCTGCGTGAGGAAGGGGAACCCGTGCACCTTGACGGTCGGCTTGTGGGCGAGGTGCGCGTCCGACT
>DASVDW010000223.1:0-9435 GCA_036380925.1 Acidothermaceae bacterium
GTCCTGACCGGTGCCGTCTACCGGCGCTCGTACAGCCATGGTCTCGTTTTCCTCAACCCGTCACGCCAGCACGTCGCCACCATTTCGATCCCGGCCGGATACGTTGACGCCTACGGCGCCCCTGTGTCGCGCCGCGTCGAACTCGCGCCGCTAACGGCACTCCTGCTCCGCTCGGCGAATTGATCTCAATGCAGGGTGGCGGTGTCGCGCCACCCCTGCGTTACCCGATCACCTCGCTGAGGTTCGCGAGAGTTGCCTGTTGGTTAGTTTTGGCAGGGCGAACGGCCTTCCATACTGGGCACTATGTCTAGAGTCCCCGCCATATCTCCCGTAGCGGAGTCTCTCGCCAGCGGCAGCGGTGATCGCCGACCTATTGGCCGTCAGCGGGTTGGCGGCCGACTCTCGGCAGTCCGGCGGTCCGACCCGATGAGTTGAGCTCGGGGCGCGCTGGTTCAAGTCGGCGAATCGGATCAAGCTCGGTGTGGGGGTCGCGATGACCGAAGACTCGAACCTAAATGGCTCATGGAAGCCGACGGCGCGTTCGGAGGCTGATGTAGATCTGCTCCAACGCTCGATCAATCATGTGGAATATTTGCTCGACCGTCTTGAATTGGGTGCTGTCCCGACCCCACAGGGCGAAGGTTCCGAGAAGCCCGAAATGGCGACTGCGGCGACCGGAGCCGACACAATAACCCACACCGGACCCGGCGGTTCCGTGGCGACTCCCTTGCCACTCGCCGCGCAAACCGACGCGCTGCGCATCACGCTTGCGGCGCATGAGGAGGCGTCTCGGATCCGCGCACGGGCAGCCGCCATGCACGCCGAAGTGGTCGCCGAGCGTGAGCGGCTATTCATCGCAGCGCAGCAGCTGTACGAGACATTACGCGCCGATGCGATCTACGAATCGACGGCAGGAGCGGGCATGCCGCAGGCGGTTGGCCAGCTGCAGACTGCGCCAACTGAGCGCGACGACCGTAACCGAGTCGGCGCGAACGTCGCGGAGATCGCCCTCCCGGCGGACGCCGTCAGGCTGCTCGTGCACGACGTTCCTGGGCTCGTCACCGGACTCTCCGATGCGCTGGCGTGCCTACAGAAGCTGACGACGGCGATCGGCGCGGAGATTCCGACCAGCGCTGCTTTCCTCGACGGCGCACGGGTTTGTGATGATCCGGATGATCCGGATGTCGGAGACGGATTGGACACCGACTCCCGGGGCGTTTTCGCCGCCGGCGTTTCGACCGCTGATCACAAGGCGGGGCATGGACGTGCGCAATCCGCCAATCGCGCAAACGGATCAAGCTTCCGCATAGCCCGGCGCTGACACCGTGTTTCACGGCGGGTCGGCGCGTCCTGAAGACGCGCTGACACACGAAAAGGGCTCAGCGGCACAGCGAAACGGTGCGGCTTCGGTGGGGTATCGGATAACACATCAGGACGCCGACCATGCGCGGTATTACGACCGTGACTTCTGGTCGCCGTCCAGCGCGAAGGGGCTGAACTGGGAGATCGAACGGCGGATTCTCGATCGGGTGTTCGACCGCCACCTGCAGCCGACGCCGCGGCGAGCCGTGGACTTCGCGTGCGGCACGGGGCGTGTCTTGCAGTACCTCGAGGCACGGGTGAACGAAACAATCGGCATCGACGTCTCCGCCGAGATGCTGGCGCTCGCGCGTCCGCGTTGTTCGCACTCGCGTCTCGTGCAGCATGACGTGACCGTCACGCCCGTGCGCGACTTACCGCATCCGATCGATCTCGTGACGGCCTTTCGCTTTTTCTTGAACGCCGAACCGGAGTTGCGGCGCGACGCGCTTGCCTGGATGAGATCGGTGCTGTGTCCTGATGGCGTTCTCGTCGCCAACTTTCACCTCAACCCGTCGAGCCTGCGAGGGCGCTACCTGCGAGTGCGATGGGCAGGGCGACAGCGGGTCCCTATGCTGGCGCCGCGCGCCGTCGACGACATGCTCGACGCGGCCGGGTTCGACGTCCTCGCGCGCTTCGGCTACGAATACCTGCCGTACCGCCGCGAAGGCACTCGGCTGTGGGCCCCGGCATTGCGCCGACGTCTCGAGATCGCGTTGCTGGACAAGCCACGGATTGCCGCGCTGGGCGGCGCCTTCATCGTCGTCGCGAGGGCCCGATGAACGTCATCGGCACCCCCTTCCGCACAGTTGCGGAGGCGCACGTGCCGACGGGGTCGACCGCGGCAACTGAATCCCCGGCGGGAACCGCCGAGCTGGCCGCGTGGGAACGCTCGAAGATCGGTGATCGGCTCGGATCGTTCGGTGTCCTCCTCCCCGCGCGACCGGCGGGGCCGGTGGTGCTCGCCGTGGACGCCGGGATCGCCGATGTCTTGCGGCGCCGGTATGCGCACGTCCTCGTGCTGTCCCGGTCGATCGGCAGCGGCCTCCTCGTGCGGCCGCCCGCCTACGTGCTCTGGGACGGCAGGCACAACCCGGTCATGACCGGCTCGGCGGCACTCGTCGTCATCGACAGCAGGCTCGGCTCGGTGGCGTCGCTACGACCCGCCCTGGCGCCGGGCGGGACACTCGCCGTCCTGGGGGGCCGCGGCGAATTCGTGATCTACCCCAGCGCGCGGCACCCAGAGCAGGTTTGGCGCAGAGATTGGCCGCTGCCGCACCTGTCCGGATTTCGCGCGCAGGTGCGCCGGCTCGTCGGACTCCACACGAGCCGGCGACGCGGCGCGCCGCGATTGTTCCTGGAGGGAAAGCCGGGTCCGTCGATCGCCGACCTGGTGCTGGCAGACCTGGCCGCTTCGACCGGCAGGCCGGGCCGACTGGTCGGTGTTGAGACTGCTGGACACACGATCTTGCGAGTTCGCCGATCGGACGGCGACATCGCCGTCCGGCTTGCGCTGTCGAACACCGAACAGCAACCGACGGTCGGCGGGCACGTTGCGGCTGAAGTGCCGAGCATTCGGCCGCTCGTACAGAAAGAACTTGCCCGGGGGACGACCGTTGGATGTCCATGGGTTGCGACACGGTGGCTGCCGCGGGGTCGCCGCCCGCTCGTCGACCTGCTGTGGGGCGAGCGCCGACGGTGGCAGATCGCCGAGACGCTCGTCGCGGGGTTGTCGACAGTTTGCACTGGCCGCTCCGAATTGGGATGGGCAAAGTCGTGGTGCGACAGAGCCTTGCTCGCGCCCCGGGACATTCGCGAGCGCCTCGCCGGCGTGATGGCGCCGTTGGACGACGGGGTGCCCCTCGGCTGGTGCCATGGTGATCCGTGGCCGCCCAACGTGGTCATCGATCGGAACGCGGCGGCGGTCATCGATTGGGAAAACGCGACGTCCGACGCACCGTTAGGACTGGACTGGCTGCTGCTCGAGGTCCTCCGTGAAGTGCGCGCGGGTCGCGGCAGCGTCGCCGCGGTCTGCAAGCGCATGATCGATGGCAAGCTGTCGACGGATCGACCCGTCGGCGGGCGGCCATTCGGCGAATGGGACGTCCCACGCCGGACTGCCTTTGTCGTCGCGACCTTCATGCTCTACTTGCGCAACCGGTCACTACACGACCTTGGCGCGGACAACCTCCGAGCCGAGCTGTCGTTGATCACCGCGGCTCTCGAACCGACGACCAACGACGACGCGCCAGGGCAGCAGCCACCGACCCCGCCCAAGACCGGCCGGGTTGCTCGGGGGGCGGGTTGGCTCGGTCTCAGCGCCGCCGTCGTCAAAGGCGCGCAGACCGCCGTGCTGCTCGTGCTCGCTTCGTTGCTGGCGCCTTCGGCGCTCGGGTTGATCGCCATCGGCACGATGATCACCAATGTGTCGCAGGTGATTAGCGACCTCGGCACCAACACCGCGTTGATCTACTGGCGCGGCGACGCTCGGCGTGCGGCGCGAAGCGCGGTGACTTTGTCGGCAACGTTGAACGTGCTGATCGCCGGGTTGGTTTGGCTGGTCGCGCCATGGCTTGCGAACGCCTTGCACGCGGGCCCTGACGGCGCCTGGGTGATCCGCGGGTTGGTGAGCGTGCTGCCGTGTTACGGCGTTGCCGCCACGTCGCTGGAGCTGCTTCGTCGCGACCTCGCGTTCGTACGCCGAGTCATCCCAGACATCGCCGCCGCATTGTGCGGCGCGACGGTCGCCGTTGTGCTTGCCGTGCAAGGCCACGGGGTCGCCGCGCTCGTCGCCGGGCAGATCGTGCAAGGGGTTCTGACACTCGTCCTGGCGTGGATCGCGGGAGGCGTCATCCGCCCGGGCTGGCGAATTGGCGACGTGCGCGGACTGCTGGGGTACGGCGCCCATCTCACCGGAGCCAACCTGTTGCAGCTGGTGGTCTTCAACGTCGACTACGTGATCGTCGCGCGCGTGTTGGGGCCAACTTCGCTCGGCCAGTACTCGCTTGCGTTTCGGCTCGCCTTCCTGCCCTATCTGAACGTCGCATTCGTCATCGCCGGAGCCGCCTTCCCTTACCTGTGCCGACTCGGCGATGGCGCCGTCGGGCCTGCCGTCGCGCGCGTCGTCGCCGCAGCCATGCGAGTGCTCGTGCCGCTTTGCCTGGGGATCGCGCTGTTCGCGGATCAGTTGCAGTTGCTCGGAACGAAATGGCAACCCGCGATTGCGGCGGCACGATGGCTCGCCCTCTACGCGACGCTGCTTAGCGTGGCGCAGTTCGCGCAGACCGCGCTGAACTCGATCGGGCGCCCGCGCAACACACTGCAGCTTCAGCTGTTGCATCTGGTGATTCTGGTGGCGGCTCTCGTGGCCCTCGCCCGCTACGGAATCACCGCCGTTGCGATCGGCCAGGTACTTGCCGCGTCGGTGGAGAGTGCGGCCGCGCTGGCGATCGCGCGCCAGCACTTGTCCGGTTTTCGGGTGGGCGAACTGGCAGCAGCGCTCACCCCGGTCGGCGTCGGGGCGGTCTGCATGGCCGTCGTCGTGCTCGGTTTCCAGGCGGCTTTTCCTGGTACGCGCGTCTCGATAGAGGGCCTGCTCGTCGTGGGAGCGCTGGGCGTCGCCGCATACCTCGGCGCCCTAGGGCTGCTCGATCGGAAGAACCTCGTCCGGACCGTCGTGACGATGGCGAGGCCGTCATGAGACCAGGGGTGCGCGCCGCGGCGCGGCTGGTGCGGCCGGCTTCCCGCGCCTCGCGACGACTGCGTCGCGGCGGCTGGCTGACGCTGGTGGGCTGGCATCGCCTGGGCCCGGGAGACGACGGGCTGTCCACTCCGGTCGATGTGTTCTTGCGGCAACTCGAGGTCCTGGAGCGGTGGGGCGCAACCGTCCTTTCGCTGAACGACGCGGCGCGGCTGTGCATGGCCGACGCGCTACCGGCGCGCGCCGTGGCGTTGACCTTCGACGACGGGTATTCCAGTGTCGTCAAGACCGCGTGGCCCCTGCTTCGTGAACGAAGTCTGCCCGCGACGTTGTTCGTCGTGACCGGTTACCTGGACGGCGGCAAGCGATTCCCCTGGGACGCCGCCGTCGGCGACCAGGACGCTGGCCGGGCACAGCTTGCGACGTCGGACGACGTCGCGGCCGCCGCCGTCGACGGACTCGACATCGGATCGCACACCGTTTCCCACCGGTGGCTACCAAGTCTTGGCGCCGATGACCTCAAGCGGGAGTTGGCCGGTTCGCGCGCCGCGGCAGAGGAGCTGCTTGGCCGCCCGGTCCAATCTCTCGCGTACCCGATGGGCGGCTGGAACACCGCGGTCCTCTCCGCTGCGCACCAGGCCGGCTACACGATCGGCGTCACCACCGACCGTGGCGCAAACACCCGAAGGCAGAATCCGCTTTCGCTGAGAAGGGCCATGGCTCCGAACTCCGCAGCCGACTTCGCGCTGCTGCTCGACGGCGCTTTGACCTGGCTGCGACCGCTCGACAGGTGGCGACAACGTGGAGGCGCGCCGTGGTGAACTGGTCCGCGCACGGCGCCGTGCCGCGTGTGCGCGCCACCGAGCGGATGCCCGCATTCGCGGTCATCGTGTTGCTGATCGCGGGCGCCGTCAGCGTCCTGGTGGCGATCGGGCCGGTCAACGCCAGCTGGACATTGCTGGTCGTGGTCGCCGGCGTGGCGCTCGTTCGCAATGTGGAACTGGCCGCTTTGACCTTCGTCGCACTGGCGCCCTTCGAAGGGTACGCGAAGTCAATCAGCGGCTCGGCCGTCAAGTTGTTCGGCGCCGTCTTGTTCGCGGCATGGCTCCTTCGCGTTCTCACAAGGGGAACGCCGGTGCGCCTCTCGCACCCGGTCGCGCGTGCTGCCGGTGTTCTGCTCGCCGTCCTGCTCACTTCTGCCGTCGTCCACCAGAACGGCGCACTCGGCACCGAGGTCTTGATCCGCTATCTGTCATACCTCGCGGCGCTGGTCGTCCTCATCGACTGCATGCAAGACCGCCTACATCCGCAACGGGTCGCGCGCATGTACGTCGCGGCATGCTCGGTGGCGGCGCTGGTTGGGCTTGTCATGTTCTTCCGGCACAACCTGCGCGCGAGCGGACCCGTTGGCGACCCGAACGATTTCGCGTTCTTCTTGGTCGCGGCACTGCCGTTGTGCTTCGGACTTCGCCATGACGCCCGCCACAAGCAGGTGTACAACCTCGCAGCGCTCACCATGGCGCTCGCCGTTCTCGCGACGTTCTCGCGCGGCGCGCTCGTCGGAATCGGCGCGATGCTCGTATATGCCTTGTCATCCCGGCGGATCAGGGCGGGCGCCGTCATCGCGGCGGTCGCACTCGCCGCCATCGCTGTCACCGCCACCTCGATCGTGGCCCCGGGCAAGCTCGGCACCAGCCTGCACGCCAAGGGCCAGGTCGCACAGCAAAACATCGACACGCGACTGAGCCGGTGGCAGGCGGCCGCCGAGATGACGTACGACCACCCGTTAATCGGCCTGGGCCCGGCGGGTTTTCGCGAGAACTACGACCGCTACATCGACTACCACGGGACGAACCCCGAACGCGGGCTCGACGTCGCGCACGAGATGTATCTCGAGGTCTCCAGCGAACTCGGCGTCGTAGGGCTCGCCGCCTTTGCCGGCGTGCTGGGATTCGGTTACCGCGGTGCGAGGGAAAGCGCGCGGAAACAGCACCTTGACGCTGATCTCGCCAGCTCGGTGTGTGTCGCGTTCGTCGGTGCGGGAGTAGCCGCGATTTTCCTCACCGAGCAGTATTACCTGCCGTTGTGGCTGCTCGCCGCACTTGGCGCGGCGCTGCAGGCGCGCTCGACGCGCCATGCCGAGTTTGACCCCGCGGTCGTGGTGTGACATGCGGATTGTCCAACTGCTAACCCAGCCGGACGGCGGTCCGGCGGATCACGCCATGGATGTCGCGCGCGAGATCGCGCGCCGAGGGCATGAGAGCCACATCGTGGGGCCGTGCGCGGGCTTGTCGGCTGGGGTGGCGCACCCCCACGTGCTGTTGCACGACGTCACGATGAGCAGCAAGCGGGATCTGCGCGGAGCACGCGCGATCGCCGCGGCGCTAAGGGAGATCGACCCGGACGTGCTGCACTGCCAGGACCGTCGAGCGGGGCTCATCGGTCGCGTCGTCGGTCGCGCGACCGGCGTGCCCGCGCTCGTGTACACCCTGCACGGCGTCGCCGACGGACTTTCCGATCTCGTCGCCGGGAATGCTCGGGCGGCGCGCCGGCGCGGCCGGGACGGCTGGTACTACCTCACGGGAGAGCGGTTGCTTTGCCGCGCGACTCGCGCCCGCATGGTCGTCCCCAGTCATGCGGTCGCGCGCTTCGCCGTGGATCACATCGGCCTCGACGCGGGCGTCGTCGACGTCGTCCCCAACGGCGTGGACGTGGCTCGATTCTCACCCCGGCCACGTCCGAACGGGTCGCTGACCGCGATTTGGCTGGGCGTCATGGCCCCGGTCAAGCGCCTCGACACCCTGGTGGAGGTGCTCGCGGATGTTCCCGAGTTGGAGCTTCTTCTCGTCGGATCGGGACCTGAGCGCGACGCGGTCGAGAAAGCAGCCTGTGAGCGTGGTGTGGCCGGGCGGGTCGCCTTTCGCGGACGGGTGGCGGACCCAGCGTCCGGGTTCGCCGAAGCCGACCTTTTCGTGCTGCCGTCGGCCGCCGAGAATTGCCCGCTCGCGCTGTTGCAGGCGATGGCATGCGGACTCCCGGTTGTGGCATCCCGCGTCGGAGGGGTGCCGGAGATCGTGCGCGACGGCGTCGATGGCCTGCTCGTCCCGCCCGGTCAGGTCGCGGCGCTCGCCGGCGCATTGCGCACGTTGGTCGCGGATTCCGCGCGCAGGCGGGCTATGGGTGGGCACGCGCGCCAGCGGGTCATCCGGCACTACACGCTCCAGACCTGTGTCGACGGGCTGCTCGACACCTACCGGAAGGCGCTGTCATGCACGTGATGTTCACGGTCGCCGAGATGGGGTCGGGTGGGGCAGAGGCAGTTGTCTCAACGCTCGCGCGTGATGTCGCGGCACGCGGGGCGCGCGTCACCGTCGCCAGCTCTGGAGGTTGGCGTGCGGCCGAGCTCGACGGGCAGGGCGCCCGGCTGGTGTCGGTGCCGCTTCGAGGACGACGGCCGCTGGACCTCGCACGGGCGGCAATCGCACTGCGGCGCGAGCGGATCCGCGCCAGCGTGAGCCTGCTGCACGCCCATAACGTGAAGGCCGCCGTCGTTTCCGCGGCCGGGTGGCCCAACGCATTCCCGCGTGGTGGACAGCGTGTTCCCCTTGTCGTCACGTTGCACGGCGTGCCAACTGGAAGGTATCGGGACGCCGCGCGAATCCTGAACCGCTGTGCGGACCACGTTGTCGCAGTCTCGACCGAGGTGGCCGAACGGGTCGTCACAGCCGGCTTTCCGTCGTCCAGAACGCAAGTCATCGAGAACGCGGTCGTGGCTCCCGAGGCCCATGACCGGATTGACGCGCGGCGGCGCCTTGGCATCGCGTGCGACGCGCGCGTCGTCGTCTGTGTCGCCCGCCTGGCGCCACAAAAGCGGCACGATTTGCTCGTCGCGGCCTGGCAACAGATGCCTGCCGACGCGGTGTTGCTCATCGTCGGCGAAGGCGTCACCCGACCGGCGGTCGACGCGGCGATCGGGCGCACCGGCCAGCGGGACCGGATCCGGTTGCTCGGTGAGCGCCACGATGTCGACTGGCTGCTCGCCGCCGCGGACGCCTGCGTGCTTCCCACTGATTGGGAAGGCCTGCCGATCAGCGTTCTCGAAGCTATGGCGGCCGGCGTTCCCGTCGTCGCCTCCGCGGTGACCGGGTTGGCGGCGTTCGGCGCCGCCATCCAACTCGTCCCGCCCGGATCGGCGACCGCGCTCGCCGACGGCTTGCGGCACGTCCTCGCCGACGAAAGCCGACGCCGAAAGCTGATCACCGCAGGCTTGGCGTTGGCCCGCGATCGATTCGCTCCGGCACGCATGTGCGAGCAGTACCGGGACTTGTACGCGGCGGTTGGCATGCCGGTGCCGGCGGCGCCCGGCGGGGTGGCGG
>DASVDW010000224.1:0-26755 GCA_036380925.1 Acidothermaceae bacterium
CACCACCGCAAACACTGGGCCCACGGCGGCGAAACATGCGCCGACAACGGAGTGCTGCTGTGCGAACGGCACCACACCCTGGTCCACCGAGACGGCTGGCACATCGACCTCAAAGACGGCAAACCCTGGTTCACCCCACCCGCCTGGATCGACCCACGCCAAACCCCCCGACTGCACAGCAGGTTCAAAACCAGACAGCTCGACGACCCCTAATCAGCGGCGACGCCCGGCGCCGCTGTGGCAGCATCCGCACATGCCGGAAGCCGTCAACCACATCGGGATCGTCCTTTTCGAAGATGTCGAGGAGCTCGACGCCATCGGTCCGTGGGAGGTGCTCTCCTATTGGGCGAAGAATTTCCCAGCCGACGGCTACGCCGTTTCGTGCTTGTCACGCCGTGGCGGCGCTGTGCGTTGCGCGAAAGGCCTTGTCGTTCAGGCGCATCACTCGTACGCCGACGCGCCAGCGCTGGACGTGCTTGTCTATCCGGGCGGGCAGGGCACCCGCCCGCAGCTGCGAGACGACGCGCAACTCCAATGGGTGCGCGCGCAACGCGAGACCGTGCCGCTGATGACCAGCGTCTGCACCGGAGCATTGGTGTTCGCCGCAGCCGGGTTGCTCAAGAATCGCCCGGCCACGACGCACTGGCGCTCACTCGATCTGCTGAAGGAGCTCGACCCCACCATCGACGTCCGCGCGACCGACCGATTCGTCGACGACGGTGACGTGATCACGTCGTCCGGGGTGTCGGCCGGCATCGACATGGCGCTGCATCTGGTCGACCGGTTAGCCGGCCGGGAGCGTGCCCGTGACGTCCGGCGGGGTCTCCAGTACGACCCCGAACCGCCGGTCTAGCGTCGCCGCGAGTCGGTCCGCGATGTGTCCGCGCCATCCGCCGCCCATCGCGTCGAAGGCGATGCGCTGGAGCGGGTCGGCGGTGTCGAAACCGTCGTGCACCAGTCGCAACACCGTTCCGCCGGCCTCGGGGTGCAAGGTCCAGGTCACGGTCGTGTCGAGACCCGAGTTGCTCCGCCAGGCGAACACCAACCGGCGCTCGACGTCGACCTCGAGCACTTCGCAATGCACGATGCCGTCGAACTCCGCCACGGGCTTGGTCGTGAAGGTGAAGGAATGCCCAACCACAGGGGCGATGTCGTTGGGCATCAGCCACAGCGCCAACAGCTCGGGTTCGGTGAGCGCCCGCCACACCGCGGCCGGCGGATGGGGATAGAACCGCTCAACCTGCACCGCCTGCGTCATGGACGATCCAGAATGCGGCCGAGCTCATCAAGTCGGCTCTCCCAGAACTCCTGATACCGCTTCGTCCATTCATTCACCGCGCGTAGCGGCGAGGCGTTGAGGTGGTAGTGCCGTTCCCTGCCGACCCGGACCTCTGCGACCAGCCCGGCCTCGCGCAGCACGCGCAGGTGCTGCGACACGGCCGGCCGCGACATCGCGAATGAGCCAGCCAGGTCGCCCGCCCGCCGTGGCCCGTCGCGCAGCACCTCCATCACCTGACGACGAGCCGGATGCGCGATCGCCTCGTAGACGTCGGTGGTCGTCATGCGATCACGACGGCGCGACTGTCGATTGCAGAATCAAGCCGTTGCCGTCGGGGTCGTCGAACGTGACGTACCGACCCCACGGCGCTTGCTGCACGTCACAGTCGAACTGCACCCCGCGCGCCGCGAGTGCCGATATATCGCCGTCGAGGTCGTCGCTTTCGATCACCGTCCCCTTGGTGGAGCCGGCCGGCATCGATGCGAACCAGTTCACCAGCGTGATCGACGCCTGCCCATCGCCCGGCCGAACCTGCACCCAGCGCAGCGGGCCGATTTCGGTGTCGCTCACCAGCGAAAACCCCAGCGTGTCGACGTAGAAGGCCTTCGCCCGATCCTGATCAGAAACCGGCAGCGACATGACCTGAAGATGCTTGAGCGCCATGGCCCCACAGCATACGTAAGGAACTCCTTACACGTCAACCGGAGACCCGGAAACGGGGTAGAACGACCACCATGACGCCGCCGACGTCCGCCGCCGAGAAGAGGCTCGCGCCCTACAAGCGCAAGCGCGATTTCACTCGCACGCCAGAACCGGCCGGCGCGTCGTCCGAGAAAACCGCGGACGGCGCAAGCGCGAGGAATTTCGTGGTGCAGCGGCACCGAGCCCGCCGGTTGCACTACGACCTGCGGTTCGAGATCGACGGCGTGCTGGTGAGCTGGGCGGTGCCGAAAGGTCCGACCCTCGACCCCAATGTCAAGCGCGCGGCGGTGCACGTCGAAGACCACCCGATCGAGTACGCCGATTTCGAAGGCGTGATCCCGGCCGGCGAATACGGCGGCGGCGACGTCATCGTCTGGGACCGCGGCACCTGGGAACCGCACGCCACAGACAATCCGGCGAAGGCGGTCGCGGACGGCGAGCTGCACGTCGACGTCCACGGTGAGAAGCTGCGGGGGCGCTTCATCCTGATCCGGCGCGAGCAAGACGAGGCAGGCAAGGAACAGTGGATCCTGCTGCACAAGCACGACGCCGACGCGGTCGACGGCTGGGATCCTGAAGACCATCCAACGTCAGTGCTCAGCGGCCGCACCAATGACGAGGTGAAGGCCGACCCCGACCGGTTGTGGCGCTCGGATTTGCCTGCCACGCAAGCCTCGATCAATCTGCGGGCTAACGCCAGACAGGTCAGCGCGGATGAGCTCAACGCCCTCGAAAAGCTAAAAGACGCCGGTGACTGGGAGGTTTTCGGACGACGGCTGCGCGTCACCAACCTCGACAAGGTCCTCTTCCCGGGCAAGGGCCGCGAGAAGCCCATAACCAAGCGGGAGTTCATCAGGTATGCGGCGCGGATCGTGCCCGTCGTCCTGCCGTATCTGGAGGGTCGCGCGCTCAACATGCACCGCTATCCGAACGGCTCTGACGCGAAAGGCTTTTGGCACAAGCAGCTTCCCGACCATGCGCCCGATTGGCTTGGCCGCTGGGACAACGACGAGGCCGACCCGGGCGAGACCACCACGTACCTCGTGGTCAACGAGCCGGCCGCGCTGGTGTGGGCGGCCAACTTCGGCGCGCTCGAATGGCATGCCTGGACGTCGCGCACCGATCTGCCGCATTGCCCGACGTACGCCCTCATCGACCTCGACCCGGGCACAACCACTAGGTGGGACGACGTGCTCACCCTCGCGCGACTCCATCGCACCGCGCTCGAACACCTTGGCGTGCAAGCCTTTCCTAAACTCACCGGTCGCCGCGGCATTCAGATCTGGGTGCCCATCGAACGCGGCCCAAGCTTCGACGACACCCGCGGGTGGGTGGAGCAGCTGTCCAAGGCGGTGGGCGCCGTGGCCCCCGACCTCGTCAGCTGGAAGTGGGACGTCAAAGAGCGCGGGGGTCTCGCCCGCCTGGACTACACCCAAAACGCCATCAACAAAACACTGGTCGCGCCCTACAGCCCGCGGCCCGCGAACGGCGCGCCGATCTCGACGCCGATCGAGTGGGACGAGCTCGACGAC
Organism: Acidothermaceae bacterium; assembly: GCA_036380925.1. Lineage (GTDB taxonomy): Bacteria > Actinomycetota > Actinomycetes > Acidothermales > Acidothermaceae > JAICLV01. The sequence continues at coordinate 3,514 of DASVDW010000224.1, forward strand.
CCGAAGCTCAAGCCGGACGCGTTCACGATCCGCAACATCGACAAGCGTCTCAAAGAAAGAGGCGACCCGTTCCGCGCGATGCTCACGGCATCGCAGCGGCTGCCGAGAATCAGCTGAACGACCAGCCTTGCGACTCGCACGCCTGCTGCACTTGGCGTCGTCCGAACGCGCCGGCGTAGACCGCTTCGCCGGTCGCGTCATCGCGTAACTTCAACGCGTACCCGGTGTATTGGCTGCCGACCATGCCGGTGGGGGTGGCGCGGAAGCTCAGCCTGCTCTCCGGAGTGCGCGAGATGACCAGCTGGTTCGCCGGCCGCGTCCGGCCTTGGTGTCTGGTGAAGGTGATGTCGTCCGCGGTGATCACCAGGGTCGACCCGCTGTTGCGCACCAGGTACCAGGCCAGCAGGACGTCCAGCGCTAGAGCGACGCCGCAGACGATGAAGACGACGGCGCTGGGCCGGTGTGCGAACAGCTGGCTCACCGCGATCGCGGTCAAAACGACCGCGATGAATATCGACAGCCCGATCTGATTCGACCTCGACTGGCGCAACTCCACGCGCCCCGGCGGCACCGGCATGGCCACTCCATCCGACGTGATCAACGCAGGATGCCATGACCGGCCACCGCGCGGCGACGTCTTCGCGGCGATCTAAGGTTCGACTATGAGCTCACGACCAGCATCAGTCATCGACGACGCCCGCCGCGACGCCGTCCGCGCGTACGTCGAAAGCCACCGCGACGAGTTTGTCGCGCAGTTGTCGGATTGGCTGCGCATCCCGAGCGTGTGGACCGACCCCGAGCGGGCGGCCGACGTCCGGCGCTCCGCGGAGTGGCTCGCCGACGCGCTGCGCGGCATCGGCTTTCCGACGGTCGAGATCTGGACGGCGGGCGGACCGGACGGCGCGCCCTGCGTCTTCGCCGAGTGGCCATCCGACCAGCCCGATGCCAAGACCGTCGTGGTCTACGGGCATCACGACGTGCAGCCGGTCGATCCGGTGGACCGATGGAGTTTCGCGCCGTTCGAGCCGGCCGTCGTCGAGGGCCCGGACGGCGACCGGCTGCTCGGCCGCGGCGCGTCCGACGACAAGGGCCAGGTGCTCTACCACCTGCTGGGGTTGCGGGCGAACCTCGACGCGACCGGCCGCACCAGCCCGCCGGTCAACCTCAAGTTCGTCATCGAGGGCGAGGAGGAGTCCGGCTCGCCGAAATTCACCCAGCTACTGCGAGAAAAGCGCGATCGGCTGGACTGCGACGTCGTGGTCGTCAGCGACACCGGAATGTACGGCGAGGGCGCCACGACGGTGTGCATCGGCGTGCGTGGGCTCACCGACTGTCAGATCGACTTGCACGGACCAGACGTCGACTTGCACTCCGGCTCCTTTGGCGGCGCGGTGCCGAATCCCCTTACCGCGATGGCAAAACTGCTCGCCGGGCTGCACGACGACGACAACCGGGTCACCCTCAAAGGTTTCTACGACAACGTGCGGCCGTTGTCTGACCGCGAGCGCGAGATGATCGCCAAGCTGCCGTTCGACGAGGCGCGCTGGCTGGCCACCGCCGAAAGCCGCGCCGCCCATGGCGAAGCGGGCTACAGCACCCTCGAGCGCATCTGGGCCCGCCCGACCTGTGAGATTCACGGCGTCTGGGGCGGCTACATGCTCGCCGGTCACAAGACGATCGTGCCGACCGACGCCCACGCGAAGGTCAGCTTCCGGCTCATCGCCGACCAGCAGCCGCTCGACGTCCAAGCCGCTTTTCGCGCATACGTCGAGGAAAACACGCCGCCCGGGATCACCGCGAACGTGCACTTCTTCGGTGACGGCGTGCAGCCGTACCTGGTGCCGCTCGACGATCCTGCCCTGCAGGCGGTGGCCAGCGCGCTTGGCCGCGCGTTCGACGACGAGGTCCTCTTCACCCGCGAAGGCGGGTCCGGCCCCGAGGCTGAGATCAGCCAGATTTTGCAGGCGCCACTGGTGTTTCTCGGCGTCGGATTGCCGACCGACCGCATTCACGCGCCCGACGAGCACGCCGTCATCCCGTTGTTGCTCAAGGGCGCCGAGGCGGTCGCCTACCTGTGGGACGAGCTCGCCGCGCAATCCGCATGAACCGCAGCGCGCATTTGCGGTCGGACGACGCATGGCTCGCCGCCGCGTGGGCACATCCGTCGTCCAAAGTTCTTGTCATTGACAACGCGCGCGCGTTGACCGCGGGCGACCGCTTGGTGTGGACGCCGGCCGGCGACGCGCCCGACGGCGAGCGTCTTTTCCTCGGCACACCGGACGACGGCGAGTCGGGCGCGGCCTACTTCGCGGTGATGGGGGCGCTGCCCGCGTCGCCGCCGGAGGGAACGAGGGCCGCGTCGTTGCGCGAGGTCGGTTCGGTGCTGCCGGCGGCCGAGGCCGGTCTGATGGCGCACGCGTCCGCGCTCGAGCAGTGGCATCTGCGGCACCCGCGCTGCCCGAGATGCGGCGCCCCGACCACGGCCCGGCTGGGCGGACACGTCCGAGTCTGCGTCGACGACGGCTCCGAGCACTACCCACGCACCGACCCGGCGGTGATCATGCTGGTCACGGACGACGCCGATCGCGCCCTGCTCGGGCACCAGCCGAGCTGGCCGCAGGGCCGGATGTCGACGCTCGCCGGATACGTGGAGGCGGGCGAGACGTTGGAAGAGGCGGTCGTGCGGGAGGTCGCCGAGGAGGTGGGCGTGGTCGTCGACGGCGTGCGCTACGTCGAAAGCCAGCCGTGGCCGTTCCCGTCCAGCCTGATGCTGGCGTTCACCGCGCACGCGACGTCGTCAGACCTCGCCCCCGACGGCGTGGAGATCACCGACGCCCGCTGGTTCACCCGCGACGAGATGACGGCCTGCGCGGGCGACGGTTCACTGCGGTTGCCGATGCGCGCGTCGGTCGCCTTTCGGCTGATCAACCGCTGGCACGGCGGCGACCTCGGCTAGCTCGTGGCTAGCTCGCGGCTAGCTCGCGGCTAGCTGGCGATGCCTTCCAGCTGGGCCCTCACCTGCGCCATCGAGGGGTTGGTCAGCGTGCTGCCGTCGGCGAACAGCAGGGTGGGCACGGTCTGGTTGCCGCCGTTCACGCTCATCACGAACTCCGCGGCGCCAGGAGACTCCTCGATGTTGACCTCGGTGTAGTCGATGCCCTGCTCGTCCAGCTGGCGCTTCAACTGGCGGCAGTAGCCGCACCAGGTCGTGGTGTACATCGTGAGGTCGGTGGCGGGGGTCAACGTGATCTGCTCCTTCGACTGAGCATTTAGTTGCGCGATCAGCTATCCACAACGGTCGGGGCGCGACCTTTCTTCCGTCGACCACGATCGACGGGCTGTCGGGCCGGGCTGCCAGGATGGCGGACGTGACCCACCCACCTCGCCACGACGTCTTGGCCGGCCTCGACCCCGAGCAGCGGGCGGCCGCCGAAGCGGTGCGGGGGCCGGTCTGCGTCCTGGCCGGCGCGGGCACCGGCAAGACGCGCGCGATCACCCACCGCATCGCGTTCGCCGTGCACGAAGGGGTGGTCGCACCCGGCCACGTGCTCGCCGTGACGTTCACCACCCGCGCGGCCGGTGAGTTGCGCGGCCGGTTGCGGCAGCTCGGCGCCAACGGCGTGCAGGCGCGCACGTTTCACGCGGCGGCGCTGCGTCAGCTGCAGTACTTCTGGCCGCGGGCGGTCGGCGGCGAGTTGCCGGCGGTGCTGCAGTCGAAGGTGCCGTTGCTCGCGGAGGTGTCCGGCCGGCTGCGGCTGTCGCTGTCGCCGTCCGAGCTTCGCGACGTCGCCGGCGAGATCGAGTGGATGAAGGCGCTGCAGCGGCCACCTGACGACTACCCGGCGTCCGTCGAGTTGGAGCATCGCATCCCGCCGCGCCCGGCCGCCGACGTCGCGGCGATCTACGCGGGCTACGAGGATCTCAAGCTTCGCAAGAACTTGTTCGACTTCGAGGATCTGCTGCTGCATGCCACCGCGCTGCTGGAGACCGAGCCCGAGGTCGCGGCGCAGGTGCGCGAGCAGTACCGCTACTTCGTCGTCGACGAGTACCAAGACGTCAATCCGGCCCAGCAGCGGCTGCTCGACGCGTGGCTCGGCGGTCGCGACGATGTCTGCGTCGTCGGCGACCCGGAGCAGACCATCTACTCGTTCGCGGGCGCGTCGCCGAGCCACCTGCTCGGCTTTCCGGCGCGCTATCCGAAGGCGACCGTGGTGCGGTTGGTCCGCGACTATCGCTCCACCCCGCAGGTGGTGGCGCTCGCCAATCGGCTGGCCGGCGGCCAGCTGGTCGCCCAGCGCCAGCCGGGCCCGACCCCGACGCTGAGCAGCCACGACGACGAGGTCGCCGAGGCGAGCGCGGTGGCCACCAAGGCGGCGAAGCTGATCGCCGACGGCATGCCGGCCAGCGAGATCGCGGTGCTGTTTCGGATCAACGCGCAGTCGCAGACCTACGAGCAGGCGCTGGCCGAGGCCGGCGTTCCGTACGTCCTGCGCGGCGGCGAGCGGTTCTTCGAGCGGCCCGAGGTGCGCGAGGCGATGTTCCTGCTGCGCGGCGCGGCGCGCTCGGTCTCGGACGACGCGCCGCTGGGCGAAAGCGTGCGCGCCGTGCTCGCCAGCGCCGGTCTGACGCCGGTCGCCCCGGCGGGCGCCGGCGCCGCGCGCGAACGCTGGGAGTCGCTCGCCGCGCTCGCCCGGCTCGCCGAAGACCGCACCGAGGGCGGCTTGCCGGAGTTCGTCAGCGAGCTAGGGGAGCGCGCCGCGCTACAACACGCGCCGGTGGTCGACGGCGTCACGCTCGCATCACTGCACGCCGCGAAGGGCTTGGAGTGGGACGCCGTCTTCATCGTCGGGCTGGCCGACGGCACGCTGCCGATCGTCTACGCCGAGACGCCCGACCAGATCGAGGAGGAGCGCCGCCTGCTCTACGTCGGCATCACCCGCGCGCGGGTCGCCCTGTCGCTGTCGTGGGCGGCGGCCCGTTCGCCGGGCGGCCGGGCCAGTCGCGGTCCGTCGCGTTTCCTCGAGGCGCTGCGGGCCGAGCTCGCCGGTGGCGGCGAGCGCGCCACGTCGTCTGCTCGGGCCGCTTCCGGACGACGCGAGCGGGTCGCCGCGAGCGCGCGTTGCCGGGTGTGCGGCCGGGTGTTGACCGGCGGCGCGGAGCGGAAGCTGGGCCGGTGCCTCGGCTGTCCCGGCGACGTCGACGAGGCGTTGTTCGAGAAGCTGCGCGGCTGGCGGCTTGATCGGTCGCGCGAGTTGAAGCAGCCGGCGTTTTGCGTCTTCACCGACGCGACCCTCACCCGAATTGCGGAGGTTCGGCCGTCGACACGCGCCGAACTCGCGTCGATCGGCGGCGTCGGTCCGGCCAAGCTGGACGCGTTCGGCGACGACGTCTTGGCGCTGTGCGCCGACGTCGCCGCAAAGTTAACCGAATAAATGCATTGCTTGGCCGGTTGGCCACCACGTAGCCTGCACAAGTCGGTTTCGGGAGGTCGCCCGTTCGGCTGCCCGAGGCCAGAAATCTTGCAATAGCAACAACCTTTAGCGGTGCGTCTAGTGGCGGAAGGAGGTAACGACTGATGGAGAGCACGATTCGCACGCGCGGTGCTGCTGTCGTCAGCGTTCCCGCTCCTGCCGTCCAACCGGCTGCCTGGCAGATCGCGGTGACGGGTGTCGCGGGAGTCGCGGCCGCGTCACGTCTGCGCGGCGCCATTCGTCTTCATGTTGTTGGTCTTGGCATGTGGCGTGGGCAGCCCTCGCTCGGCAACGGCTCGTCCGGCAACGGCGCGCCGGCACCGGTCGCCGCCATGGCGTCGGCAGCCATCGCCCGCATCAGCAAGGTCAACCGCAAGGCCACGAAGCAGTTCCGCAGCACGGTGTACGACGGGCCCCGGCCCTGGAAGGTCCCGGTTTGAAACCGCACTCAGACCGGCTCACTCCAGGCCGCGGAACCCGAATCACCGGGATCCGCGGCCTCTTTGTTTGGCCCGATTTATTTGCCCCGACAAGTTGCCCCGACAAGTTGCCCCGACGAGTCCCCCCGTCCCCGACCTAGTTGTCCCTACTACCGCCTCACGCTGACGGAAAGTGTCCGACCCCAAAGGTTGGATCGACAGCGCCGTAGGCCGTGCTAGCCCAGCCCAAGTCGCGCCACCGATGAGCGCGACGCACCTACGACGTCACTAGGGGGTGACGCAGATGCTGACCGGCCCGTTCGACCGCGTGCTCGCGCAAGCGCTGCGACGGTCGATGGAGATCCCGTGCCTGACGGTCGACCCGGAGTTGTTCTTCGCCGAGTCGCCCGACGACGTCGAGACCGCCAAGGCCATGTGTGCTGACTGCCCAGTGCGCACCGCGTGCTTGGCCGCCGCCATCGAGCGGCGCGAGCCGTGGGGCGTGTGGGGCGCCGAGTTGTTCGTGCAGGGTGTCGTCGTTCCACGCAAGCGCCCGCGGGGGCGTCCGCGCAAGGAGGTCGCGGCCTGACCGCCAGGTCGGCCGATCGGCCCACCGGCGGCGATAACCCCGGGCTCGGCCAAGCAGCCAGCACCACATCGCTTGGCCGAGCCGGCAGTTCCTGAAGTGGACTGCCCAACCACCGCGCGTGCGGCTGCGCCGCAGCCGGGCACGCCGCACTGTCCGTGTGCCGACTTTCCTTACACCGTGGGGTTTTTCATGTTTATCAATGACGCGCATGCGCGCACCGTGGTAGCCGATCGACATAGCATCGCCCGCGACGCCGAGTTGCGCGCGCAGCTGGTGGCCGCGCATCGAGCGCGGGTGAACCGGGAGCGCACGCAGGCTCGATCGCGCTGGATCCGGCGGGTGCTACTGGCGACCCGGTAGACGAGACGGTTGGGGCCGCGTCCGCAAGGGCGCGGCCCCTTTCGCATGCCGTTCGTCCGCAGGAAACCCTCGCCGGCGGGCTAGGGCGCCGCGGCGCCGCTGGTTCTTAGCGTGGTCGCGATCACCAGGGAACAGGGGAGTTGCCGACCGTGCCGGTGCGCGTGCCGAGCCAGCGTCCGCCGCTTGTGCCGACGCTCACGGCTGGCGTCAGCTACGAGCCGCGGTCGGATCACGACGCGCGCGCCGGGCGGTGGGCGGCATTGGACGTCGCGCGCGGCGTCGCCGTCGCCGGCATGCTCGTCGTCGAACAACTGCCGGCCGGGCCGGGCGGGTACCCGTGGCTGCGCCACGCGTTGTGGAACGGATGGACAGGCGCCGACCTGGTCTTCCCGGCCTTCCTATTCCTCGTCGGCATCAGCGTCGATCAGTTGGTCGGACGACGCGGCCGGGCCGGCCTTTGGCGGCTGGTCAAGCGGGCGGTCGCGCTGATCGTCGTCGGCGTCTTGTTCAACGCCTGGGCGGCGGACGGCGCCGACTTCGCGCAGGCCCGTTGGCCCGGCGTGCTGCAGCGCATCGGCGTCGTGAGCCTGGCCTGCGGCGTGATCGTGTTCGTCGTCCGGCGAAAGGCGTGGCCGGTGCTGGCCGTCGCGGGCGCGCTGCTGGTCGGATACGCGCAACTGCTCACCCGGGCGCCGCTGGCGTGCGGTGCCGGAGTCCTCACGCCGGCGTGCAACCTGCCGGGTCGGATCGACCTCGCCGTGTTCGGGTCGGCGCACATCTATCACCAAGGTGTGTTCGGTCACGATCCGGAAGGGCTGCTGTCGACGCTCGGCGCGCTGGCGACCGCGTTGCTCGGCGTCGCCGTCGGTCGGCTGATGCGCGAGCGTCCGGGATGGCGGGTGATCACCGCGCTGGCCGCCGGCGCCGCGCTCGCCTGGCTGGTGACCCATCTCGGGCTCGCCGGCCCGCCGGTGAACAAACGATTGTGGACGCCCGCGTTCGTGCTGTTGACCGCCGCCACCAGCGTCACGCTGTTGCTGGTTTGCCATGCCGTCGCGGACGTCGGCGGGGCGGCGCGGCAGCGCGTCGTCCGGCTCGCCGCGACGACCGTCAGCTGGCCGTGGGTGGCGCTCGGCCGCAACGCGCTCGTCGTCTACGTCGGGCAGCACGTGCTCGGCGCGATCGCCGCGAAGACGCCGGCGCACGACGGGCCGACCGCGACCAGCCTGGCGGGCTACCTGCAGGGCCGGACGTTCGCCGGTGGCTGGCTCGTCCTCGACGCGCAGTGGACCTACGTGGCGGCCATGTTGCTGCTGTGGTCGGCCGTCGCCGCCGCGATGCACTGCGCGCGCTGGTATGTCACCCTCTAAGCCGGCGCGGCCGCCGAGCCGCGCAACGGGTGGTGTTCGGTGAGCGCGTATCTCGAGGTGTGGGGCCAGCGCGGCCCCCAGCTCGTCGACCTCGCGGCCGGTCGCGCGACCGTCGGGCGCGGCGCCGACAACGACGTCGCGCTGCCCTGGGATCGCACCGTCTCCACGCTGCACGCGGTGTTGCAGCGCTACCCGTCCGGCTGGTCGGTGCGCGACCTGGGTTCGACGAACGGGACGTTCGTGAACAACGCGCGGGTGACCGCCGAGCAGCGGCTGCGCAACGGCGACGAGGTCACCGTCGGCGCCAGCCGGCTGGTGTTTCGGCTGCGCAACGCGCCTGCGTCGACGTTGACCGCCGGCGCCGATCCGCCGCCGCACGTCACCCGACGGGAGCGCGAGGTGTTGCTGGCCCTGTGCGAGCCGTTGGTCGAGGGCGACATGTTCACCGAGGCCGCGACGGTGGCCAGCATCGCGCAGCGGCTGGTCGTCACCGAGGCGGCGGTCAAATTCCACCTGGCGAACCTTTACGACAAGTTCGACGTCCACGACACCGGTGAGGGCGGGCGACGCTCACGGCTCGCCAACGAGGCGATCCGGCGCCGCGCGTTGACGTTGTCGGAGCTGCGGTCGCGGTTTCGGACGGACGCGGGGTCGGACGGGCGGTCGGACTCGTGACGGAGCTGTGGCGCGGCCGCTATCGCCCGGTGGACGTGGTCGCGCAAGGTGGCCAGGGCCGGCTGCTGCGGGCGATCGACCGCCAGCACGACCGGCCGGTGGCGCTCAAGGTGCGCCGGGTCGGGTCCGTCGAGCAGCGCAATCAGGTGCTGGCCGAGGCGCGGGTGTTGCTGGCGTTGCGGCCGCATCCAAGCCTGCCGACGGTGCGCGAGGACTTCTTCGAGGGCGACCACTACGTGCTGGTGATGGACTGGGTCGAAGGCACGTCCCTCGACCAGGTCGTCGCGACCCGCGGAGCCCCGGGGATGCCACTGCCCAGCGTGCTGCGCTGGGCGGAGCAGCTGGCGGCGGCGATCGATCACCTGCACGCGCATCGGCCGGTGATCGTCCACGGCGACGTGAAGCCGGCGAACGTCGTCCTCACACCAGACGACCGCGTGGTGCTCGTTGATTTCGGCATCGCGAGCAGCGGGCTCATGGTGAGCGCCGGCACCGCCGGCTACACCGCTCCGGAGGTGCTCGACGGCGAGCCGCCGACGCCGGCGGCGGATGTCTACGGTCTCGCGGCGGCGATGCTCGCGCTGCTGACCGGACGTCCACCAGGCGAGATCCGACCACCCTGGGACGGCGTCGATCCGACCGCGGTGCAGGTGATTGAGCGGGCGCTGCGGCCGGGGCTGTCGCTCGAGCCGCAGCGTCGTCCGGCGTCTGCTGGAGAGCTGGTCGAGCGGATGCGCTCGTGGTCGGGAGCAGCGGCAAGCGCGCCAGCGCCCCCCGGCGTCCAGCCGTCGCGGCGGTCGCGGCGGCGTGTGGGGCCGGCTCGGCTCCGCCGCTGGATCGGCGCGGCCCCGGCCTGGCTGCGCGCGGGCGCCGTCGTCGTCCTGGTTGGCGTGGTCGTCGCGACCCTCGCGCTCGGCGGCGGCGCTCGCTCGCCGGTGCTGCGGTTGCAGGGACCGGACCGCTACACGACGGCGGCCGCGATCGCGACCGCGAGCTTCAGCCACACCGACGTCGCCGTGCTCGCTCGCGGTGACGACCTGTCGGACGCCGTCGCGGCGAGCTACCTGGCGGGCGCGCAGGGCGGCGGCCCGCTGTTGCTCACGCCACCGGACAAGGTCCCGGACGCCGTGCTGGAGGCGTTGCGGCGGCTGAAGGTGAAGCAGGTGTACATCGTCGGTGACGCGTCCGCGATCGGCGCCGGCGTCGACGCCGCGCTGCGTCAGCGCGGCATGCGCACCGCCCGGCTGGCCGGCGTGAACCGTTACGCGACGGCGGCGGTCATCGAGCAGGCGGGCGGCCAGCCGGCGACGCTCGCCGGTCTCGGCGCGACCGCGCTCGTGGTCAACCCGAACGACCTGGCCGACGCGGTGCTGGCCGGCTCGGTTGCCTATCGAGGCCGGTTTCCGCTGCTGTACGCCGATGCCGACAAGCTGCCGGCCGAGACGCTGTCCGCCCTGGCCGAGGACGACATCAAGCACGTCGTCGTCATCGGTTCGTCGAGCCAAGTCGGCGACGGCGTGGCGGCGTCGTTGGCCCGGGCCGGGATGAGCGTCGAGCGGGTCAGCGGCCAGGGCGACCCGGCGTCGGAGTCGGTGGCGGTCGCGAAGTTCGCTCGCGACAAGCTGCGCTGGTCGGCGCCGCAGCTCGACCTCGCCCGTGGCGACCAAGGCGGCGTCGACGGCGTCGCGGCGGTCGCGAACGTCGGCGCGCGCGGCGGCGCGCTGCTGCTCACCAACGGGCCGAACCAACTCGACCCGCCGCTGCTCGAGTACCTCAAGCAGCAAAAGGACCGCCACGATCCGCCGCGGCGGCTGATCGTGGTGGGAGATCGGACGACGGTGACACCCGCGGTGGAGGCGGCGGCGGCCAAGGCGTTGGGCTTGGCGGGTTGAACCGGTTACTCGGGAGCGTCAGTCGTTGGGGCTTCCAGCCCGGGCAGCCAGCGCACCATCTCGGCGCGGAACGGGCCGCGCGCGTTGAGCTGTGACAGCACGCCGATGCCGCCCATCCAGACTCGGTGGATCAGCAGGTAGGACGGCGGCAGGTTGAGTTGGCGCGCGAGCGCACCGGACGGCGTGCGCGGGTCGCCGACGCGCGCCGCCTGCTCGCGCAGCCAGCGCCGGGAGAACTGGAACGTCTCGTGCCGCACCGGGTCGAGGAACGGGTTGAGGTAGGCGAGCAGCTCGTCGGCGTCGACCTCGTGCCCGGGGTTGACGAAACCCTCGGCCCGCAAGCCGTCGCGCACCGCCTCGCGGTCGCCGTTGAGCGCCAAGGTGAGCAGCCGGCCCATGGCGGGCGGGAACCCGTCGGGCAGCCGGTTCACCGCGCCGAAGTCGAGGACGCCGAGCCGTCCGTCGGGCAGCAGCCGGTAGTTGCCCGGATGCGGGTCGGCGTGCAGCAGACCGGCCCGCGCCGGCCCGGAGAACAAGAAGCGCACGTAGAGCAGCCCGATGCGGTCACGCTGAGCCTGGGTGCCCGCGCGCATGATCCTCGAGACGGGGGCGGCCTCGACCCATTCGGTGACTACCACCTTGTCCGCGCCGGCCAGCACGTCGGGGACGAGGATGTCGGGGTCGTCGAGATAGGCCTTGGCGAACGTGTGCTGTGAGCGCGCCTCGAGCCGGTAGTCGAGTTCCTCGGTGACACGTTCGCGCAGCTCTTGGAGCAGCGGCTTGATGTCGAGACCTGGCACCAAGATGGCGAACAGCCGAGCGAGCCGGGCCAGCTGATTGAGGTCGGAGACGACCGCTTTCCCGGCGCCCGGGTATTGGACCTTCACCGCCACCGGGCGGCCGTCGGACCACACCGCCTTGTGCACCTGGCCGATCGAGGCGGCCGCGGCCGGTTTGTCGTCGAAGGACTGGAACATCGACCGCCAGGTCGGCCCGAGCTGGCCGGCGAGCACCTTGTGCACGGTCGTGGCCGGCATCGGCGGCGCGTTTTCCTGCAGCCGGGTCAGCGCGTCGCGGTAGGGCGCGGCGAGATCTTCCGGCATCGCCGCCTCGAACACCGACAGCGCCTGGCCGAGCTTCATCGCCCCGCCCTTGAGCTCGCCGAGGACCTTGAACAGCTGCTCGGCGGTGCGCTGCTGGAATTCGGTGGCGACCTCGTCGGCCTGCTTGCCGGTGAGCCGTTTGCCGAGCCCGACGGTGGCCCGACCGGCGACCCCAAGCGGAAGCGATGCGAGCCGGGCGGTGCGGGTGACACTGCGCCGGGGGATCTCGCTCACCGTTGCATTCTCCCTGACCGGCGCCTTTTGCGCGTCGAGATCACCCGGCCGCGCCGCCGCCCGCGGAGCGTTGCGACCAGTGGCAGCCGCACGCCGGATGCCTGCTCCAGGCGCGGCGGCGGATCCGCCAGTCGGGCAACGTCACCTCCAACGTCCCGTCGAACGTCGCGGGCAGCGGCGGGCTGCCGGCGGCGTCGATCCAGGACAACGCCTGCAACGCGGTCACGCTGGCCGCGAGGCTGGCCAGCGCGACGTCGCAAGCCGTCGTCGGCGCGCGGGACGGCTGCGCCGCCAGCTGCGCCGCGATCAGCGGCCACGCCGGGTCTCGGTCGGTGCGGCGCAGATCGAGGCAGCGCAGGCAGGCGGACTCGCCGGGCACGACGAGCGGGCCCACCACCGCGGTGGTCTCATTCACGCCGGCCAGCAGGTGCGGGACGCCGTCGCGCAACAGTTGATCGCCCAACCTGGGCCCGGCCACGCCGGCTCTGGGGGCGAGGATGACGAGATCCGGCCGGTCGGTCGGCTCGAAGGGCCGCGGTTGGGTGCTCCCGCTCGCGCGCTGCACGACCGCGCGGCCGACCGCGGACCGGCTCGCCCCGACGTCGCCGACCGACGCGCCGCCCGGCGCGCAATCGGCGGGTGCGCACACGCCGTCGTCGTCGACGACGACATGCCCGACTCCCGCCGCGGCCAGCAGCGCCGCCGCGGACGCCCCCACCCGGCCCGCTCCGACCACCCCGACGCGGGTCCGCCGGCGCGCGGCCAACGTCGCCAACCCGCCGTCGGCGGTCGCGGACAGCAAGGAGATCGACGCCAGGTCGGGCGCCAGCCGGTCGCGTTCAGCCACCGACAGCCGAGCCAGCGCCACCGGGCTGGTGGCGGCGTCGTCCACGATTCGGGCGTCCACCAGCAAGGCGAGCAGCCGATCGGCGAACGCGGCGTCCAGACCGAGGCCCGCTGCGGTGGCCCGCAACGCGTCGACGTCGCGGGTGCCGTCGATCGCGGCGATCAACCGGGCCGCGCGATCGCCGACGCCGCGCAGCAGCACCGCGCGCTCCGGCCGCACGCCGAACTGCAGGGTGGTGTGGTCTCGCCACAGCCGGCGCAGGGCGGTCTTCAGGACGGGTCGCATCGCGGCCTCCGGGTGTCGGTCGAGCCTTCGCTGGTCCGGTTCCGGAAGCCTCGCACCCGCCGGGCCGCCGCAGGCCCGTCGTCCACAAGGCTTGGGACGGCGGAGGTGAGACGTCGGGGTGTGGAAACGAAAGGGCCGGGCGAGTGATCCACTCGCCCGGCCCGTCGCTTCGGCGCCGCTGCGCTTAGGCCTTGCCGAGAATGCGGTTGAGCGTGGTGCCGCAGACCGAGCACTTGCCCTTCGCCATCTTGGTGCCCTTCTCGTTGACGACGACGTCGCCCTCGAACTGGCGCTTCTCCTTGCACTTCACGCAGTAGGCCTCGCCACTGTACTTCTCGGCCACGCGGTCCTCCTTAGTTCGTTTGCGCTCGCAGGGGTGGGAGCAGATCGTGCTGTTCCGTGAGCTGGGCCGGACGGTCCGGGTCGCCGAAGCCGCCTCGGCTGTGCCCGATGGTGTTGCTGGTCGTGCCGGACTGCTGCCGGTCGCCAGAAGCGGACCAGCGGACCCCTCGGGCGGCGTCTGCCCGTTGGGTTAAGCCGCCTGACACCCTACGTCAGGCACGCTCACGCGCCGCGCATGCGCGCCGTGCCGGTCGCGTCGCGCCGTCAGCCGATCATCGCCGACGAGCCGAGGAGGGTGTCCAGCTCGCCAAGTTTCCACAGGTTGTCCACAGGCGGCGGGGCGGTCCGCGCCCAGGCAACGCGAAACCCCGGGCCGGCTGCTTCGTCCACCTTCCCCTTGTGAACGCGGCCCCAACCCGGGGTTCCAACGCCCCGACCGTAAGTCGCCCGCTCAGCGTCGTCAACGAACGAACCCCGGCCCCTGTGGATGACGATGTGCACGCGGTGGGGACGGCTCGGGGTGTTGTTGTGGACGACGCCCGGACGACCTGTGAATTGCGCTCTCGCGCTGGCCAACCCAGCCGGGATGACCTGCGCAAACGTCGTCCGCGTCGTGTGGACACAAGGAAGTCCGTGGCGTCCGGCCACCCGGGTGGCTCGAACGGCGCGACCGGGCCGACCGGCCCGCGGATCCACAACACCGTCGCGGTCTGGCGGTAGCGTGCGCGCGTGAGCACCGCCAGCGCCGACAACGCCAGCGCCGACAACGTCGAGGTCCGCCGCAGCGCGCGCCGCCGTCGCACGGTGTCGGCTTACCGCGACGGCGATCGCACGATCGTGTTGCTCCCGGCGCGGATGTCGCGGGCGGACGAGCGGCGCTGGGTCGACGTCATGCTGCAGCGCCTCGCCGCGCAGGAGCGCCGCCGGGCCGGCAGGGCGAGCCAGGGCGACACCGAGCTGGCCAGCCGCGCGGTCGAGCTGTCCCGCCGGTACCTCGGCGGCCGGCCGCGGCCGACGAGCGTGCGGTGGGTGGGCAACCAGGCGTCGCGCTGGGGCTCGTGCACGCCCGCCGACGGCACGATCCGGCTGTCCGACCGGATGAAAGCGATGCCGGCCTGGGTGATCGACTACGTGCTGTTGCACGAACTCGCCCATCTGATCGAGATCGGCCACGGGCCGCGGTTCCAGGCGCTCGTCGCGGGTTATCCGAAGGCCGAGCTGGCCCGCGGCTACCTGATGGGTTTCTCCGACGGGGCGGGCGTCGACCAGGCGTGTTGGGAAGGGGCCGACGACGGCGTCGAGCCGGCCGGCCCGTTGCAGCTGTGGTGATCCGCTGTGGTGATCCGCTGTGTGATCCGCTGTGGCCGTGCGGTGATCAGGCTTCGTCGGGCGGCGTGTCGAGACCGCTGATGTCGACGTCGACGTCCCGCCGGTCGACGAACGCCTGTGGATCGGCGAGGTCCTCGGCGGTCGGCAGCAGGTCGGGGTGCTCCCACAGCGCGTCGCGGCCCTCCACCCCGCGTTGCTCGCGCAGCAACCGCCACAGCTGCGCGGCCTCCCGCATCCGGCGCGGCCGCAACTCCAGGCCGATCAACGTGCCGAACGTCTGCTCCGCCGGGCCGCCGGCCGCGCGCCGCCGGCGGACGGTCTCGGCAAGCGCGTCGGCGCCGGACAGCCGGCCCTGCGCGGCTTGGGCCACGACGTCGTCGATCCAGCCCTCGATCAACGCCAGCAGCGTCTCCAGCCGCAACAACGCGGCCCGCTGGGCGGGTGTGTCCTGCGGTTCGAACAAGCCGCCGGCCAGCGCCTCCTGCAGCGCCTCGGGGTTCGTGGGGTCGATGGAGCCCATGGCCTCTTGCATGTGCGACATGTCGACCGTGATGCCCCGGGCGTACTCCTCGACCGCGGCGAACACCCGACCGCGCAGCCACGGCACGCCGGCGAACAGCCGATGGCACGCCGCCTCTCGCAGCGCCACGAACAGCCGCACCTCGTCGCCAGGCAGCTCCAGGCCGGAGCCGAACTCCTCGACGCCGGCGGGCAACAGCGCCGCCGTTCCGACACCGGCCAACGGCAGGCCGACGTCGGTCGACGAGACCACCTCTCGCGACAGGGCGCCCAGCGCCTGACCGACCTGTCCGCCGAACATGACGCCGCCCATCTGGCGCATCATCGACATCAGCGGCCCGGCCATCTGCTGCATGTGCGCCGGAAGCTCACCCGCGTCGAGGTCGGGGTCGGCCATGCCGGGCATCCCCGGCATCGCGGGCAGTCCCGACCCGAAGGCGTCGACCACCTTCACCGCCACCGGCTCGACGAGCGTCTTCCAGGTCGGCAGCGTCGCCTCGATCCACTCCGCGCGGCTCCACGCTCGGGCCGACGTCGTCGCCGAGGGAAACGACGTCGCGGGGTCGAGCCACAACTCGGCGAGCCGGATGGCGTCGGCGACCGCGGACCGCTCCGACTCGACGACCGACCGGTCCCCGCTCGCCGCCGCCTGCCGGGCGACGTCCTTGGCTAGGTCCCAGTTGACCGGGCCGCCCTGCCACGACAGCAGGTCGGCGAACCGATGCAACGCCTCGCCGATGTCCCCGCCGAATCCGAACGGATTGGCGGGATTGCCACCGGGACGGCCACCGGTCTCGCCGTTGTTGTCGTCGTCGTTGGGCTTGCCGAAGCCGAACGGGATCTCACTCACGACGGCTCCTCAGGCAGGATGGACACATGACGGGCACGGGAGGCGGCGACACTGGCAACCCGCGAGCGACGCATGCCGCCCACGGTAGTCGGGGGGATCCGGCGATGAACACTGAGGAATCGCGCGTTCGCGCACGGCGCAGCGCGGGGCACGGCGACCCCGAAGGCGCGGACGGCGAGGCGGGCAGGCCGCCGGCTCGCAAGCGTCCGGCTCCCGCCGCGAACGGTCGGCGCGGCAAAGCGGCGCGCCGGGGCCCGGTGGTCGCGGTGACCGGCGCGGCGCATGGCGTGGGCGAGCAGCTGGTGCGCCACCTGGCGTCGTCCGAGGCGGTGAAGAAGGTCGTCGCGATCGACACGATTCGCGGCGACGCGCCGCAGGCGACCTGGCGGCTGGCCGACGTCCGCGACCCGATGGTCGCGGACCGGCTCGGCGGCGTCGACGTCGTCGTGCACCTCACGCCCGACATCGGCTCGGCGGGCGAGCGCGTCGACCGGCACTCGGCGAGCGTCCGCGCCACCGCGACGGTGTTGACCGCCGCGGCCGCCGCCGGGGTGAGGCATGTCGTGCTCGTGACCAGCGCGATGGTCTATGGCGCGCAGGCCGACAACGCGCTGCCGCTGCGCGAAGACGCGCCGCTGCTCGCCGCTCCCGACGGCGCGTTGCTCGGTGACCTGCTCGAAATGGAGCGGCTGGCCGCCCAGGCTCCCCGCACCCACCCCGGGCTGGCGGTCACCGTGGTGCGTCCGGCGGCGCTGGTCGGGCCCGGGGTCGACACCGTGCTGACCCGGCACTTCGAGGCGCCGCGGTTGCTCGCGCTCAAGGGCGCGCGGACGAGCTGGCAGTTTTGCCACGTCGACGACCTGGTCCGCGCCCTCGAGGTGGTGGTCATCCACGGCGCCGAACCGGACGCGGGGGACCGGCATCGCGTGGTCGCGGTCGGAAGCGAGGGCTGGCTGGACCAGCTCGACGTCGAGCGGGTCACCGGCAAGCGGCACATCGAGCTGCCGGCGGCGGTCGCGTTCAGCACCGCGGAGCGGCTGCACCGGCTCGGCGCCACGCCGGCCTCCGCCGGCGATCTGCATTTCCTGGTGTATCCGTGGGTCGTGGAGACGAGTTGGCTGACGGCGCACGGCTGGACTCCGCTGCACACCAACGAGGACGCGTTGCGGGCCGCGCTCGCCGAGTCGTCAGGTCGGCTCGCGATCGGCGGTCATCGACTCGGACGACGCGACGCGGCCGCGGGCGCGGCCGTCGGCGCCACCGTGGCGCTGGTCGGCACCGCCGCGTTGGTCCGGCGGGCGAGGAGGCGGCGGCGTGGGTGAGGTGCGGCGTGGGTGAGGTGCGGCTGGTCGACGTGCGCGACCGCGCGCTGTCGGTCGACGAGGTCCTTGGGGCGGTCGCCGACCCCGCGGCCGGCGGGATCGCGGTGTTCGTCGGAACCGTGCGCGACGAGGACGGCGGACGCCCGGTCAAGTCATTGGAGTACGAGGCGCATCCGGACGTCGTCGCGGTGATGCGCGACCTCGCGAGCGCGATCGCGGCGCGGCCCGAGGTGATCGCGGTCGCGGCGGTGCACCGGGTCGGTCAGCTGGCGATCGGCGATCTCGCGGTGGTGGTGGCGGCGGCGTGCGGGCATCGGCACGACGCGTTTCGCGCAGGCCAGCAGCTCATCGACGACGTCAAGGAGAAGGCGCCGATTTGGAAGCGGCAGCTGTTTTGCGACGGCGGTGTCGAGTGGGTGGGCGCCGAGGGTTGAGCCTGCCGTTACTCTGAAAGAAGCTGGTGTTCCAACCGTTGAAGGAAAGCGCACGCCCCGATGACTGTCTTGCTGTGGCTGGCGATCCCGCTGGTCGCGTTGATCGTGGGGATCGTGTGGGCGTACTTCGCCAGCCGGCCCGCGCGGCCGGCGCAGATGCAAGAGTCGATGGAGTCGTTCAGCCGATTCCGTCGCGCCCTGGAGCAGCACGTGGAGCGGTCGGCGGCCCGATCGAAATAGTTCGATTGGCTCAAGCACGCGTGGTCCAGTTGCCGATCTAACCGAAGTCACGTCGGTTTCGAGTGAGGCAGTGAGGCCAGTGGAGCACGTCGTCTTTTTCCCCGCACCGGACGGCACGCCGGCGTTTCGGCGCTTTGCCGGTCTGGAAGACGCGGTGCGTTTCGTCGAGCACTTGCGCAACGTTGAGAACGTGAGCAGCGCCTCCGTGTACTCGCTCACCGAGGTGCCGTTGTCGTTCAAGGCGTGGTACCGGGTCGAGCTGCCCGGTGAGCCGGCCGAGCCCAGCGCGCTGGCGGAGGCCGCGCCGGCGGTCGCCCCGGCGCCTGCCGCAGCCGTCTCGGTGGAGGCTCCCGCGGCGGCGGGGCCGGCCACCATCGCCGAGGCGATTGAGAGCTACTCCCTGGCCGAGGCGGCGAGTGCGACGTCGGCCGAGGCGCCCGAGCAAGGCTCGGCGACCGGCATCGTCGTCCCCGACCAACCGTTCGTGGCGGTCGACCAGTTCACCATGCCGGCGCCTAGCGTGCTGCCGGCGTCCGACCAGCCCGGGCCGGCGCCCGCGTCCGCGCCCGACAGCGACGCCCAGGTGTTCGAGCCGGTCTTCGGCGCCAAGCGGGAGCGTGGCATCGGGTTCTTCGCCCGCTAGTAGTCTTGGCCGCATGCGACGCCACGCCACGACCCTTGTGGCGTCGGCCGTCGTGGCGGTCGGGTTGTTCTTCGCCGGCATGTCGTTGCCCGTGCCGTACGTGCAGCTCACGCCCGGACCGGTGACCGACACGCTGGGCACGCTCAAGGGCGAGCCGCTCATCGACATCAAGGGCCACCAGACCGCGCAATCCAAAGGCAAGATCTACCTCGTGACGGTCTTGCAGTACGGCGGCCCGGGCGAAGACCTGCCGGCGTTCAAGGTCCTGAGCAGCTGGTGGGACAACCACGACGCGATCGTCCCGCGGCGCGTGCTGTACCCCCCGGCGGTGACGGCGGAAGAGGTCCAGCAGCAAGACGCCGCCGACATGGACATGTCGCAAGAGGACGCCAAGGTCGCCGCCCTTCGCTACCTGGGCTACGACCTGCAGCCCGGGGTGGACGTCGCCGACATCAGCGACACGTCGACGGCGAAGGGCAAGCTGCAGGAGCACGACATCATCGTGGGCGTCGATGACGCGAAGGTCGCCAACTCCGACGCGCTGCTCGCGATCACCAAGCAGCACAAGGTCGGAGACTCGATCACGCTGCACGTCAACCGCAACGGGCAGGTGCTCGACGTGCCGGTCACGCTGCAACCGCCGCGGGCGGGCGGTTCGGCGCCGAGCATCGGCATCTCGGTCGTCGACGGCTACACCAAACCCTTCGAGATCGACATCCGGTTGAACGACGTCGGCGGCCCAAGCGCCGGTCTGGCGTTCACCCTCGGCATCATCGACAAGCTGACCGACGGCAATCTCACCGGCGGGCTGCCGATCGCGAGCACGGGCACCATCGACACCGACGGCAAGGTCGGCGCGATCGGTGGCGTGCAGCAAAAGGAAGCCGCGGTCAAGGACGCCGGCGCGGTCGCTTTTCTGGTGCCGGACGGCAACTGCGCGGAGGCGCTCAAGGAAAAGCCGAAGGGGCTCAAGCTGGTCAAGGTCTCGACGCTCGCGGGGGCGGTCGACGCGATCAAGACGCTGCGATCGGGCGGAACGCCCCCGCTGTGCGCGGCCGGCTGACGGCGTTTAGTCGAGCAGCGTCGCCGCGAGGGCGTCTGCCATGCGCGGCGCCAGGTCGTCGCCGCTGACCACGTCGTCCGGCTCGTCGGCGCTGGACGCCCGCACCCGCAGCATCGACGCGCGTGCGCCGTCGCGCAGCACGCCGACCAGCATGCGCACCTCGCGTCGCTTGGGGTGCGCGGCCGCCCAGGCGATCGGGTCGGCGTCGGCGCCCGCGGGGATGTCGGCTTCGGCGGACGGCGGCAACGCGAGCACCTCGTGGGCCAGCGCGCAACCGAGCACCTCGGCGGGCCAGCCGATACCGGAAAGCCACTCGTCGAGCGGCTGTCCCGACTGCGGAGTCTCCTGCTCGACCGGGGTGAGTTGGTCGCCGTCGGCGATGTCCGCGGGGCTCGGCAGCCCCAGGGTCTCGGCCAGCGCGGGCTCCTCGCGCACCAGTTCGACGGTTCTCACGAGCGCGTAGAGCCGCGGCGGTTGATCCCATCCGCCCGCCTCGAGATGGCGGTCGATCTCTTCAAGCGCGGCGGCGAGCGCGGGGTTGGTTGTCATCGCAGCTGTCATCTTGCCCGACGCGGCGGCGGCGGATTCGGTAGGTTGAGCGGAGCCGAACCCGCGAGGTGTGTGTGACGTTCCACGAGCCGCCCGACCCATCACGCGGGCGACCGTACGGACCAGGAGCGGGCCGGCCGGTTCCGCGCCCGCAGTTTCCCCGCTGGGGCAAGCCGGTTCTGATCGCGATCGCGGCCCTTGTCGTTCTCGCCGTCGTCGTCGGCGTCTTTGTGGCGCTCGACACAGAGCGGCTCTGGTTCGACTCGGTGGGCTACGGGTCGGTGTTCACGACCCAGCTATGGGCGCGGGTCGCGATGTTCTTCGGCTTCGGCGGATTCATGGCGCTGACGCTGCTGGGCAACTTGTGGCTGGCCTACCGATTGCGTCCGACGTACCGCGCGTCGTCGCGCGAGCAGTTGGCCTTGCAGCGGTACCGCGATGTGTTCGAGCCGCGCCGGTGGTGGTTGTTCGGCGCCCTGGCGGTGTTCTTCGGCCTGATCTTCGGCGTGGCGGCGTCCGGCAAATGGCAGACCTGGATGATGTGGGCCAACGCCACCTCGTTCGGGCACAAGGATCCGCAGTTCCACCGCGACGTCAGCTATTACGCGTTCGTCTATCCGTTCCAGCGGTTCATCCTGGGTTACCTGATGGCGCTCGTCGTCGTCACGACGTTGGCGACTGTCTTGGCGCATTACCTGTTCGGGGGTGTCGCGCTGCGGACCCCGGGGGAGCGGTTGACCCGCGGAGCGCGCGCACACATCGCGTCGTTGCTGTTTGTCTTCGTGCTGTGCAAGGCGATCGCCTACTACCTCGACCGTTTCGGCCTGGCGTTCTCGTCGCGGGGGGTGGTGACCGGGCCGTCGTACACCGACGTGCACGCCGTGTTGCCCGCCAAGTCGATTCTCGCGGTGATCGCGCTGTTTTGCGCCGCGCTCTTCCTGGCCACCATCTTCCGCCGCGGCTGGTTGCTGCCCGCGGCGTCCTTCGGCCTGTTGGTGCTGTCGGCGGTCATCATCGGCGGGATCTACCCGCTGATCGTGCAGAACTTCCAGGTGAAACCGAGCGAGGCCGACAAAGAGGCCCCGTACATTCAGCGCAACATCGACCAGACGCGCTTCGCGTACGGCTTGAGCAACGTGCAGGTGAAGCCGTACGACGCGACGACGAGCGCCAGCGCCGACGAACTCGACGACAGCACGGCCACCGGCGCGGGTGTGCGGCTGCTCGACAACTCCGTGCTGCCGCCGACGTACAACCAGCTGCAGCAGTTCCGGAACTTCTACAGCATCGACAAGCTCGACGTCGACCGCTACGTCATCAACGGCCAGGAGCAGGACGCCGTCGTCGCCACTCGCGAGCTGAACCTCAGCGGCGTGCCCGCGACGCAGAAAACCTGGATCAACGAGCACCTGGTTTACACCCACGGCTATGGGTTTGTGGCCGCTCCGGGCAACGGCGTCGACAGCGACGGCCGGCCGTCCTTCGTCGAACACGACATCCCCGTGCAGGGCATCTTGGGCGAGTTCGAGCCGCGGGTGTACTTCGGCGAGGGTGAGACGTCGTACTCCGTCGTCGGCGCGGCTCCTGGCGCGACGCCACGCGAGTACGACTACCCGGTCAACGGCGGTAACGGGCAGCAGTACAACACCTACGATGGCGGCGGCGGTGTCGCGATGGGCTCCGCGTTTCGCCGGCTGGAGTACGCGCTGCGCTTCGGTGACAAGAACCTGCTGCTGTCCGACGGCATCAACTCACATTCGCGGATCTTGTACGACCGCGACCCGCGGCAGCGCGTCGCGAAGGTGGCTCCGTATCTGACCCTTGACGGCGACCCGTACTCGGCGGTCGTCGACGGCCGGTTGGTCTGGATCGTCGACGGCTACACGACGAGCGACGGTTTTCCATACTCGCAAAGGGAAAACCTGAACTCGATCACGCAGGACACCAACACCCAAAAGCAGACCACGCGTGAGCAGGCGAGCGAGCAAATCAACTACGTGCGCAACTCGGTGAAGGCGACGGTCGACGCCTACACCGGCGCCGTGACGCTGTACGCGTGGGACGAGAACGACCCGGTGTTGCGCACCTGGATGAAGGTCTTCCCAGGCACGGTGCAGCCGAAGTCGGCGATGAGCGAGGGATTGCTGGCGCACGTGCGCTACCCGGAGGACATGTTCAAGGTGCAGCGCAAGCTGCTGGCGAGCTACCACGTCACCGACCCGCATGCGTTCTACGGGCAGCAGGATTTCTGGCTGGTTCCCGCCGACCCGACCCAAGGCGACCCGCAGCCCGACCAGCCGCCGTACTACCTGACGCTGAAGATGCCCGACCAGGACAAGGCGACGTTCTCGCTGACGACGACGTTCGTGCCTCGGCAGCGGCCGAACCTGTCGGCGTTCATGGCGGTGAACAGCGACCCCGGGCCCGACTACGGCACGATCCGGGTGCTGGAGCTGCCGAGAAGCTCCACCGTCGCGGGGCCGGGGCAGGTGCAAAACCAGTTCGAGGCCGATCCCGCGGTGCAGACGCAGTTGAACATCTTGCGGGTGCAGGGCGGCGCGGCCGGCGTGGTGTACGGCAACCTGCTCACGCTGCCCGTGGCCGGCGGCTTGTTGTACGTCGAGCCGGTGTATGTGAAGGCGTCCGGCGGCGAGGGGTCGTACCCGTTGCAGCAGAAGGTGCTGGTCTCCTTCGGCGACCGGATCG
>DASVDW010000225.1:0-25065 GCA_036380925.1 Acidothermaceae bacterium
TGATGGCGTAGACGCACACCTGGTGGGCGCCGCCCGAAGCCACCGGCACGGTGACGTCGTAGCCATGCGCCGCGCCGTAACCGGGGAACGCGGCCCCGACGTCCGGCCGCGACTGGTCCGCGGTCGCGCGCGCCGCCCACACGCCGTCGACGTACACGTGCGCGGTGGTGCTGTTGGGTGTGTCGGGGTCGATCAACCAGCCGGTCACCCGGGCCGCGCCCGGCGCCGCGGTGACCGTGTCGAACGAGCCGCGCGGATTGCCGCCGGGCAGCGTCACGTTGGCGCAGCCGATTCGCGGGTTGACCCCGCCGCCGGCGTTGATGGCGTACACGCACAACTGGTGCGTGCCGCCGAGAAAGCCGGTGAGCGTGGTGGAAAAGCCATGCGCCGCGCCCATTCCGGGGAATGCCGCCCCGACGTCGGGTCGGTTGCCGTTCGCGGTGACCGCCCCCCAGAACATCCCGTCGACATACATGTGGACGTCGATCGGATCGGGCGTGTCGGCGTCCAGGGCCCAGCCGCCGACCTGCATCGCGCCCGGCGCCGGCCAGGCGACCTCGAGGTGCCCGACCGGGACCGCCCTGCCCTGCACGACGCCGGGCACGGTGACCCACGCGCAACCGATCGTCGTCGCGGGGAGGCCGACGTCGGAGTTGTCCGCGCGCACGCAGACGGTGTGGCCGCCGGGGGACGCCGGCACGGTGATGTCGTAGCCGCGATCGGCCGGGTACGCCGGGTAGACCGCGGTGACGTCCGGCCGCGAGCCCCCGGTGGTGCCGCTGCCGGCGACCGAACCGCTCACGGTGACGGTGAGGCTCGCCGGGTTCGTCGTGGTGGCGCGCGCCGCCCATCCGGTGACCTCGACCTGGCCGGTCGACACCTGCGCGTGCTCGAACGAGCCGAACGCCCCGCCGATCACGATCTGCGTGCTCCACGGTCGCGCGCTCTGCCCGTTTTGGCTGCTGGTCAGCGTGAGCGAGTAGACCCCGTTGGGCAGCGCCGCGCCGTCGTCACCGGTCATGTCCCACACGGTGTCGATCGAGGCGCCCGACCCGGCGATGGTGCGCACCGTGTTGCCGCCGCTGTCTTGCACGGCGAGCTGCCAGTCGCCGGGCGCGAGCAGTCCGGCCGTCACGTGGACCGAGCCGCCGGTCGACAGCGAGCGCGGTGTGGTGACGATCGCCGCCGGGTTCACCAGGCCGGCGCCGATGTCGGCGAGCGCCATCTGCCGGATCTGCGGGAGCAGCGCGTACGCGCCACTGCCCGGACAACTCGTCAGGTCCACGTCGCGGTGGCCGGAGATGACGTTGAGATCCACCCGGGTGCCGGACGCGAAGCGGGAGCCGCTGAACGGGGCCGCCGTCAACGTGGTCCGGCCGACCGGGTTGTCGTACGCCATCGCGAGCTTCCACGCGATCAGCTTCGACACCGCGTCGACCATCGCCGGCGGTGGCGTCACCGAGGTGTAGGTGCCGATGAGCGAGACCCCGAAGCTGTCGGTGTTGAATCCGCCGGTGTGCGCGCCGAGCACGGCCTTGTCGACGCCGCCCGCGCGGCCTTCCCAGATGCGCCCGAACTTGTCGACCAGGAAGTTGTAGCCGACGTCGCACCAACCCTCTCCTTGGACGTGGTAGGCGTAGATCGAGCGGATGATCGCCGGGACGTCGCCGGCGGCGTAGCTGTTCGACGTCACCGTGTGGTGGACGAACGCCACCTTCGGCGAACCGGTGTACTCCGGCCCGCTGGGGCAGGCGCTTAGTCGAAGCGACTCGTCGGCGCCCCACTGCGCACGGGTCAAGATGGCCGGTTGCGTGGCGTCGGCCAACGCGCTGCGCACCGCCGGCGTGGAGCCGGCCGTCTTGTCGGCGGCCGATGTGCCCGGGTCGATCAGATCGACCCGCAGATCGCGCGGGCTCGCGCCGACGACCGCGTCGACGCGAACTTGGACGCCGTCCGCGTGGTCGACCCACAGCGGGTCGGTGCCGTCGCGCACCGGGATCTGCGTGGACGAACGGCCTGCGTCGCGGTTCGCGTCCGCCCCGATGTCGGTGGATTCGATGCGCTGCCAATCACTCCACTGGCCGTCGGTGCGCACCCGAATGTCAGCCGTCAACGACCGCACCGCGGGGTCGTGCGCCCATGACAGGCCGACCGCGCGGAAGTCTCCAGTCGATTCCTGTGGCCCGGCGGGGGCCACCGCGGCGCCCTTCAGCAGCCCGGAGGAGGAAGCGGGCGACGGCAGCGCGCTCGCGGGGACCGCGACGTGGTGCAGCGTGGGCGCCACCGGGTGCGCGGTGGGCGTGGGCGGCGACGCGACCGGCAACACGACGACGGCGGCCGGGACGGTGAGCGCCAACAGCGACAACGGAAGCATGCGACGCCGCACTGGAGTGACTCCTGTTAACTAATGGGACTTAGGACTTGCGCGCCCACCTAAGCACGTTTCGTCCAAGATCGTGATGACTCTCAGCATTTATCGGCCGATGTCGGCAGGCACTCAAGCGGCGCGCGACGGCGGCCTCACCCGAGCGGGCTCACCCCGAGTGGGCGAACACACGGGCTCACCCCGAGTGGGCGAATACGTTCGCGACACGCCGAGCGCGCCTCGCGGTTATCTGCCCACTCGACCCCGGAGGCCAGCGGGGCGCCGAGTATCTGCCCACTCGACACCGGAGGCCCGCGGGGCGCCGGTCAGGGACGCGCCGAAACGCCGACGTCGGCCCGCCGCGCCGCCGGCGACCGCGAGTACTCGGGCGCGTCGCGTCGGGCCAGCAGCGCGGCGGCGGCCAACGCGCACAGCGCGCACACCGCCCCGACCGCGGCGAGCGCCCGCAGCCGCAACGGGCTCCAGGCCGAGAAAACGCCGATCTGGCCGAGGAAACCGTCGCCGGTGTAGAAGTGCGCGACCCCGGCCCAAAGCCCGATCGCGGCGACCGCCGCGGCCGCGATCGGCAACAGCGCGAAGGGCAGCCACGGCCGGCCGCGTCGGCCGCCCTGGCCTGGCCGCAGCGCGCACGCGAGCGTCGCGGCGATGGCGGCGACGCCGCCGAAGATGTAGCGGCCCTGCACTCCCTGCAGCGCCCCGGTGCGCTCGGACGCCGCGTGCGAGGTGTACATGATCGCGATCAGCGGTGTCAGCCACGCCAGTTGCGCGAGCAGCGCGCCGCCCAGGTTCCCCCTGGCCCGCGCGACACCGACCGCCAGCAGCAGCCCGAGCACGATGGTGGCCGCGGCGGTGACGGCGGACGGCGGCGGCGCCTCCAGCCAGCCGAAATCGGCGAAGAACGACCGGAACAGCGCCGGGAAGAACCCGTGCAGCCAGCTTCCGAGCGAGAGGTCGCCGCGCTTGGTCAGCAGGTCGAGATACGACCGCGGGTAGCCGTCGGGTTGCAGCGCGCCGAACCGGACGACGTTGGCGACCCACCAGGCCAGGCCCGGCAGCAGGAGCAGGCCGGTGGCGGCCGCCGCCTTTCCGGTGCGGCGCAGGCCAAAGCGCTTTGCTCGCAAGGCGAACGCGGCCACCACCAGCGCCAGCATCGGCAGCGCGGTGCCCTTTGTCAGCAGCAACGCGGACATGACGATGCCCAAGGAGACCGCCCACCAGCGGGCCCGGGGCCGGCTGGCCACCTCCAGCGCGAGCCAGGTGACCGCCGCCGACAAGGTGATGGCCAGCGTGTCGTTGTTCACCGCGGCCCCGATATGGGTCAGCTGCGGCAGCGCGACCGGCAAGAACGCCGCGGCCGCCGAGCCGGACGGCCCAACACCGAGCGACCGAGCGATCCGAAACGCCAGGAACGGCAACGGCAGCAACAACAACGCCGAGCACAGCCGCAAGATGAGCAACGCGGTGTGCGGCGTCTTGTCGATGACGTCGAAGAGCCGGGCCGGCACGGCCAGCACCGCGAAGTAGCCGGGCGGGTGCTGGGTCATCTGGTCGTAGTCGTACGGGGTCGCGGCGCCCATCGGTCGCGCGCCGAGTTCGTTCAACGTCGCGCCGGTCAGCTGATCGGGCGCCGGACGCCGCAACGGGCCGAGGTCGTTGATCGTGTTCAGCCCGATGCCGCCGAAGCCCACGTCGTGGTACGACGCCTTCACCGCAGGGAAGATTCGGGCGTCGCCCGGCGCGGGGTAGCTGTGCCAGTACGCGAGCCGAAGCGTGGTCGAGACCTGCTGCGGCTCGTCCGGCGCGCGGTAGTCAGGCGTCACGCAGGCCCAGATGACCAGCACGCCGTACAGCAGCACGGTGGCCAATGCGAGCAACGGCCCGACCGGCGGCGGCCCGCCCGGCGACCGCCGCGCCCGATGCCGCGCCCCGACGTTCACGGCCGAGCGCCGCCGAACGCCTCGGCCGCCCCCGCGACGGCGGCGTGCAAGGCCTCGCGCCAGTGCCGCATGGGCGGCAAGCCGGCCGCCCGCCATCTGCGGTCGCCGAGCACCGAGTAGGCCGGGCGCGGCGCCGGCCGCGGGAACGCGGCGGTCGTGGTCGGGCGCACCCGCTGCGGGTCGGCGCCCAGCTCCTCGAAGATCGCGCGGGCGAAGTGGAACCAGGTGGTCGACCCCGCGTTCGTGCAGTGGTACACCCCGGGGTCGGCGGACGACGCGGCGAGCGCGACCAACCCGGCGGCGAGGTCGTGCGACCAGGTGGGCGAGCCGTGCTGGTCGTCGACGACCGAAATCGTCTCGCGCTCGCGTTCAAGGCGAGCGATGGTCTTGACGAAGTTCGCGCCCGACGCGCCGTAGACCCAGGCGGTGCGGACGATGTGCGCGCCGGGATGCGCCTGCACGACGGCCCGCTCCCCCGCGAGCTTGGTGCGGCCGTAGACGCTGCGCGGACCGGTCGGCGCGTCCTCGTCATACGGTTCGCTGGCGTCGCCGGGAAACACGTAGTCGGTCGACACGTGCACCAGCCGAGCCGCGGACGACGCGCTTGCGACCGCCAAGTTGCGCGGTCCGACGACATTGCCGAGGGTCGCCCCCGCCTCGTCGGTCTCGGCGGCGTCGACCGCCGTGTAGGCGGCCGCGTTGATCACGACGTCCGGCCGGATGTCGGCGAACGCGGCTCGAACCGCGGCCTCGTCGGCGATGTCGAGCTGCGCCCGGGGTAGACCCACGACGTCGACGTCGCGGCCGCGCAACGCCGCCAACAGGTCGACGCCGAGCTGCCCGCCGGCCCCCGCGATCAGCCAACGCGTCATCGGGAGAGCGCGGCCTTCTCTTTCAGCGGACGCCACCACGACTCGTTGTCGCGGTACCAGCGCACGGTCTGGGCGAGCCCGTCGTCGAACGTGGTGCCGGGCGCGTAGCCCATGGCACGCAGCTTCGCGTCGTCCAAGGAATAGCGACGGTCGTGGTTCTTGCGGTCCTCGACGTACTCGACGGATGACCAGTCGGCGCCACAGGCGTCGAGCAGCTTTTGGGTCAACTCTTTGTTGGTGAGCTCCAGCCCGCCGCCGATGTTGTAGTACTCGCCGGGCGCGCCCTTCTCCACGACGAGCTGAATGCCGCGGCAGTGGTCGTCGACGTGCAGCCAGTCGCGGATGTTCATGCCGTCGCCGTACAACGGCACCTTTTTGCCGTCGATCAGGTTCGTCACGAACAGCGGGATGACCTTCTCGGGGAACTGGTACGGCCCATAGTTGTTCGTGCAGCGAGTGACCGAGACGTTCAGCCCGTAGGTGCCGGCGTAAGCACGAGCCAGCAGGTCGGCGCCGGCTTTGCTTGCCGAGTAAGGAGAATTCGGCTCGAGGATGTGGCCTTCCGTCCACGACCCCTCGGGAATGGTGCCGTACACCTCGTCGGTGGAGACGTGCACGACACGCCCGACGCCGGCCTTGACGCAGGCGTCGAACAACGTCTGCGCCCCAAGCACGTTGGTGACGACGAACTCGGCGGCGCCGAAGATCGACCGGTCGACATGCGACTCCGCGGCGAAGTTCACCACGATGTCGTGGCCCGGCAGCGCCTCGGCGAGCTGGGCGGCGTCGCAAATGTCGCCTTGCACAAAGCGGTAGCGGGTGTTGTCGGCGATCGGGGCGAGGTTCTCGAGGTTGCCGGCGTAGGTGAGCTTGTCATAGACCGTCACCTCCGCGTCTTCGAAGCCGGCGTAGCCGCCCGACAGCATGGTCCGCACGTAATGCGATCCGATGAAGCCAGCGGCGCCTGTCACGAGCACGCGCATGAGGTCATCCGTTCTACAAAGGGCTCAAGTCTGCGTCATTCTGCCAGGCGATCGCGGTCGAGCCCGGTCACGACGACGGCGCGACCTGTCCGAGCCACAACACGATCGGCAGCGGCGTCGGCGCGTCCGGCCTGCTGACCAGGGTGTGGCCGACCTCGGTGGTGTCCAGCGTCGCGGTCGGCTGCGCCGGCCACACCACGTCGCCGGGCGCCAGCTGCTTGTCCGCCGTCCCGTCGACCAGCGCCATCAGCCGCCCGCCGCGCGCGTGCACCCGGTCGGCGACGCGCCGCAGGGCGGCCTCGTCGTCCCCGCCTTCGAGGAAGCCGGCGCCGACCCCGCACATCACCCGCAGCGCGCCCGGCCACGCCGTCTTGCCCTGGCCGCCGAACGCCAGGACGACGTCGTCAGGGCGCAGCTGGTCGCACACGCGGTCGACCAGCGCCACCTCGCCGGCCTCGGTCTGCATGGTGAAGACGTGACGACTGCTCCACCACGCCGGGGTGACGACCAGCGCGGCGGCGCACGCCACGCCCACGACGCGAGCGCCCCACACGATGGTGAGGTCGGCGCCCCATCGCCGCTCCAACCGGTCGACCGCGCCGGCGATCGCGGCGAACGCCAGGAGCACGATGCCGGGAATCGCCACGGGGACGAACCGCCGGTCGGCCCACGGATGGTCGGGGGTGATGCTCGGCGAGTACAGCACCGCCGCGGTCATCCCGACGAAGACGAGCAGCGCCGGCAGCCACTCCCGGCGGGCCCCGCGAGTCAGGTCGTAGGCCAGCCAAACGGCGCCGGCCAGGGCGAGCGCCAACGCCGTCCAACCGAAGTACCACGACAGCCACCGCAGCGACTGCTCGTAGTACGACCTGGTCGGATCGACCGGCATGCCGAGATATTGCTGCACCCTGGCCACGTACTGCGCGCCACCGGAGTGTGGATCTGCCCGCCCGGTCGAGACATACGGCCGGACGACGAAGAACAGGCCGATCGCCGCGACCCCCGCGCCAGCAAGCACCGGCCACTTCGTCGACCGGTCACGACGCGGCCGTTCCTGCGACCACCACACCGCCCGGTTCACCGCCCAGCCCGCGACCACGAAGGCGGCCACTCCCAGCGCGGCGACCACGTGCCACTTCGGTCGGCTGGCCGGCAGCACAATCCCCACCAGCGCGGCGAAGAAGAGCCCGATCAGCACGACGACCTCCGGCCAACCGCGGGGGTGCTCGACGGTCGCCGGCCGTCGGGACGCCCAGCCGGCGCGCACGCCGATCACGGTCAACGCGATGGCGAGCACGAACCCGCCGCCCGCGAGCGCGAGACTGCCTCCGACGTGCTTGGTGTACGGCCAGGTCAAGACGACGCAGTCGAACGCGCCGGCGAGCAGACCGGCGCCAAGGCCGAGCGCGAGCGGCTTCCACGCGCGTTGCCGGTGGAAAGCCAGCCAGCCGATGAACGGAACCAACGGGAGCAGGTCGGCGACGGCGTCGATGCGGACCACCGAGACCAGGCCGAGCACCATGGCGCCGACGAAGAGCGCCGGCCGGGCGAGCGGCCACCGGGTCGGGTCGGCGCGGCCGTCCGGGCCGCGCAGCGCGGCGTCCGGCTCGCTGACCGGCCGAAGGCGGGCGGCCAGCAGCGCGTCGAGCACGACCGCGAGGCCGCCGAGCAAGATCAGCTGCGCCGACGGCTCGCTGTAGGTGGCCCGCATCACGATCAGCTGCGGTTGCGCGAACGCGAGCGCCAAGACGGCGAGTGGCGCCCAGCGCGGTCCGAGCAGCCGAGCGGCGACGCCGGCGAACGCGAGCAACGCGAAAGCGCCGATGAAGGCGTTGGCGTGCAACACGCCGGCGACGCCGGCCAGCCACCCGCCGACCGCCATGAGGACCGGCACCCCGGTCATGAACTGCGGAATGATCTGGCCGCCCTGCTGGTAGAACCCTTGCGACACCAGGTTCAGATCGGGGTCGGGGCCGCCGAAGGCGGCGGCGTGCGTGGGCGCCTGGATGGTGCCGTGGTCGGCCAACCAGATCGAGTTCAGCGCGTACGAGCCGGGGTCGCGGCGGACCAGCAGGTCTTGCGCGCTGGTCTGAAACGCGAGCACGCCGAACCCCACCACGACCGCCAGCACCGCGACGACCACCCACCACGGGACGGCGCCCATCGCGGCCGCCCGCAGATCGGCGACCCGCGCCGCCGGCCGGACGAACAGCGCGGCGACCGCCAGGCCCAGCACGAGCGCCGGAACCGGGTGGTAGCTGTGCAGCAGGACGAGCGGCAACGAGGCCAACACCCAGCCCGCCACCACAACCGCCGGGAGCACCGAGCCGATCGCGAGCAGCCGCGCCGGCAGCGACGCCCACGCAAGTGCGGCCGGTGGCGCGCCGTCCGGCCTCGCTCGCCGGGACCGCGGGGACCGCGACGTCGGCTTGGCCGCCGCTGCGGCGTCCTCGTGCAGGGTCACCGGTCGCTCCTGTGGTAGACGTGGACACCGTCGCGGGAGAACACGTCACGGTAACCGTGCGACCGTAACCAAACCGCTCGACGTTGTATTTGCACGGCGTCGGAGAGCGGAAACTCGACGAACGCCTGGTCGAGCACGACCCACGGGGCGCCGCGCGGCGTCGCGTCGAGCAGCATCACCCGAGCTCGGTCCACCAGATGCGGGGCGAGGGTGTCGCTCGCCTCCACCGTGACGCCGCTGGGGACCACCGCGACGGCCGCGCCTTTGGCTCGCTCGAAGGCGGATGTCTGGTACTCGCTGGCGTGGATGAGCTGGTCGAACGGCATCCGTCCGCTCGCCCACACGGCGACCGCGGCGGCGCCCACGGCGAAGCCCAGCCCTGCTCCGCTGGCAAGCCTCGCGCGGTGTCGCGCGAGACGACCGGCGCCAGGGTTGGGCCCCGCCCGCAACGCGCGCATCAGGTTGCCGACCGCGTCGGTCGCGGCCAGCGTGACGATCGGCGCGAATGGCGCCGAGTAGTGGTGGGTCAGCGTCCACTGATTCGGATTGTTCGAGAGCAACCGCTCGGCCAGCAGCGGCAGGGACAGCAACACGATCGGCGACCCGAAGGACAGATAGCCGAGCGGCGCGAAAAGCCAGCGAAACAAGGTGATTTTCGGGTGCGGTGAGAAAGCGGCGGCCCAGGTGCTGGCCGGATGCCGGATGACGTGCCAGGTGGCCTCGAGCGGATTCGAACCAAGCGCGGCGTAATAGTCCCAGTAGTAGCCCGACCGGCCGCCGGCCAGCGGGATGAGAACTCTCGTGGTGAGGACGGTCGCGACCAGCCCGATCGCCGACAGCGACCCGCCCAGCCGCCACCGCTTCGTGCGAATGCCGACGACCACGCCGAACATCGCGACCACCAGGCCGAAGTCTTCCTTGACCAAGAGCAGCGCCAGCGCCGCGGCGACGGCCGACCGAAGTCGTCCGGCGTCGAGTCGTTCGATCGCGACGGCGAGCAACGGAACCGCGAACGCGATCTCGTGAAAATCCGCGGCCAGCGCGACCTGCAGCCCCCATGACAAGGCGTACGCCAGCGCGACCAAAGCGGCCGCCGGTCGCCCGAGCCTGCGAGCGGCGAACTTCCAGATGAAAGGCACGGACGCCGCGAACAACAGGGCCTGCGCGACGAGCAACGTGGTCGCGTGCGGGAACAGCGCGTACACCGGGCCGAGCACCGCCAAAATCGGCGAGAAATGGTCGCCCAGGATGGAAAAGTGCGGGCCGAACCCGTTGTGCACGCCCTTCATCAGCGACACGGGGGCGCCGAAGTGCGCGTAGCCGCGAATCGCCTGGTCGAAGATGCCCAGGTCGTATCCCGCGGTCCGGAAGTGGCGCTGCTGCTCGACCGCGAAAACGGTGTACGCGACCGCCGCCGCCGCAGTCAGCCCACCGACTGCGGCAAGGTCGAGCCGCCGACCATTCGGTCGCTCGCCGAGCAGGCTCAGGCGAGAGAAACCTTGCTGTGGTCGCCGAGCATCAACCGGTGCGCCCGTGGCATCGCGGTCGATGGGGACACCTCAACTTCCTTGCCGATAAGCGAATCCTCGATGCGGCTGACGCCGACGATCGTCGTCGACTCAAGCACGATCGAGTGCTCGACCTCGGTGCGTTCGATGCGGCAGTCGTGGTAGATCGAGGTGAACGGGCCGACGTAGCTGTCGACGATCGTGGTTCCCCGACCGATGATCGCGGGGCCGCGCACGGTGGAGCGCTCCACCCGCGCGCCGTCTTCGATCACCACCCGGCCGATGATCCGGCTGACGTCGTCGATCGTGCCCCTGCACGACGGCTCGACCGACTCCAGCACCTTGCGGTTGCACTCCAGCATGTCTTCCAGGCGGCCGGTGTCCTTCCAGTAGCCGGTCACCAGGTGCGGCCGGACGTCCTTGCCGTTGTCGACCAGCCACTGGATAGCGTCGGTGATCTCCAACTCGCCGCGCCCGCTCGGTTGGATCGCCCGAACCGCCTCGTGAATGATCGGCGCGAACATGTAGACGCCGACCAGGGCGAGGTCGCTCCTGGGCTCGCTGGGCTTTTCGACCAGCCGGACGACGCGCCCCGCGTCGTCCAACTCGGCGATGCCGAACTGCTGCGGGTTTTCCACCTTGGTGAGCAAAATCTGCGCGTCCGGACCCCCGCGCTTGAACTCATCGACCAGATCGCTGATGCCACCGATGATGAAGTTGTCGCCGAGGTACATCACGAAGTCGTCGTCGCCGAGGAAGTCGCGCGCGATCAGCACGCAGTGCGCCAGGCCGAGCGGCGCCTCCTGCGGGATGTAGGTGGCCCGGATGCCGAGCGCCGATCCGTCGCCGACGGCCACCTCGATCTCGGCTCGGGTGTCGCCGACGATGATCCCGACGTCGGTGATGCCGGCGTCGCGGATCGCCTCCAAGCCGTAGAACAGCACGGGCTTGTTGGCGACGGGCACCAGCTGCTTGGCGGACGTGTGGGTGATCGGGCGCAGCCGGGTGCCGGCGCCGCCCGAGAGCACAAGTGCCTTCATGCGCCCGAACGTTACCGGAGCGGTCCTAAGCGGTCGCTGAGAAGCGGCTGCGGATCTAGCTGGGCTGCAGCGGGTCGGCGCTGGTCTGGCCGCGCCCGCCCGCCGACCCCGGCCAGTTCTTGCACGGCGGCGGGTGCCACCCTCCCGCCGGTCTCGCAGCGACCGCGGCGCCGTTCGCCGGGAGGGTGATCGTTACCGTGACCGGGTTCGGGTCGGGCGCGCACCACGGGAGGTACCAGTACAGGTGCGTCGCCGCCGAGGCGCCAGGCGCGAGGACGACGGTGGGCGTCGCCGGGTTCGCGCCTTGGACGACGAACCGCTGATCGACGCTCGTCATCTTCAGCAGCGTCCCGTCGGCGCCGGTGATCGCGACCGCGGGCGCCCCACGCACCGAGCACGCGGCGGCCGACCGGTTGGTGAGCGTCAGCGACACCTCGGTGGCGACCCCCTTCATCCCATACAGGTTGGGCGGTCCCGGCGCCGATCCTGGGCCGGTGATGGCGGCCGCGAGTTGCGCTGCCGCGCACGGGGAGTCGGCGCCCTCGACCTCGACGGACTCGCAGCCGCCCGCCTTCCCGCCGACCGGACCCGCGAGAGTCCAGCACAGCTGCGCTCGCAACGTGGGCGTGTTCGCCGGCACCGCGATCTCCATCGCGAAGCGCGCGGTCTGGCCGGCCATGATGTCGTGCACGACGTCGCAGTTGAGCTGGAGCAGCGCCTTGCCCACGCCACCAAGCGATTGCAGGTAGCTCGGGCACGGGTCGAGCACCATGTCGGCGCCGGTCGGGTTGGCGATGTCGACCACGTAATCCAACTGCCCGCCAGCCTCCACACTCACCGGCGTCTCGAGCGTGACCGTTGCGCCCGTCAGCGGCGGCGTCGGGTACGTCGGATCGGGCGGCGGCACGCCGAATTCGCCTACCTGCAAGCCACATTCGACGTCGAAGTTGCCGCGCACCGTGACGCTGCCACCGCCCGGCATCGAGACCACGAGAGCGTGATAGGTCGACACCGGGCCGGCGCCTCCGTTGTTGGCGGCGCAGTCGCGCATGGTCTGCATCTCGAGGTGGGTTTGGCCGCCGGGCGACAACGCGACCGGGACGACGGGGAACAGCTTCGCCGGCGTCGCCGTGACCGGCCTCTTTCCGGACTCGGTCGCGACCGCCCGCGGCGTGCCGCGAAGCGCGCATGTCTTGGTGCCGATGTTCGTGAAGGTGAACCTGAGGAACAGGCTGCCCGCGCCGCCCTCCGCGCCGTCGTAGGCGGCACGCACGTCGGAGGCCGCGCACGGCGGACCCGCGGTGGGCAGCGGCGCGGCGGGCAGCGGCGAGCCGAGCGACGCCGACCCTGGCCGGTCGACCCACGGCACCGCACCCTGCGCCGACGGCGTCGCGGCCGGCGTGGTCGGTGTGGCCGGCGTGGTCGGTGTGGTCGGCTGCGGAGGGCCGGAGGCCGCCGGAGTCGCCACCGGTTTCGCGGCGCACGCGCTCAGCGCCGCCGTGACGAGGATCACGGCCGACCACCCGACCAACCTCATGCCCCGTGCGACGCGCGAGGGTGAGAGCCGGTTGCACGCGAGCGCGGCCGCGTCGGTCCCGTCGTCCGGCGAAGAGCGCGGTTAGCCTCGAAGTGATCCGCTCCACGCCGTCCGAGCGCAACCTCGGCGGCGTTTGCGGCGTCCGATTTGTGTAGTCCGACGTTCCGTCGTGAGGAGACCCGTGAGCGACCCGATCCTGCCGCCCGAGCTGAACCCTCGGGGCCCAGGTGCGTCGTTCGCGGCCGCGCCGAAAGTGCCGTCCGGACGACGCGGCTGGCGCCGTCCGCTCGGCATCACCGCCGCCGTGATCGCGGTCGTCGTCTTGCTGGCCAGCGGAGTGCTCTACACCCGCTACCTGCACTACGACCACAACCTGACCAAGGCGGCCGGCGTGCTGCAGCCGGGCGGCTCCAAGTCGGCCGACGGAGCCGAGAACGTGCTGCTGGTCGGCTCCGACAGCCGCAGCGGCGCAGGCGACCAGTTCGCCCAAGCCCCGAAGGGCCAAGAGCAGGTCATCGGTCAACGCTCCGACACGGTGATCCTCGCGCACCTCGCCAAGGGCCATCAAAGGGCGACCCTCGTCTCGCTGCCGCGCGACTCGTGGATCAACATCCCGGCCTACACCGACGCCAAGGGCGTCGCGCACCCCGCGCACATGGATAAGCTGAACGCCGCGTTCTCCCTCGGCGGCGCGTCGTTGCTGGTGAAGACGGTGCAGCAGCTGACCGGTGTGCACATCGACCACTACGTGGAGATCGACTTCGCCGGGTTCCAGAAGATGGTGAACTCGCTGGGCGGCGTCGACGTCTGCCTGGCCCGGCCGGCCCACGACAAGAACACCGGCATCAACCTCAGCGCCGGACACCACCACCTGGACGGCCAACAAGCGCTCGCCTATGTGCGGCAGCGTTACGGCTTGCCGCTCGGCGACATCGACCGCATCAAGCGGCAGCAGGCCTTCCTCGCGGCCATGGTGCGCGAGGTGGAAAGCGCGGGAACCCTGGCGAATCCCTTGAAGCTGAACGCCTTCATCGACGCGCTCACCAAGTCGGTGACGGTCGACTCCGGGACGAGCGCCGCCGACCTCGGCAAGCTCGCGCTCAAGCTCAAGGGCGTCAGCTCGGGCAACGTGGTGCTCACCACGATGCCGTTGTCCGGGTTCGGCAAGGAGAACGGCCAAGACGTCGACGTCGTCGACCAGGCCAAAGCGCAGGCGCTGTTCCAGTCCCTGATCGACGACACCGCCGGCGGGTCGGGCTCGACCGCGCCCGCCGCCGGACCGACGGTGGCACCCGGCGCGGTGCGTGTGAAGGTCTTCAACGGCGCCGGCGTCTCCGGCCTCGCCGCGCGCGCGTCGGCCGACTTGACCAAGCTCGGCTTCGTCGTCGACGGCTCGCCCGGCAACCGCGGCTCGGGCGCGACGACGTCCGTCATCGAGTACAACCCGAGCCAGGCCGCGGCGGCCCGCACGCTCGCGGCGGTGATACCCGGCGCCACTTTGAAGGAGAACGCGCAGTTGGGCGCCGACGTCGAACTGGTGCTCGGCTCCTCGTACCACGGCGCCGGAAACGCCCAGCCGTCGGCGTCGACGCCGGCCGGAACGGTCACCGGGGGCGGAACGACCGCGGCCACCGCCAGCTGCCCGAACTAGCGCGGAACCGCGCTTGGCCGGCCGTCGTTACTATGACGGCAGATTTCGCCGGCAGATTTTGGCCGCGGCGGGCAACCTGGGCGCCGCGTGAACCGTCTGCGAAAGTGAATCGTGTGCGATCTGGCGGTCTGACCGTCCATCCGCGCGCGACCGGAGCAACGATCAGGAGCGGCGCGCCAGATGCGACGGCAGTTCGGACGCCATCGGCTGCTCGACCCTCGAGGTGAGCAGGCCAGCTACGAACACGCGCAGCGGCGGGCGCGCATCATCGGCCGCATCGTCGTCGGTTTGCTGGCCGCGATCGTCCTGGTCGCGGCGGTCGGGGTGCTGACGGTCAAGAGCATCCTCGACAAGGTGCACCACACGGCGTCGATCGACACCTACATTCCGGCGAGCGAGCGACCGGCGAAGGAGACACCCGACCCGGCGAGCGGAAACAAGGGCACGCCGCAGAACATCCTCATCCTCGGCGTCGACTCCCGCCTCGGCGAGAACAGCCAATTCCAGGTGACGACCGGGCCGAAGCAGACCGAGACGCTTTCTGACACCGCGATCCTCGCGCACCTGTCCGGCGACGGTAAGAGCGTCACGCTCATCAGCGTTCCGCGCGACTCCGTGGTGAAGATCCCGGCGTGCGACAAGGTCGACGCCGACGGCAACATCGTGCGCGACAGCGGCGGCCAGCCGGTGATGACATCGTCGACGACGGCGCTGTTCAACGAGGCGATCCAGCGCGGCGGGCCCGCCTGCACGGTGAAGACGCTCGAGCAACTCACCGGCGTCTACATCGACCACTACCTTGAGATCGACTTCCAGGGCGTCATCAAGATGTCCAACGCGCTCGGCGGCGTGCCGATGAACATCTGCTCGCCGATCCGCGACGCGCACACCGGCCTGAACCTCCCCGCCGGCGAGGTCAACCTGAAGGGCGACCAGGCGCTGGCCTTCGTCCGCGCGCGCTACGGGTTGACCGGCGGCGACGACCTGCACCGGATTCAGCGGCAGCAGCAGTTCATGGCGTCGATGGTGCGCAAGGCGCTGACGTCGTCCAATCTCTTCAATCTGCCGTCGATGACCCGCTTCTACGGCGACGTGGCGAGTTCGCTGACCACCGACATGGGCAGCTCCACGCTGATCAACCTCGCGCTGCGCTACCGCCACCTCGACACCAAGAACATCGTGTTCGCGACGGTGCCGACCTATCCCGCGCCGAAGGGCGACACCTGGTACCAGCACCTTTACTGGAGCGACGACGAGGCCCGGGCGCTGTTCGACGCGGTCAAGGAAGACCGGCCGCTGACCGCGACGTCGTCGAACGGGCGACAGGTCGCGTCGCTCACCGTGGCGCCGTCGAACGTGACGGTGCGGGTGATGAACGGCACGACCAGCAACGGTCTCGCCGGCCAGACGGCGAACGAGCTGGCCTCCCGCGGGTTCCGCATCGCCGGCATCGGCACCGCGCCCCAGCCGACGGCCAAGACGACCCTCACCTACTCGGCCAGCCGCACCAACTCGGCGCAGACCCTGGCGGCGGCGCTCGGCGTCACGCCGGAGAAGGTGATCTCGTCCACCGCCGGCACGGTCGTCACCTTGACCATCGGCAGCGACTGGAACGGCCTGGCCAGCGAAAGCGTCACGCCAACGACCACGCCGGCGACCACGCCGGCGCCGGGCGCGGCGTCCGGGTCGCCCGCGCCCTCCGGCTCCCCCATCCCCGGGGTGAAGACGACGGACGCCAGCACCCAGACCTGCGTCGAAGGCTGACGGGCCGTCAGGACTCCCGTTCGCGCGAGCGCAGGATCGCCTCCCGCCGGGCCAGCCGGGTGCCCCGCCTGATCTCGGCCTCCCGAAACCGCCGCCGATCGTCGTCGTTCTCCGGCATCACCGGGGGAATCGGCCGCGGCCGCTCGAAGTCGTCGATCGCGACGAACACCAGGTAGGCCGACGCCACATGGCGGCGCATCTCGTCGGCCTGGTTCCACGGCTGCGCGGTCACCCGGACGCCGATCTCACAGGACGTCCGGCCGGTCCAGTTCACCTGCGCGTCGCAGGTCACGATGTCGCCGACGTGCACCGGCACAAGGAACTGCAGCTCGTCGACCACCGCGGTGACCGCCCGCCCGCCGCTGTGCCGCGACGCCACCACGCCGGCCGCCTCGTCGACCAGCCGCATCACCGCGCCGCCGTGCACGTTGCCGTACAGATTGGCGTCGAGGGCGTCGACCACCCGGCTCAGCCGGATCCGCGAGGCGCTCGTGGGCACCGCCGGCAGCTCCTGCGTCATGGCGTGATCATCGCACCGACCGGACTGCCACCGGGCGGCCGCCGCGCCGCCACCGCGCCGCAGGCCCGTCGAGCTAGATCTGCTCGTCGAGCGTCGGCGGCACGCAGCCGATGTGATACGCGCGCAGCAGCTGGGTGCCGGGGACGGTCAGCTGCTCGACCGGGCCGTCTCCGAGCGGCCGCCCGCATGCCGCGCAAACGCGTTCCTGCGATGGGTTCACGATGTCCGCCATGGCGGCGTTCTACCCGCCGCGGCTCTTTCGTAGCTCGCGCGCGATGACCACCCGCTGCACTTGGTTCGTCCCCTCGTAGATCTGAGTGATCTTGGCGTCTCTCATCAGCCGCTCGACCGGGTAGTCCTTCACGTAGCCGTAGCCGCCGAACAGCTGCACCGCGTCGGTGGCCACCTCCATCGCGACGTCGGACGCAAAACACTTCGCCGCCGCGCCGAAGTAGGTCAGGTCGGACGACGCGTCTTGCGAACGGGCGGCCGCGACGTAGGTCAGCGCGCGGGCGGCTTCGACCTTCATCGTCATGTCGGCGAGCATGAACTGCACGCCCTGGAAGCCGCCGACCGGCTGGCCGAACTGCCGCCGCTCGCCGGTGTAGGCGAGGGCCGCGTCGATCGCGGCTTGCGCGATGCCCAGCGCTTGGGCGGCAATCGTCACCCGCGTGTGGTCGAGCGTGCGCAACGCGGTCTTCAAGCCGGCGCCCTCGCGCCCGATCAGCCGCCAGCCGGGGATTCGGCAGTTGTCGAAATACAGCTCGCGAGTCGGCGAACCCTTGATGCCGAGTTTGCGCTCTGGCGCGCCAAACGACAGCCCCGCGTCGTCCTTTTCGACGACGAAAGCGGATATGCCGTCGGCGCCCGCGTCGGGATCGGTGACCGCGAAAACCGTGTAATACAAGGATTCTCCGGCGCCGGTAATCCAACGCTTAACGCCATTGAGCACCCAATCGTCGCCGTCGCGCACCGCCCGAGTTCGCATCGACGCGGCGTCGCTCCCTGCGTCGGGCTCGCTCAGCGCGTAGGAGAACATCGCCTCGCCT
The DNA here is from genome assembly GCA_036380925.1 of Acidothermaceae bacterium. GTDB lineage: Bacteria > Actinomycetota > Actinomycetes > Acidothermales > Acidothermaceae > JAICLV01. Next base: position 17,712 of record DASVDW010000225.1, read on the forward strand.
CGGGCGACCGGCGGCAGATATCGCTGCCTCAACTCATCGGAGCCCTCGAGCAGTAACGGCAGCGTTCCGAGCTTGTTGACCGCCGGTATCAACGCCGACGACGCGCAGCCGCGGGCCACCTCCTCGATGACGATGGCGGTGGCCAACGCGTCGGCGCCCGCGCCGCCATACCGCTCCGGGATGTGCGGCGCGTTGAAACCAGATTGCGCCAGCGCGGCGTGCACGTCCCAAGGAAATTCCGCGCGTTCGTCGATCTCGGCGGCGCGCGGCGCGACCCGGCTGGCTGTGAGCGCGCGCACACTCTCGCGCAAGGAGGTGTATTCGTCCGGCAATCGGAAAACCTCGAAGCGCTCGCCCATCACCCGTCCTTCCCACAGCGCCGGACCCGTCACCGGGTCGGTGCCGCGATCCTAGGCCGACCGGGCGAACGCGCGTTTGGCCGTCTGGCCGCCACGGCGGTTACGGTTAGCATCAGTTGTCCGGACTTGGGAGGGAAGCCTCGTGGCGTTGCGACTTAGCGTGATCGGCACCGGTTATCTCGGCGCCACGCATGCCGCCTGCATGGCCGAACTCGGTTTCGAGGTCATCGGCTTCGACGTCGACGAAGAAAAAATCGCCGCGTTGCGCGAAGGACGAGTGCCGTTCTACGAGCCAGGCCTGCCCGAGTTGTTGGCCAAACAGGTCGACTCGGGGCGGTTGACGTTCACCACCGACGTTAACGAGGTGGCCGCGCACGCCGACGTCCACTTCATCTGCGTCGGCACCCCGCAAAAAGCGGACGGCTACGCGGCCGACCTGCGCTACGTGCACGCCGCCGTCGATTCGTTGGCGCCGCTCCTCACGCGGGAATGCCTGGTCGTCGGCAAGTCGACGGTGCCCTCGGGCACCGCGGCGATCCTGGCGGAGCGCATCGCCGAGCTCGCGCCTGGCGGAGACGCCGTCGAGCTGGCGTGGAACCCCGAGTTCTTGCGCGAGGGGTTCGCGGTCCAAGACACCCTGCGGCCAGAGCGGCTGGTGATCGGCGTCCGCTCGCCGCGCGCCGAGCAGGTGCTGCGCGAGGTCTACGCGCCGCTCACCGCCATGGAGATCCCGCTCATCGTCACCGACTTCGCCACGGCCGAACTGGTGAAGGTCGCGGCAAACTCGTTCCTCGCCACCAAGATCTCGTTCATCAACGCGATGGCGGAGATCTGCGAGACCACGGGCGCCGACGTCGTCCAGCTCGGCGCGGCGCTCGCGCTCGACCCGCGCATCGGCGGCCGGTTCCTCAGCGCCGGCCTCGGCTTCGGCGGCGGCTGCCTGCCCAAGGACATCCGCGCCTTCATGTCGCGCGCTGAGGAACTCGGCGCCGGCGACGCGGTCGCCTTCTTGCGAGAGGTCGACGCGATCAACCTGCGCCGTCGCGCCCGCATGGTCGACCTGGCCCGCGAGCAGTGCGGCGGCCGGTTCGACGGTCACCGGGTCGGCGTGCTGGGGGCCGCGTTCAAGCCGAACAGCGACGACATCAGGGACTCGCCGGCGCTGTGGGTGGCCGACTCGATCCGGCGGGAGGGCGGCGAGGTCACCGTCTTCGACCCTGAGGCGATCCCGAACGCCCGCAAGCTGTACCCGTCGCTGCGCTACGCCGACTCCGCGGTGGCCGCCTGCGCCGGAGCCGACGTCGTCTTGCACCTCACCGAGTGGGCGGAGTTCCGCGAGATGGCGCCCGCGGTGCTGTCCGACGTGGTCGCCAAGCGGCGCATCGTCGACGGGCGCAACGCGCTCGACCCGGCCAAGTGGCGCGACGCGGGCTGGACCTACCGGGCGCTCGGTCGGCCGTAATCCGTGTCACCCCCGCCAGCGCGGGTAGTCGAGGAAGGTATCGACATCTGCGCGGCTGGAGGGTTGCGATGGAACGCGGCGACAAGCACGGACCCCGACTCGACGACGCGTTGGCCGGCGAGACCGAGGCCATCTCCCGCGGCGGGCACACCGGCCGCGCGGAGGAGTCGCGCGAGCCCGAGCCCTCAGGCGAGGGGCAACCGGACGTCGACTACGCGCCGGACGGCGAACTCGTCGGCGGCACGCCGGACGGCATGACCGCGGCCGACGTCGAGGGGCGCGCCGAGTTGGCGCGCTTCCTTCGGCCCTCGGCGTTCCCCGGCACCGCGGGCGAGCTGCTCGCCGTCGCCCGCGACGAAGGGGCCACCGATCGGGTGCTCGCCGAACTCGGGCGACTGCGCTCGGGAAGCGGCGGAGGGGATCGCCGGTTTGAGAACGTGCAGGATGTGTGGCGGGCGCTCGGACACGGCGTCGAGACGCACCGCAACTGACGCCCAGGAGGGCCCATGACCGACCCGTATCGCGACCCGGCGGTGATCGAGCGGGTGCTGGCCGACACCTCGGCGTGGGCGGTGGTCGGTCTCGGGGACGACCAGAGCCGTCCGGCGTACGGCGTCGCGGCGTTCCTGCAGGCGCGCGGCAAGAAGATCGTGCCGGTGCACCCGCGCGCCGAGACGGTGCTCGGCGAACCGGTGTACCGGACGCTGGCGGACATCCCGTTCCCGGTCGACGTGGTCGACATCTTCCGCCGATCCGATCAGGCCGGCCGCTTCGTCGACGAGGCGGTCGACATCGGCGCGCGGGCAGTTTGGCTGCAGCTGGGCGTGGTCGACGCGGACGCCGCAAAACGCGCCGCGGACGCCGGTCTGGACGTGGTCATGGACACCTGTCCGAAAATCGAGTGGCCGGCTCACGGACCGCGCCTCGGCGCCGCCGGATAGCCGTTCAGCTCATCGGCGAACCTGCCGATGCTGGGCGCGTGAAGTGGGGACAGCTGTCGGCGCGGCTCATCAGGCGATCGCAGGCGGGTGACCGCCGCCGGACGGCGTCGCCCTCCGGCCGTCGTCCGACCTCGCCGTTGGCGCCGCAGCCGACCGCGCGGGAGAGGCCCGACGCCATCCGCGCGGCGCTGGTCGCGAAGACCGGCAGTCAACGCGGACTCGTCAGCTACGACGAGGCGGTGGCGGCGGTCTGCGAGGCGACCGGGTGGCCGATCGGCCACGCCTGGCTGCTCGGCCCGACCGGCTGGCGGTCCGCGGGGGCGTGGTGGTCGTTCGCCGACGATCCCGCCTGCCGAGCGCTGCGCGAGACGACCGCGATGACCGACCTCGGCTCCGGCCGCGGCATCGTCGCGGCCGTGCTGCACCTGCAGTCGTGCCGCTTCCTGCCCGGGTTGGAAGGTCTGGCGTCCCCGCTGCGCCAAGCGCAGGCGGCCGCCCTTGGATTGAGCGGCGTCGTCGGCGTGCCGGTGCACAGCGGCGCCGGGGCGAGCCGGAAGGTGACCGGGGTGCTGGAGTTCATCACGGTCCACGAGGTGGAGCCGGACGGCGCGCTCGCCGAGGCGCTGCTCGAGGTCGCGGCGCACACCCGGCGTCGGGTCACACACAAGCGCAAGCCGTCGACAGCCACGGCCCAGCCGGAGGTCTCCGAACTGCGCGACGACCTGGCTGGCTGACGAACCTCAGCTGAGCTTGCGCTGCAGCGCGTCGTCCTTCTCACGCACCAGGTCGACCATCGCCGCCTGGTGCGCCGCGTATCGCTCACGCAGCGCGTCGTCGGACGCGGCCAAGATCCGGACGGCGAGCAGGCCGGCGTTGCGGGCCGCCCCCACGCCCACGGTCGCGACCGGCACACCCGCGGGCATCTGGACGATGGACAGCAACGAGTCGAGGCCGTCCAGATGCTTCAGCGGCACCGGCACACCGATCACCGGCAACGGCGTCATCGCGGCGACCATGCCGGGCAGGTGGGCGGCGCCGCCCGCGCCTGCGATGACGACGCGCAAGCCTCGACCGGCCGCGAACTCGGCGTAATCGAGCATGCCGCGCGGAGTGCGATGCGCCGAGACGACGTGCACCTCGTGCGCCACACCGAACTCGCGTAGCGCGAGCGAGGCCGGCTCCATCGTCGGCCAGTCGCTGTCGCTGCCCATGATGACGCCGACCAGCGGGCTCATGCGTCTCCTCGTCTCAGGCGGTCCGCGGCGCGATTGGCCCGCGCCCGCAAGCCCGCCACGTCGTCGCCGCAGATGTTGACGTGACCGATCTTGCGGCCTGGCCGCACCTGCTTGCCATACAGATGCAGCCGAACGTCGGCGTCGGCCAACACCTGCGGCACGCGCTCGGCCAGCCCGGCGTTGCCGTCGTCGCCACCGAGGACGTTCGCCATCACGGTCACCGGCGTGGTGGCGGCGGTGTCGCCGAGCGGCCAATCCAACACCGCGCGCAGATGCTGCTCGAACTGCGACGTCACCGAGCCGTTGATGGTCCAGTGCCCGCTGTTGTGCGGGCGCATCGCCAGCTCGTTGACGACGACACCGGCGGGCGTGTCGAACAACTCGACCGCGAGCAAGCCCACGACGTCCAGCTCGTCGGCGATGCGCAACGCGAGCTCTCGCGCGCTGGCCGCCGTCGCGGCGTCGAGGCCCGGCGCGGGTGCGACGACCTCGACGCAGATGCCGTCGGTTTGCACGGTCTCGACGATCGGCCAGGCCGTCGAATTCCCGGACGGCGTGCGCGCGACCAACGCGGCCAGTTCCCTGGTGAACGGCACGTTTTCTTCGACGAAGACCCGAATCTCGCGGTGCGTGAGGACCGACCTCGCGTCGTCCGGCGTGTTGAGCAGCCAGACGCCCTTGCCGTCGTACCCGCCAGACGCGGCCTTGGCCACCACCGGCCAACCGTGCGTGCCGGCGAATTCTTCGACCTGCTCGACGGTGTCGACCACTCGCCAGGCCGGGATCGGCGCCCCGAGCTCGTCGAGCCGCGTGCGCATCGCGATTTTGTCTTGCACGTAGGGCAGCGCGTGCGGCCCAGGATGCACCACGACGCCGGACGACGCGAGCTTGTCGACGTGGCTGAGCGGCACGTGCTCGTGGTCGAACGTGACGACGTCGCAACCGGCGGCGAACGCGGCCAGGTCTTCGTATTCGCGATAGTCGCCCACCGTGGTGCTGGCGGTGACGAGCGCGGCGGCGTCGGTCGGGGAGTCGGCGAGCACCCGCAGCTCGACACCGAGCGCGATCGCGGCCTGCTGCGTCATGCGGGCGAGTTGGCCGCCGCCGACCATACCGACCACCGGCAGCGCGGTATGCGGATTCGGCACGTCCGGCAGCCTATCGGGCGCGGTTTGGGCGGCGGTCAGCCGAGGCCGAGCTCACGGGCGATCAGCATGCGCTGGACCTCGCTGGTGCCCTCGCCGATCTCCAGGATTTTCGCGTCGCGCCAAAACCGCGCGACCGGCGTCTCGTTCATGAAGCCGTATCCACCGTGGATCTGAGTCGCCTCGCGAGCGTTGGCCACCGCCGCCTCCGAGGCGTGGAGTTTGGCCATCGCCGCCTGCTTCTTGAAGGGTTGGCCGGCGGCCATCCGGGCGGCTGCGTCGTAGTAGGCCAGCCGGGCGGTGTGCGCGCGCACGGCCATGTCGGCGATCTTGAACTGGATGGCCTGGAAGCTGCCGATCGGCTGCCCGAACGCGGTGCGCTGCCGCGCGTACTTCACCGACTCGTCGACGCATCCTTGCGCCAGGCCGACGGCGAGCGCCGCGATGGCGATGCGGCCCTCGTCCAGGATCGACAGGAAGTTGGCGTAGCCGCGGCCGCGTTCGCCGAGCAGGTTCGACTCAGGCACCCGAACGCCGTCCAGCGAGACCTCGCGGGTGTCGGACGCCCGCCAGCCGACCTTGGAGTACTTCGGCGCGACGCTCAGCCCGTCGCTTGGAACGGGCACGATGATGGACGAGATCTCCTTACGTCCGGCGCTCTCGCCGGTGACGGCGGTGACCGTGATGACGCTGGTGATGTCGGTGCCGGCGTTGGTGATGAACGCCTTGCTGCCGTCGACGACCCACTCGCCGTCGCGCAGGGTGGCGCGGGTGCGGGTGGCGCCCGCGTCGGTGCCACCGCCCGGCTCGGTGAGACCGAACGCGCCGAGCCGCCGGCCGCTCGCGAGTTCCGGCAGCCACCGGGCGCGCTGCTCGTCGGTGCCGAACCGAAAGATCGGCATCGCGCCAAGCGACACGGCCGCCTCGAGGGTGATCGCGACAGAGGAGTCGACCCGAGCAAGCTCCTCGATCGCGAGACACAGGGCGACGAAGTCGCCGCCCATGCCGCCGAACTTTTCAGGAAACGGCAAGCCGAACAGGCCCATCTTGGCCATCGAGTCAACGATGTCGTACGGGAAGGCGCCGTCCTCGTCCATCGCCGCCGCGCGCGGGCCGACGACCTCGCGGGCGAACTCCTCGACGGTGCAACGCAACGCCTGGTGCTCGTCGTCCAATGGGTAGTCGGACGACGCGCTGGGCTCCGGGGAGTAACTGAACGGTGATGCCACGATCGACCTCTTTCTGGGAGGACAACTCGGACGTCGGGCGAGCGCCTGCTGTGAGGGCGCTCACTGCGATCCTCGCATCCGAGGCGGCTAGGCTGGAGTGGATCCGCCGCACCGCTGCGGGTACATCAGTCATTACCCTTCGCCGCGGTGGCCGCGCCACCGCTCGCCCCGCACGCTAGGTGGTACTCGTGGGAATCACCTCGGCGCTGCATGCGCGATTCGCGAACCTGCTGCACGAGATCATGAAGTTCGGCGCGGTCGGGGCCGTGGCGTTCGTGATCGACGCCGGCGGATTCAACCTCTTGATGAGCCACCTGCTCAGCCACAAGCCGCTGACGGCCAAGGCCGTGTCGATGACGCTCGCGGCCACCTTCGCCTATTTCGCGAACCGCCATTGGACGTGGCGTGACCGCACCCGGTCCGGCCTCGGGCGCGAGTACACGTTGTTCTTCGTCTTCAACCTCATCGGCTTCGGGATCGCGGAAGCCTGCCTCGCGATCTCCGAGTACGGCCTGAACCTGCACACGGTGCTCGCGCGCAACATCTCCGCCAACGTCATCGGCACGCTGCTCGGCACGCTGTTCCGGTTTTGGGCGTACCGCAAATGGGTGTTCATCGAGGCGGACGACGCGGCCGACGAAGCGGCGGCGAAGGCTTCGATCGTCTAGCCCCGCGTTCTTCATCAGTCTCCGCGCGCGCGATCAGTCTCCGCGGATCAGTCTCCGCGGATCAGTCTCCGCGCGATCAGTCTCCGCGCGGCGTTTCTCGCTCCTTTACGGGTCGAGGTTTCGGGTTTTGTATCTGGTGTGGAGTCGTGGGGTTTGGCGTGGGTCGATCCAGGGGGGTGGGGTGAACCAGGGTTTGCCGTCTTTGAGGTCGATGTGCCAGCCGTCTCGGTGGACCAGGGTGTGGTGCCGTTCGCACAGCAGCACTCCGTTGTCGGCGCATGTTTCGCCGCCGTGGGCCCAGTGTTTGCGGTGGTG
>DASVDW010000226.1:0-12311 GCA_036380925.1 Acidothermaceae bacterium
CCAGCTCAAGGCCTTCGTCGAGGCGGGCGGTTCGCTGCTCGACACCGCCGACACCTACGCGGGCGGAGACAGCGAGCGGGTCATCGGCATGGTGCTCGCGAAAGCGGTCGACCGGGCCGACGTCGTCGTCGCGACGAAAGCGGGCGGGCTCGCTCCTCACGAACGACAAGGCGGACGACGCCGCGACATGTCGCGGCGGCATCTGCTCAAGGCGCTCGACGACTCCCTCGACCGCTTGGGAATCGAGCACGTCGATCTGTGGCAAGTGCATGGTTTCGATCCGCTCACCCCGCTCGAGGAGACGCTGTCGGCGCTCGATCTGGCGGTGAGCTCTGGCCGCGCGCGTTACGTGGGCGTCTCGAATCTCACCGGCTGGCAGACCGCGAAGGCGGCGACCTGGCAGGCCGCCTGGCCCGGTCGGGCGCCGCTGGTGTCGACGCAGGTCGAGTACTCGTTGTTGGAGCGCGGTGTCGAACGCGAGGTGGTGCCCGCCGCGCTCGACGCAGGGATGTCGGTGTTGCCGTGGTCGCCGCTCGGTCGTGGCGTGCTGACCGGCAAGTACCGAAACGGAATTCCGGCTGACTCGCGCGCCGCCAGCGATCACCTCGCGTCGTTCGTCGAGCCGTATCTGGACGAGACGCACGGGCGAGTGGTGCACGCGGTGTGCACGGCGGCCGACGGCCTTGGCGTCTCCCCGCTCGCCGTGGCGCTGGCCTGGGTGCGCGATCGGCCGGGCGTCGCGGCGCCGCTCGTCGGCGCCCGCACCGCCGCGCAGCTGCTTGGCATCCTGGCGGAGGTGGACGTCGAGCTGCCGGTCGAGATCCGCGACGCGCTCGATGAAGTGTCGGCGCCGGTGTTCGGCTATCCAGAGCGCGGCGCCGGTCAGGAATGACGCCCGGCGCGCTGCTCGTGCGGCTGCTCGAGGCGGCCGCGGCAGACGGACACACGGTGCTGCCGGTGGCGCTGGCCGGCTCCGTGTTGAGTGGTCGGGGCGTCCGATTGGAAGTCGCGATGCGCGAGGTGGGGCCGGCCGGGACCGCTCAGGTCAGCGCGCCGACGGCGTCGCTGCTCGCCCTTCGCTCGTTGGTCGCCGCCGAGCGGTCGATCGGGCGCGCGGTGCTCGCGAGGGCGCGCGCTGGACGGTTGAGGGTGGTCATCGGGCCGTCTGGGGCGCCCCGCGACGCGGCCAGTTCCACCGCCGGCGACGAGGTCGTCGCCGATGACTGCGAGTGTCTCGACGTCGCGACGCTCGCCACCTTCCTCGAAAGCTGCGCCGACGACGAAACCGTCGTGTTGGCAGGCGATCTCAACGGTCTTGGCTCCCCCGGCCCCGGTCGTGGGTTCGCCGACATCGCGCACTCCGGCGTGGTGCCGGTGACGAGCGTCGGGTTCGATGATCGAGCCGTCGGACCGGTGCTGCGGGCTTTCGCCGCCGCGGTGGCGGCGGGCGAGCCGTCCGCTGTCGACGACCCCGGCCACGAGGTCGTGGTGGTGCCCGCCGCGACCGGCGACGAGGTCGCGCATCGGGTTGGCCAACTGGTGCGCGACTCCATCCCGCGCGCGTTCGGCCTGACCGGTTCCGACATCCAGGTGCTGGCCTGCGGCGCAAGAGGCGCGGCGACGCTCGCGACGTCGCTCGCGGGGATCGGGGCCCGGCCGCCAATGCCGGTGGAAGGGGCGCTCGGCCGCAATTGGCCCGCGGTGGTGCTCGCGGTGTCGCCCGAGTCAGCCGGATTGCTGTCGCGGCCGCTGATCTACAGCGCGATCACGAGGGCAACGCGACATCTTTCCGTGGTGCAAGGGTCAGGGCGGGCATTCGCCGAGGCGATCGAGCGCGGGTGTGATCAACGCCGCACACTACTGGCCGGATTGCTGCGCACCGGGGCGTCGGAAGACGACTACCCCTCGTCGTCTGACTCCCATTCGAGCTCGTCTTCGTCGGTCTCGTCGTCCTCGTCGACGGTCTCGACCGGGCCGAACGGCGTGACCTCTTCGTACGCGGAGAACAGCACGTCGTCGTAGGCCTCTGCCGCCGACGCGAGCGCGTCGTAAGCGGCCTGCACGCGCGGATCGTTCTCGCCGGCGCGCGACTCAACGGCCGCCAGATGGGAGTCCAGCGCCGCCTTCAGCGCATCGAGGGTGGAGCGCACCTGCTCGGACGTTGCCGGGCTCTCGTCGTCAGCCATGGTCAAACGCTACCGGTCCGCGCACAAGGCTGCGAGCGGGCGGCCCGCTTGCCACAATGTGGGCATGGACAGCGGAGGTCTCGATGCCGCTGCCGATTGGGAATTTCGGCAGCTGTCGCTGCCGCGAGGCACGTCGCGCGGCGCGGCGCGACGGCTGCTGACCCAAGCTGCGGAGTACCACGGCTGGGAGCTGGACCGGCTGCGGCTCTTTCCCGACGGGTCCCGACACGTTGTGCTGCGTCGGCGAATACTGCGGGTGGCGCGGACGCTCTAAGTGGTTCAGCAGTTTGCGAGGAACCGGTCGAGCACCCGCACGCCGAACCGCAACGCGTCGAGGTTGACCCGCTCGTCGACGCCGTGGAACATGCCGGCGAAATCGAGGTCGGGCGATAAACGCAACGGTGAGAAGCCGTACCCGGTGATGCCGAGCTCCGAGAACGACTTGTCGTCAGTGCCGCCGAAGAGGCAGTACGGCACCGGCTTGGCGCCGTCGTCCTCGGCTTTGATGGCGTTCTTCATGGCGTCGACGAGCGGGCCGTCCCACTCCGTTTCGAGCGCGATGTCCTCGTGCACCATCTCGCGCGTGACGTCGGGGCCGAGCAGTTCGTCGATGGTGTCGAGGAATTCGTCTTTGTAGCCGGGCAGGTAGCGGCCGTCGACGTGCGCGGTGGCCTCCTGCGGGATGACGTTGACCTTGTAGCCGGCGTCGAGCATCGTCGGGTTGGCCGTGTTGCGCAGCGTCGCGGCGACCAGCGCGGTGATGGTGCCGAGCTTGTCGGCGGCGGCGCGCAGATCGTGCGGGTCGAGGTCGGCGCCGAGCGCGTCGCCCAACTCGGCGAGAAACGCCTCGACGGTCTTGGTGAGCCGCACCGGCCATTCGTACTGGCCGATGCGGGCCACCGCCTCGGACAGTTTGGTGACCGCGTTGTTGTCGTTGACCAGGCTGCCGTGGCCGGCCCGGCCGCGCGCGATCAGCTTCATCCACGCCATGCCGCGCTGGGCGGTCTGGATCGGGTAGAGCCGAAGATTCTCCTTTACTTGCAGGGAGAACCCGCCGACCTCGCTGATCGACTCGGCACAGCCCTCGAAGAGGTCTTTGTGGTGGTCGACCAAGTAGTGGGCGCCCTTGACGCCGCCAGCCTCCTCGTCGGCGACAAACGCGAGGACGACGTCGCGCGGCGGCTTACGTCCCTCTCGTCGCCACTGCCGGACGACGGCGAGCGTCATCGCGTCCATGTCTTTCATGTCGACGGCGCCGCGGCCCCACAGGCAGCCGTCCTTGATCTCGCCGCCGAACGGGTCGACACTCCAGTGGCTCGCATCGGCCGGGACGACGTCGAGGTGGCCGTGGATCAGCAGCGCGGGGCGGCGGGAGTTGGCGCCTTCCATGCGCGCGACCACGCTGGCCCGGCCGGGCTCCGATTCGACGAGCGTGGGCTCGAGGCCGACTTCGGCGAGCTTCGCCGCGACGTACTCTGCGGCGGGGCGCTCCGGCTTGATCGGATTGGACGTGTCGATCCGGATGAGGTCGCGGCAGAGGTCGACGACTTCTTCCTCGGCGGTCGGGGCGGCGGCGGACTCCGGCGACATGGGCGATCCCCTCGGCTGACGGTTCGGTCGGGCGGCGGTTCGGTGGCCATCCTGTCATCCTCGGCGGGCCTCCGCGGCGCCCGAGATCAAGGAGCGCAACGGCGTTGGGACGACGGATTCGGTCCACGATCTCGCGGGCGTCAAGGCGCCTAGGCCCGTCGGCCGGGCGGCGGGCCCCGGGCGGGCGCCGGCGTTGGTATCGTGTACGCCGGTCCTGCGCATTGCAGGGCTCCACGTCCGGGTGGCGGAATAGGCAGACGCGCTAGCTTGAGGTGCTAGTGCCCGTATAGGGCATGGGGGTTCAAGTCCCCCCTCGGACACAGGTCTCGCGGTCTACCGGCGCAGTGTCGGGCAGCCCGTGATCACCGTGGTGGTTGGGGCTGCGCCGCTGTTCGGCGAGCGGCCCGCGCTGCGGGGTCGAGGACGTCGACGTCACGCGCAAGACCGTGGCGTGTGAACAAGTCGGAAACTCGACGACGAGGACGGCGAACAAGCGGCTCCCCCGCTGGCGGGGATTCTCGTGCGGCGGTTCGCCGGTCGCGTGATCGACGACTTCGCGTTCGTCACCCCGACCGGGCCGCCCATCCACAACGCCGACTTCTACGAGTTGGGTGTGGACGCCGCTGACGAGCGCCCTCGCCAAACTCGGTGTCGCGCCATCCCGTTCCACCGTCTGCGCGACAAGCCGCGCGACACCGACGTCGCGTGGCTCGTCGCCGGCGACGTGCATCTGCCGTCGCGAAAGGTCTGTCGCGTCGTCGCGTCTCCAGCCGATCGAACGCTCAACTAAATGTCCGAGCTGAGTCATTCGCAGTCTGATTCATTTCCCCGGCGGGCCAACGGCACGCAAACGGGGACGACGCGCGCCAGCGAGGACGCGCGTCCGCAGATCCGGCCCGGTCAGCGCCCCAGAGAAATCTGCGACAGACCCTTTTGAAGGTCGTCGCCGTTCATCACAGGGACGATCTGCACGCGGGCGCCCATCCCAAGAAAGAACGGCTCCGCGAACACCGGGATCTCCGATGGATCTGCCATGTCGAATACAGCGAACATCTCCCGTTGACCATCAAAAGTGCCGAAGTACATCGCCTCGGGGTGCCAACGCTCGGCGAGTTGCTTGACGGCGGTCTCCACCCTGCCGTCTTTGATCGCCGCATTGCCAGACTCAGCAGGGATATCGATCTTGGCCATGACGCGCATGTCGACCTTCTTAAAGTTGTCGAGTAAAGGAATCGTAGGTGGGGGTCGCGGTAGCGTCAATGCGCGAATCGGCAGCATGTCGAACCCGCGATTCTCGCCACATTGCGTCACCGCGCGAGCACCGATCCGACATCGTCGCTGATCAACGATCTACCCGATAGGTGAATCGGGGGAAATAACTCTTAGGTTGCGCGTATGGCCTGGCCGCTAATGGTTCAAGTGGACCAAGGAGGAGGGCTATCCGCGGCTCCTATTCGAAGGTAGCGTTCACCCGTTGGGCGACAAACTGTTGTCCAGAAAGGGGTGAACATGCGCGCGAGATCTTTCCTCCTGGCTGGGGCATGCGCGCTCGCCGTCACGGGTGCGACTGCAGGCACCGCGTTCGCCGGTGAGGTCACCGGCCCTCCCGGCACTCCGGGTGTTCCTAATTCCGGCTCCGGTGTTCGCACGGGGGCGCCGGCGCATGCCAACTCGATCTGCGCCTTCAACGGATTGAACGACATGATCCTCGGGCAGGGACCGATCGACAGCATCGTGCAAACGCCCCATAACCAGGGAACTCCTGGCGAGGCAGGTCACGGCACCTGCGCCGGCGGCACCAACCCGGAGAACCCGCCGAGTCCGTAACACCAGGTAAGGGCTTTCTACAACGAGCGCTCGAGCCTCACGGATCGACGCCGACGAGCGGGTCCGGTGGCGGCCTCGCAGCCGCCACCGGACCCGCTCCAAGTGTTATGGCGTGGGATCGGTGAATGAGCCGCCGAAGAGGTCCTAGTTGCCGAATGCGACCTCGTCCGCGCGCCGAGCCACTTCGTCGTATCTCGTATTTATCGTGTAGCTCCGCCAGCCATCTCGCCGTCGGACGTGCGAAAGTCGTCAGGGCCGACGTTTTGTTGCCAGCCGGCCGGAACAATCACGTGGAATCGCCCATTACCGAGGCGCCTGGCCGATGAACTCGACGCGACCAGGCACCCCGCGACGCGAGCGAGGCTAGCTACGGGATATCAACGAAAACGATCTCGCGGCTGCTCTGCTCCCCGAATGTGACACCGTGCTCTGCCGCTTGGCGCCGACGCTTGGCGCCCTCCTCGGCTGCGGCGTCCCTAGCCCCGCTGTCACGCCACACAGTCCCGACGACGCCTTCACCAGACTCGCGATCGATCATGTGTCGCAGGGCCAGGAATCCCGGCTGAGCCTTCATATGAGGGACGACCTCGCTCTTGAAGTACGCAAGGTTGTCGTCGACGGTTGCCGGGTCCATGCTGACTCGCCGCACCAAGAGCGCGGCGCCTGGGGAGGGCGGGGCGACGACCTCGGAAACGGCCTGCTCGTAGTACTCAACGGAGATACGCCCGCCGATGAGTCGCAGCGCCTCCTCGCGGGCCTTGGCCAGCGTGCCTTCGCTGGCTTCTCGATCGGCCTCAGCGTCCCAAACGGTCAGAACGGAGAACACCTCTTCGGACCGGTCAACGCTCGCGGTGGCGCCACGAAATCCCTTCTGCTGCCGCAAGAGCGGGCCGACTGTCTCACGCATGTATCGGATGCCATTATCGAGGTTGCGGAATCCGGTGAAGTTCACGATGCGAGTGAACATGGTTCCTCCTTTCGGAGCCGATAGCGCGGACGCTAGTCCTGCCCGAACGGGCCCGTCACTTGCGCCGGGGACCCAGTTTTGTAACCGCTCACGCCGTCGCCATTTCTTGGGTGGTCGGCCACTCTTCCCGGCGGCGCAGAACGTGCAGGTCGGAGTCGCACACGCCAGCATTTGCGATCTTCACTAGGACCTGCAGATCGGGATTCGTTTGGGGTAGTCCGGGCACGTAGCGTCGACACCGGACGGTCTCACGATCGACCGGGAAGCCCGCGGTAGTCGCTTCGCACGCTCCCCTGAACGCGAGCGCAGGAGGTGGCGATGCCTGACACGTGCACGCATCTCGACACAGTCACGGAGGTGACGCCGTCCAGTGTCGGCTGCGAGGACTGCCTGCGCGCCGGCGAGCGGTGGGTGCATCTTCGGCTGTGCATGCGTTGCGGGCACGTCGGCTGCTGTGACAGCTCACCGAACCGACATGCCACCGCTCACTGGGACACCATCGAGACCATCCGTTGATCCGCTCCTACGAGCCGGGCGAGGACTGGTGGTGGTGCTATCTCGCTGACCTGCTCTTCGAGGTCGCCGACGCCCCACCCGCCCCGTCTCACCCCTGAGTGCGAAGCCCCAAGGCGCCTGACCACGGTCGCGAGAACCCTGCGTCCTTGCGACCCAGGTGTCGGGCAAAGAAGCGGGTGTCGACCCGCTCCACAGGCACGGTGAAGTGGCTCCCTGGGAAGGCGTGCAGGGTCTTGTCCGGCGAGCCGAACTCGTCGAACAACGCCAGGCCCGACTCTCGATCGATCTCGGCGTCGTTCCAGGGCAGCAGGAACTCGATCGGGATCGTGACCTTCCGCGCGGCCCGGGTGATGGCGTCGTAGACGAACACGCCGCCGAAGATCGCTGCGATGACGCGAGTGTCAGCCGCGACCAGCGGTATCCCGATCGCGCTCGCGAGGGTCATGCCGGAGTACCCGATCGGCGCGTCCGGCCCGATCTCAGGGAGTTCCTGGAGCGCGTCGATCGTCGCCCGCCACTCGGGCACCGCTCGGTCGGCCAGCGATCCGTTGTACTCGGCGATGGTCGCCGCCATCGACCGGCCCGCCGCCCGCTCCGCCAACATCGAATCGACCCAGCGTTGGTCCTCGGCTGACCGCGGCCGCTCGCCGTGCCCAGGGGCGTCGATGGCGGCGACGGCGAAACCGTCGCGGAGCACCGCATCGCGCGCGCGGCCGACCAGTCCGGGAGACCGCTTGTGAAGACCCCCGCCGTGTCCCATCAGCACGAGCGGCGTTCCCGGCGATGCGGATGCGGGTGACCACAGCACGCCGGGGACGTCGCCGACCCGGAAATCGCGTTCGACCACGCCGTCGGAGCTGGACTCCGCGGTGAAGAGTGAAGTGCGCATTGGCTGTGCCTTTCTCGAAGAATTCGTGAGAGGCACTCCCTGCGACGGTTAGGCGCGTCGCGAGATCGTGAATTCCGAAGGGAGCACCCACGGGGACACCTTGCACATGGGTCTCACCTCCTAGGTCGCGTCACGAACCAGCGAAAGCGTAACCGCGCGCGGCGAGAGATGCGAGGCGATTATTGGCCGGCGGGTGACGGCGCGGGAAGTCAGACACGCCTAGGTGCCAGCCCGATTGATTGGACGACGGGTGAGTGTCACTGCGCGACAGCAACGTCAAGACTGGCCGCTGGACAGCTTGTCGTCCGGGCTCGGCTACGGTCCTCTCCATGGATCTAGTGCGCCGCATCGACCGCCGCACCGGTGAGTTCCTGCTGTTTGCGCTGACACCACCGCGCGCGGCGACGCCGCGCGATCGCGTGCGACAAATCGCCGATGCCACCATCGCCCGCTTGCGACCGCTGGATCTCGACGGCCTGATCCTCTACGACATCGATGACGAAGCCTCGCGGAACCCGGCAAAGCGGCCGTTCCCTTTCTCGCCGACACTCGACCCCGCCGACTATCTCGCGCACCACTTCACGAGTTGGCCGACGCCGGTCATCATCTACCGCGCGGTCGGCAAGTATGCGCCGTCCGACTTGCGGACATGGCTCGGCGCACAGGACCCCGCACGCGTGATGTCGGTTCTCGTCGGAGCTGCCTCCAGCAAAGCCGACGGCATGACGTCGCTCACGCAAGCTCAAGCGTTGCGGCGTGAAGCGAACCCCGAACTGTCAGTCGGCGGCGTTGCGATTCCCGAGCGCCACAGCCGTCGCTATGACGAACACCTGCGTCTGCTGAGGAAACAGGACGATGGCTGCCGATTCTTCGTGACCCAAGTCGTTTACGACGTCAACGCAGCCAAGAACCTCGTCTCGGACTACCACTACGAGTGCGCCGCGCGCGGCCGAACGCCCGCTCCGATCGTGTTCACATTTTCAGTGTGTGGCTCGATGCGAACGCTCGATTTCCTGCGTTGGCTCGGCGTCGACGTGCCGCGCTGGATCGAGAACGACCTCAGGCACGCGACCGACACGCTCGAAGCGTCGTATCAGCTGGCCGTGACCACGGCCACCGAGCTCATGACCTACTGCCGCGCGCTCGGCGTCCCATTCGGCGTCAACGTCGAAAGCGTGTCGATCAGGCGGGAGGAGATCGAGGCGTCGGTGCGACTCGCACGGTGCCTTAGGACACAGATCAAAAGCTGAGGTTGCGGGCGACGAAGCGAGCGGCGGAGTGATCCCGGCTCACGACCGCGTGCGAATCGGCCCGGCGCGCATGCCGTCTGTTGTCGGCAGCCGGGTCGAGCCGAAGAGTGTGGCTAGGCCCACCCAACGGTGGGTCTAGGCGGCTATGGGCGACGTCTGTTCGTTTCTAGCGTCGTTGACGACAAACAGTGACGAGCTTGAGGACGGATCCATCCATGTCTAACTCGACCAACATCTCAGCTGAAATCGCTCGGCCGTCGGACGCCCGGGTGGCGCGCGACTTCGACCTCGCCAAGAAGCTCATCGGCATTTACGGCGTGGCCGCGGCAAGCCTGTTGGGAACCCTGGTGGTCATCGCGGTCGCCGGCGGTGAGCCGAGCGTGTTCATGTGGGTGCGCGCGTCGATCCTGCTCGCGATGACGCCGTTGCTCTCCGCGCTCGCGCTGCGCGCTGAGCGGGGACGAACCTCCGCGTTGCAGCGGCTGCGGCTGTTGGCAACGGCGCTGCCGGTCGCGATCATCGGCGTCGATCTCATTCCCGGCGTCTGCCCGACCTGGTACGCCGCGTTGCAGGCGGTGTCGGCGCTAGCACTCGCCCCGATCGGGTTCCTCACGCGTCGGCCCGAGATCCGCGCCGCATTCGCTCATCAGTCGTGACTCGGACGAGCAGCTGACAAGGATGCGAGCATGGCACCCGATCAGCCAGACCGAACGACGCCGGAAGGAGGTGGGTGAATGGGGTCAGCCTGGTCGTCGCCGGCCGCCATTGGTCGAGGCCTGTGGCGCTCAGTTGTCTACGCCGGGGCGGGATTGATCGTTCCGGCGTCCAGCGCGCTGCTGCCGGTGGCCGCGTGGCTCGGCGTCAACGGCGACCCGTGGTCGTGGGTGAACCCGTGGTCATGGGTCGCGATTGCGATCATGATCACGATCATGACACTGGTTCTCGCCCACCCGGTGGCCAAGATCTACCGCTGGCTGCTGCGCCGGTGGAGTGCGATCACCATCGACGCTGGCCAGCGCGTCCACCCGGAACCAGTGCTGGTCTCCACGGGGTATTGGTGGAACGGCTACTCCTACGAGCGAAGTCGTCGAGACGCCGAGTTCGATCTGCGCTGGCGCAGAGTCACCGAGCCAGCCTTTTGGCGTGAGGTGCGCTGGGTGCTTGTCGCCGGGTTGGTCATCGGCCCGCTCTGTTCGGCGCCCTTGGTGGCACTCATCGGAGCCGGGCTTGCGTTCACACACCCGTCGCTGGCGGCGATCGTGCTCGGCCTCGTGCTGCTCGTGGCGGCCGCGGGCGCCGCACCCTTGACGTGGCGTGCGGTTGCGCCACTTGCCCGAAGGTGGCTGCAAGCTTCCCACGTTGCGGCGGAGCGGATCCCGGAGCTCGAAAGGCAGCGGGCGGAGATGCTCGCCACGCATGACGCCGAGATCCGTCGCATCGAACGCGACCTGCACGACGGCGCCCAAGCTCGGCTTGTCGCCGTTGGGCTCGACCTCGCTACGGCCGAACGGCTGATGCGTGACGACCCGGACCAGGCGCTTGCGCTGCTGCAGGCAGCCCGGCGGGGCACCTCCGCCTCGTTGGCCGAGCTGCGTGAACTGGTCCGCGGGGTCTATCCAGCCGTGTTGATCGAGCGTGGGGCGGTCGACGCGATCCGAGCGTTCGCCGTTGACAGCCCGGCCGAGGTGCACGTCGACGCTCCCGACCGATTCCGGTTACCCAGCCCGATCGAGGCGGCGCTCTACTTCGGGGTCGCGGAATTGATCACCAACGCGGTCAAGCACGCACCCAACGCGCGCATCGACGTTGTGCTTCGCTCCACAGAAGGCGGAATCGAGGCGATCGTCCGTGACGACGGCCCAGGAGGCGCCACCGTCGGCGCAAGCGGAGGGCTCGCCGGAATTCGACGGCGCCTCGCGTCGTTCGACTCGACTCTGAACATCACGAGCCCCCCAGGGGGGCCGACCGAAGCGACGATATGGGCGCCATGCGAATCGTCATAGCTGAAGACCTCTACCTGCTGCGCGACGGCCTGGTCCGACTGCTCGAGGCCTACGGACACGAGATCGTGGCCGTGGCGACGACCGGGCCAGAAACCCTCGCCGCACTCCTGACCCACACCCCCGACGTCGCCGTGATCGACGTGCGGATGCCACCCACCAACACCGATGAAGGACTCACGGCCGCGCTCGCCGCGCGCCAGCGCCGCCCCGGCCTGCCAGTCCTGATCCTGTCGCAACATGTCGAGCAGCTCTACGCCCGCGAACTGCTCGCCGACGGGAACGGCGGAGTCGGCTACCTCCTGAAAGACAGCGTTTTCGAAGCCGAGCAGTTCATCGACAGTCTTCAGCGGGTGGCCGATGGCGGCACCGCCATCGACCCCGCCGTGGTCACCCGCCTACTCGGCCGCCCCGCCACCTCGTCACGGCTTGCCGTCCTCACCGAACGCGAGCGTGAAGTCCTCGCCTTAATGGCCGAAGGCCTCTCCAACAGCGCGATCGCCAACAGGTTGTTCCTCAGCGAGAGCGCCATCAGCAAATACACCACGACCTCGTTCGACAAGCTCGGCATCACCGACGACAGCACAACCAATCGGCGAGTGCTCGCGGTGCTCGCCTACATCAACGACGCACCCGCATCGCCAACCTGAACCGTGGAACTCGCACCGTGCAACGGCAACGTCAATAGACGGATTCAGCGCCAGCCAAGCGACGGCGCGACGTCGCTCAGCAGCGCTTCAAGGATGTGCGCGCAGTAGTCGACGCCGAGCTGGTTGGGGACGGTGAGCAGCAGGGTGTCAGCGGCGGCAATCGCCTCGTCGGCGGCGAGTTGCTCCACAAGCTGGTCAGGCTCGGCCGCGTAGGTCTTGCCGAAGCGCGCCTTGACGCCGTCGAGAAGCCCGACCTGGTCTTGCGATCGGGCGTCGCGGCCGAAGTAGGCGTGGTCGACGGCGTTGACGAGCGGGAAGATGCTGCGGCTGACCGACACGCGGGGCTCGCGGCTGTGGCCGGCGTCAGTCCAGGCCTTGCGGAATCGCTCGATCTGCTCGGCCTGCAGCCGGTGGAACGGCACGCCGGTGTCCTCGG
>DASVDW010000227.1:0-27867 GCA_036380925.1 Acidothermaceae bacterium
CCCGTCGGGCTCATTCGCCACGCCCCCACCTTCCCAAGCCTGCGCACCTGACATCCCTCGAACCGCTGAAAAGGTTGCCCGAGCCGCCCAAAAAAGGTGGCCGCGACGTCGATGGCGCGCGACACTGCCCAGATGCCGGAGGACCATTTCGGAGAAGGCGTCGCCGAGCACTACGACGCGTCGTCCGCGGCGATGTTCGCGCCCTCGGTTGTCGAGTCGACGGTCGACTTCCTGGCCGCGCTGGCCGGCGACGGTCCCGCGCTTGAGCTCGGTGTCGGCACCGGCCGGATCGCCCTGCCGCTTCACCAGCGGGGCGTCGAAGTGCACGGCGTCGACCTGTCGGAGGCGATGGTCGCCCAACTGCGCGCCAAACCCGGCGGCGCCGATATCCCGGTGACGATTGGAGATTTCGCGACGGTGCGCGTCGACGCGACGTTCACGCTCGTCTACCTGGTCTTCAACACCATCAGCAATCTGACAACGCAAGACGCGCAGGTCGAATGTTTCGTCAACGCGACGCGGCAACTGCGGCACGGCGGCTGCTTTGTCGTCGAGGTCGGCGTCCCAGACCTGCAGCGGTTGCCGCCAGGCGAGACCGTCCGCGCGTTCACCCTGACACCGAAACGGCTCGGATTCGACGAGTACGACATCGTCAACCAAGGACTTATCTCGCACCACTATTGGGTTGAGGACGACGCGCTGCGCGAGCTGTCGGTGCCGTTCCGTTATGTGTGGCCGTCAGAGCTCGACCTGATGGCGCGCATTGCCGGAATGCGGCTTCGGGAACGCTGGTCCGACTGGACTCGCGAGCCATTCACGGCGCAAAGCCGCAAGCACGTCTCTGTCTGGGAAAAGACGAGTCCTGCGTAGCCGAGTTGTGTCGGTCAACACGCGGTCTACCACGTGCTCGCCGACACAAGTGTCGAGAGTCACCGCCGGCCGCTCAGGAGACGGCGTCGGCGAACGCCGCGTCGTCCGCGTGTCTTGCCGAACGGCGAGTCAGCGCCGGCCACGGTTCGCAAATCAACGCCGCGACAATCGTGAGCGCGACGGAGGCGCCGAGCGCCGCTCGTCCGCCGGACGCGGTGACCAACACGCCGCCCACTGCTGACCCCAGCGCGTTGCCCGCGGTCAGCCCGCTGCCCATCCAGCCGAAAGCCTCGGTCGACGCGGCCCGCGGAGCCAGTGAGGCGAGCCGCTCGAACAGCCGTGACAACGCCGGGGCGATGGTGAGACCCCAGAAGAACAGCAACACGGTCAACACGATTCGGTCGGGCGCGAGCAGCAGCATCGCCAGCCCAGTCGCGACGAACATCAGCAGGTGGCGCAACTGCGCGCGATGCCGGTGCCGCGAACCGTAGATCAGCCCGCCACACAGCGAGCCGATGCTGGTGCAGGCCAATGTGTAAGCCGCGCTCGACGACGCGTGGCGTCCGCTCACCAGCGCGACAACCGCGACCGTCTCGCAGGCGAACGCCGCGATCAACGCGAACCCCGCCGCGATCACGCCGGGGATTCCCGGTTCGCGCAGCACCCGGCCGCCCTTTGGGCGCTCGCCCACGTGCCGGCCGGCGTCGGCGTTGCGATCACGCGCGAAGCCCAGCGAGCCCGCCAGCACCAAGACGCCGGCCGCGGCGACGGCCAGCCGCGGGCCGCCGATGGTCGCGAGCACGGCGGTGGCCGGCGGGCCCAGGACGAAGATCAGCTCCTGCACGGTCGACTCGAGCGCGAAGACGCTGCGCCGCTGCTCGACCGGCACGAGAGCCGGGAGCGCGGCCCGAATCGACGCCGTGACCGGCGGGATGCACATGCCGCCGAGCAGCGCGATGAAGGCGAGCAGACCGGGTCGTGGCGGCACGAGCGACAGCGCGGCCATGGTCAGCGCGAACGCGACCGAGGTGATCGAGAGCACCCTGCGTCGTCCGTGCGAATCGGCGAGCCGACTCCACACCGGACCGGCGAGGAACGCCCCCGCCATATAGGTGGCCGAGACGGCGCCGGCGACCGCGTAGGTCGACCGCTCGGTGACCAGCAGCAACAGCGCCAGGCCGGTCATGCCCTGATTGGCCCGGCCGACGACGGATGTGCCCAGCAGCCAAGGTACGGATGGGGTGCGCAGCAGGTTTCGGTAGGTGGTTGCGGGCATCGGCGTGCGGTGGCTCGTCTCGTGGTGGCGGTTCGGGTGCAGAGACCATTGTGCTCTGTATCGATAAAGAGGCGCTTGAGATTGAGCTAACTCGGCCCCTGTCTTGCGGCTGCCCAGGCGTCCGAGCGATGAGTCGGCCGCCCTCGCGTCGTCCAATGCGGTGACAACACAGCGACGACGACGGGAGCTCACGATGCGCCTCACCTTGCACACCTTCTTGACCCTGGACGGCGTCATGCAGGCGCCCGGCGGACCAGACGAAGACCGCGAGGGCGGCTTCACCCACGGCGGCTGGTCTTTCCCTTATGGCGACGAGGAGTTCGCCAATCCGATGATCGGTTGGTTCGAGCACGCTGACGCGTTCCTGCTCGGCCGCAAGACCTACGACATCTTCAACGGCTACTGGCCGCAGCATGACGACGCGGACGACCCGATCGCGAGCAGGCTCAACCGGTTGCCCAAGCATGTCGCCTCGCGCTCCCGCTCGACGTTCGAGTGGGCGAACACCGCGCCCATCAGCGACGTGGTCTCAGAGGTGACCAAGCTCAAGGAGCAGCCCGGCGACGAGCTTCAGGTGCACGGCAGCGGCGCCCTCGCCCACACCCTGATCGAGCACGACCTGATCGACGAGTACCGGCTGATGATCTTCCCGGTGCACCTCGGGTCGGGCAAAAAGCTCTTCGCGGACGGCGGAAAAGCGGCCAGCCTCCGACTGCTCTCCAGCAAGGCGACCTCGGCCGGCGTCATCATCGCGACGTATGAGCCGGCGGGCGACGTGCGCTACGGCTCTTACTGATTGATCACACGGTCAGCCGCCGCGACCACGCCGTCACAGCGCGCGCTCTTGGCCGCGACCCCGCCGTGCCCACATGCTTCATCACGGGCACACATTCGGTGGTCGCGGGAGGTGACCAGCGGTGTCGGTGGCGGACGCGGCGGCGACGACCCACGCGCAGGTCAGCGCGCCCCGTCACGCCGTCCGCGCGGTCGTGGTCGCTGCCACCATCTATGTCGCCGCGTCGCTTGCGTTGTTCCACCCATTGCTCACCGACCTCGCGCGACGCGCTCCGCAAGCGGGCTCCGGCGACGTCGCGCAGATGGCGTGGTTCCAAAGCTGGACGGCGTGGGCGATCACCCACGGACATGATCCGTTGATCTCGCACGCGATGAACGTTCCGCATGGGGTCAACCTGATGTGGAACACCGCGATGCCGTTGGCCGGCGCGCTCATGACTCCGGTCACGCTCGCGTTCGGGCCGTTGACGACGGTGAACCTGCTCTTCATCGCCGGCCCGATCACCACAGCGCTGACCGCGCGATGGTGGCTGTCCCGACATGTGCGAACCGAATTGGCCCGTGTCGTGGGCGGGTTCGTCGTCGGCTTCGGCCCGTTCGTCGCGGCGCACCTCGGCGGGCATCTCAACTTCACCGTGCTGCCGCTAGTGCCGGTGATCTTGCGCCTCGGCGAAGACGTGTTGTGGCGCTCACCGGGAGCACGCAAGCCGGCGATCTTGCTCGGCGTGGCGGTCGCCGCGCAGGCGTTGTTGTCCGAAGAGGTGCTGCTGATCGTGTTCATCGGCGGCGTCGTGCTGCTGGTCGCGGGGCTGGCCTGCCTGCCGTCGCTACGCCACCGTCCGCGCCGAGATGTCATTCGAGGTTGCGTCGTTTCGCTCGTGACCGCGACCGCCATCTTCGCGTGGCCCCTCACCGTCCAGCTGTTCGGACCGGATCGGGCTCGAGGGGTCAACACGGCACGCTACTTCGCGCAGCCGCGCGACTTCGTCATTCCGAGCGACCACGAGTTCTTCGGCTCCGCGGCGCAGACGCAGGAGCTGATCAGTCGCGGTTCCAATGCCTTCGAGGACGCCGTCTATCTCGGCGTTCCGGCGTTGGCGCTCTTCGCGGTGGCGCTGGTCTATCACCGTCGAAGTCGGCTCGCCTGGACCGCGGTCTTGGCCGGGTTGCTCGTCGCCCTGCTTGCGCTGGGGTCCGGCGTCCACGGCGCCTTTTGGACCGGTGTCGCCCACCCGTTCGCGCCGCTGTTGGCCCCACCCGTCCTCTCCAGCATCGTGCCCCAACGGTTCGGCCTGCTCCTCACCCTGCTGGCCGCGTTCGCGCTGGCGAAAGTGACGGACGACGCGGCCGCGCGCGTGCGGTGGCGCGTGCCGTCACGCGCCACCGCCGTCCTCGCCGGAGTGGCGATCGTGCTGGTGTCGTGGGCGCCGGCGCCGCCCTCCAACCAGGTCGACGCGCGAGTGCCCAGCTTCTTCAACTCCGAGGTGCGGCAGGCCTTGCCCGCCGCATCCCGCGTCATCCTGCTCCCCGCCCCGACCCAGGCGGACGACTCGGCGGTGCTCTACCAAGCGGTGGCGCGGATGCGCTTCGCCATGTTGGGTAGTTACGCCATCTCGCTCGACGACTCCGGTCGAATGGCGAGCCACGCGACGCCGGACCCGCTGACCGCCGTGTCGACGCAGTCACCCGCGCAGGTGCAGCGGTCAGCGCCGTCTATTAGGCACGCGGTGGCGGCCGCCGGCGTGACCGCCGTGATCCTCGTTCCCGGAGCTCTGACCGCCCGCGTGTTGCCCGCCGTGGAGGCCGTCTACGGAACGCCGGATCAACGTGACGGCGTCGACCTGTGGCGCGTCACCCCGGCCCCGTGAGGCGGTGGCCTTCGGCCAGCTCTCGGAATTCGTCGGGCACCTGGCCGACGTCCGAGAGGAGCACGGTGGCGTAGCCGATCGCGTCGCGACCGAACCGCAACCGCACCGCGTCGACTGAGCGATCGGCGGACCACCGCGTTGCGCCTTTGGTGGAACCAGGTCGCCGCGCCTCGTCGTCCAGCCCCAGCGGGAGTTCTAGTTGCAGCACTCCTTGGTCGGTGAGCTGCGACACCGAAATGGCGAGCAGGCTGATGGAGCGCTCCTGAGGGTGGTCGCGCAGAGCCGCGCTGGCCAGCTCCACCGCCACCTCGGTCAAGGTGGACGTCGCGGAGATAGCGCCAGAAAGCGTGATCGAGCGAGTGATCGAGCGCAGGTCGCAGAACCGCACGCGCACCGTGATCGTGCAGCCAGCGCGGCCCGCGGCGCGCAGCCGGGAGGCGACCCGGTCGGCCAAAAAACCCAGCGTGTTCTGCAAAAGCTGCGGCGTGACCACCTTCTTGCCCAGGGCCGCCTGCGCCCCGACCGACGACGCGCGTCGTCCGGTGTCGACTCCCCGCGGATCGACGTTGGCGGCCAGCGACGAGAGCTTGTCACCGGCCGCGCCGCCTAACAAATGCTTCAGCGACCGGCCCGGCGTCGAGGCCAACTCCCCGATCGTGCGGATGCCGTTTTCGGCCAGCCTGGCTTGCGTCTTAGGCCCGACGCCCCAGATCAAGCTGACCGGCAGCGGGTCGAGAAACTGCCGCTCCTCACCGATTGGCACCACCACAAGGCCATCCGGTTTGGCCACCTGTGAGGCGATCTTGGCCAGATGTTTGGTGCCTGCGACGCCGATGGAGATCGGCAGTCCCGCCTCGGCGCGCACCCGTCGTCGGATCGTGGTCGCGATACCGATCGGGGAGCCGAAGAGCCGAAGCGCGCCGGCGACGTCAAGAAACGCCTCGTCGATGGAAATGCGCTCCACGATCGGGGTGAAGTCCCTCAAGATGTCGATCACCTGATCGCCCAGCCGTTGGTAGTCGGCGAAGTGACCGCCGACGAACACGAGCCCGGGGCACAGCTCGCGGGCCCGTCGGCCGGACATCCCACCGCTGACACCCAGCCGCTTCGCCTCGTAGGAGGCGGCGAGCACGACACCGCCGCCAACGGCGATCGGCTTGCCACGCAGCGAAGGGTCCAGGAGTTGCTCGACCGAGGCGTAGAAGGCGTCGAGGTCGGCGTGCAGGATGGTTGGCTCGGAAGCCATACCGACAGCGTATTCGAACAGTTGTTCGAACACGAGGTGTTTCCGCTCTTTTCAAGGCCCATGCCGCTGCCGTGGCAGACTCCCCCCATGGACAGGCGTCAGCTGCCGAAGTGGAGCGAGCTGCGGCCGCTGCTGCGCGGCAGACCGCTCGAACTCAACCCCACAAAGCGGCGGCTGGAGAAGGCGCTGACCATCGCCGACCTGCGACGCGCCGCGCGACTCCGCACGCCGCGCTCGGTCTTCGACTACACAGACGGCGCGGCCGAGCAGGAGATCAGCTTGCGCCGGGCACGGCGGCTATTTGCCGACCTCGAGTTTCATCCGTCGATCCTGCGCGACGTCGCCAGCCTCGACACGTCGACGTCGATGCTCGGACAGATCGCGGCGATGCCGTTCGCCTTCGCCCCAACCGGTTTCACCCGGATGATGCAGCATGAGGGCGAGTCGGCGGTGGCCCGCGTCGCGGAGCGCCGCGGGATCCCATACGCGCTCTCGACGCTTGGCACGACATCGATAGAGGACGTCGCGGCGGCGGCGCCCAAGGCGCGCAAGTGGTTCCAGCTTTACGTGTGGCGCGACCGTTCGGCCGGCGAGGACTTGATGAAGCGCGCGGTCGCCGCCGGGTATGAGGCGCTCATCTTGACGGTCGACGCCCCGGTGGCGGGCGCCCGGCTGCGCGACGCGCGGAACGGATTTGCGATCCCGCCTGCCCTGACGCTCAAGACAATCCTCGACGGCGCGACGCACCCGGTGTGGTGGGTCAACCTGCTCACGACACCGCCCCTCACCTTCGCGTCGTTGCACGCGTGGGAAGGCACGGTCGCGGAGTTGATGAACTCGCTGTTCGATCCGACGATGACGATCGCCGATTTGGAATGGGTGCGGTCGTGCTGGAGCGGACCGCTCATCATCAAGGGAATTCAAACCGTGGACGACGCGCGCCGCGTTGTCGACGCCGGCGCCGACGCCATCGTGCTGTCGAACCACGGGGGTCGCCAGCTCGACCGCGCGCCCGTCCCGCTGCGACTGCTGCCCGACGTCGTCGACGCGGTGGGCGACCGTGTCGAAGTGCACGTCGACACCGGGGTCATGAGCGGCGCCGACATCGTCGCGGGGCTCGCGCTGGGCGCGAAGGCGGTGTGGGTTGGGCGGGCGTACCTGTATGGCTTGATGGCCGGCGGCGAGCGCGGAGTCGACCGCGCGGCCGAGATCCTCTCCACCGAGATCCGCCGCACCATGCGACTGCTCGGCGTCCGCAGCGTCGGCGAGCTGACCCCCGCCCACGTCAAACTGCCCTGACGGCGGGCGCCGCCTCGCCTTACCGGCGCTCGGTTAGGCCGCGGATGAACGCGGCTTGCCCGGCATGCTGGGTGCAGTCGTTGATGACACTGACCAGCCGAACGCCCAACGTCACCGGCGGATCCCACCGCTGGTCGACGATCCGGTCGAGGTCGGCGTCGTGCAATCCGCCGACGTACCTCACCGTCTGCTGGTGCACGTCGTCGAAATAGCCCAGCAGCAAAGCGGGATCCGCGCGCACCGCCTCGACGTCCGAGCTGTGGTGACCGTAACCGGTCGCGGCCTCGTCGAACGGCAGGCCGAAACGCCGCGCCCACCCGCCCGTCGTCCAGACTTGGTCGACCCCGGCAACTTCAGACACGTGGTCGTCCGCGACCCGGCTGAGGTGCCATACCAACCAGGCGATCGTGTTGGCGTCTTTGTCGGCGCGGAAATTGAGCGCGGCGGCGTCGAGCCCTTCGACCGCCCCGTGCACGTCGTCGCGCACCCGGCCGAACCCGTCAAGCAAGACGTCACGGCTATTCATGTGAGCCACCTCCGAGCACAGCCCTTCCCCGGGCCGAGGACAGCCGAACGGGTCCGAGGACACCTCTGTGGGCCTGTCCTGGGACCGGTACACGTCCTAAACGTGATCAACCCGCCCCGGACGACGAAGTGGCCCGCCGGCGGACCCGGCGGGCCACTCGTGCAGCGTGGGCTCAGTCGGACACGGCCGGACGGCTGCGGGGGATCCGCCCCACGTTCGCCAGCGGCCAGGTAGGCATGACCGTCTTGCCCCACGTGCTGTTCGTCACCCCGGCGAACGACGCGTACCAGGCGAGCAGCGCGGTGACGATGCCCAGCCATCCGGCGAACTTGTGGATGCCGGTGTTCTTCGCGAACTCACCGATGGTCAAGAACAGGAACGTCAGCGTCAACACCACGAAGACCGCGAGCACCGCGCCGTTCGTGCGCATCGCCGCGATCGTCATGTAGGCGGTGAAGATAGTCCACGCGAGCAGGTACAGGCCGACCGCCTTGTACACCTGATCGGCGGGCTGCAAGTTGCCGAGAATGTCGTGCACCAACCAGTAGTACGACAACCAGAACGCGCCGTACGACGAGAACGCCAGGGCACCGAACGTGTTGCCCTTGCGGAACTCCCACATGCCGGCGAGGAGTTGCGCGATGCCGCCGTAGAAGACGGCGAGCGCGAGCACGGAGCCGCCCAACGCGCCGTCGATCATGTTCGTGTTGAACACGCTCAGCACGAACGTCGTCATCGCGAAGCCGGCCAGACCGAGCGGGCCGGGATCGGCGATGGACGGTGACGGCGCCGACGGTGCGTGATCCGAGGTCGGCACGGCTTCGCGTGCGGGCATTGAGCTTTGGCTTGACACTGTTCCTCCTGGGTGAGGTGACGAACTGTGACGTGGTGTGTTGCTTGTTCGACCTACTCCTCTTGACTCACCATCGTTTTCGCGCGCTCAGCGATATCGCGGACGACGTCGGCGTTCGCCAGCGAGGTGACGTCGCCGAGTTGCCGCTGCTCCGACACATCCCGCAACAGCCGGCGCATGATCTTGCCGCTACGCGTCTTCGGCAGTTCGTCGGTGAAGACGATGGACGCTGGGCGCGCGATTTTGCCGATCTTTTTCGCCACGTGCTCGCGCAACTCGGCCATCAACGCCTCGTCGGCGGTGACGCCGCCCTTCGGCGAGACAAACGCGGCGATCGCCTGCCCGGTCCTCGCGTCGCTGCGTCCGACTACCGCGGCCTCGGCGACCGCCGGGTGGTCGACCAGCGCGGATTCCACCTCCAGCGTGGAAATCCGGTGTCCGGAAACGTTCATCACGTCGTCCACGCGACCGAGCAGCCAGTAGTAGCCGTCGGCGTCGCGCTTGCAGCCGTCGGCCGGGAAGTAGATCCACCGGCCGTCATCGGGCTTGCTGAACCGCCGCCAGTACGTCTCGATGTAGCGGTCGGGGTCGTTGAACAGCGTGCGCAGCATGCCGGGCCACGGCTGGGTGATGACCAGATAGCCGGCGCCACCGAGCGGAACCGGGTTGCCGTCGTTGTCGACGACGTCGGCGGTGACACCCGGCAACGGGCGACACGCGGAGCCTGGCTTCGTCGCGGTCAACCCCGGCAGGGGTGACAGCAGGATCTGCCCGGTCTCGGTCTGCCACCAGGTGTCGACGATCGGGCACTTCTCGTGTCCGATGACGCGGTGGTACCACATCCACGCCTCGGGGTTGATCGGCTCACCGACGCTGCCGAGCAGTCGCAGCGACGAGAGATCGTGCCGATCCGGGTACTCGTCGCCCCACCGCACCATCGTGCGAATCGCCGTCGGCGCGGTGTAAAGGATCGTCACCTTGTACCGCTCGACGATGTCCCAGAACCGGTCCTTGTCGGGGTACTGGGGAACGCCTTCGTACATCACGCTGGTCGTGCCGTTGGCCAGCGGACCGTAGACGATGTAGCTGTGCCCGGTCACCCAGCCGATGTCGGCCGTGCACCAGTAGACGTCCGTCTCCGGCCGGAGGTCGAACACCATGCGGTGGGTCGCGGCGGTGCCGACGAGGTAGCCACCTGTCGTGTGCACGATGCCCTTCGGCTTCGCCGTCGTCCCTGATGAGTACAGCATGTACAGCAGGTCTTCGGAGTCGCGCTCGACGGCCTCGAACGTCGCCGGCTGTTGCGGGACGACGTCGTGGTACCAGACGTCGCGGCCATCTTTCATCGTGACGTCGTTCTTGGTGCGCTGCACCACAAGGACTTTCTCGATGGACGGCGTTTGAGCGACCGCCTCGTCGGCCCAGTCCTTCAACGGCACGACCGACCCGTTCCGCCAGGCGCCGTCGCAGGTGATCAGCACGCGGGCATGCGCGTCGATGATGCGGTCACGCAGCGCCTCCGCTGAAAAGCCGCCGAACACAACGGAATGCGGGGCGCCGACGCGCGCGCAGGCGAGTAGCGCGACCGGCAGCTCGGGCACCATCCCCATGTAGATGGCGATCCGGTCATCCGCCTGCACGCCGAGTTCGGTCAGCGCGTTCGCCAACCGGCATACCTCGGCGTGCAGCTCGGCGTACGTCAACGTGCGCGTATCACCGGGCTCGCCCTCCCAGTAATACGCGACACGGTCCGGGTGTTGCGCCACGTGGCGGTCGAGGCAGCTCTCCGTGATGTTCAGGGCGCCGCCGACGAACCACTGCGCAAACGGGGCATTGGTCCAGTCCAATACCTGATTCCAAGGCTTGCGCCACACGTACTTCTCGGCCTCTGCGGCCCACCAGCTCTCCGCGTCTTTGGCTTCGTCGTAGACGTTTTCGCTCACGACGGTCGACTCGTCCGCGAAGCCCGCCGGAGGCGGGAATGTGCGCGACTCGTCAAACAGGGCCTCGATCGTCGGATCGGGCATCAGGCCTCCATCGTGATCGTGTGTTCGCCGAATGCTGTTGAGCGGCGGCGACCCGCGCAACGGTTGACGCGCGATGGCGCGCCGAGCGGTGGATTTCTTGCGCCGAACGGACTAACCGATCGCCGAGCGGCGCCGCCCAGCGGTCGATCAGGCGGCGAGCGAATCAGGCGCAGCAGTCTGGAACGAAGGCCGAATCCGCCCTACTGTCTTGGACGTGAAATCCTTCGCGGTCGCCCTCGCGCTTGGCGGTATCGCCATCGCGCTGTGCGGCTCGCTTTGGTATTGGGTGCGGGGCAGCCGTGGCCTCGGCACTCCCCAGCAACGCACCACCTACGACGTCTTGCACACCGCGGGCCTCGCCGCGCGCGCGCTGCGCAGCGGACTCACGCGCGAGAGCGCCGCCCGCTCGGCGCCCGCGTTGCGAGCGCTGCTGGCCGCGCGCGCGACCGCGATCACCAGCACGTCCACGCTGCTGGCCTGGGACGGTCCCGGCGGGGATGATCACGCCGCGGCGGTGCTGCAGGCAAGCAAGCAGGTCGCGTCGTCCGGCAAAGCGCTCGCCCTCGGCCCCGGCGATCTCGCGTGCGCGGACGACGTTAACTGCCCGCTTCGCTCCGGCGTCGTCGTCCCATTGACCAGCGGCGGGATCGTCGTCGGCACACTCGTCGCCCTCGCGACGTCCGCCCGCGCGGGAATGCTGCGCTCGGCGGGCGAGGTCGCCCGCTTCGCGTCCACGCAACTCGAACTCGCCGAGCTCGACAACGCCCGCGCGAGGGCGGCCGAGGCGGAGCTGCGTTTTCTGCGCGCGCAGATCTCCCCTCACTTCGTCTACAACGCGCTCACCGCGATCGCGTCATTTCTGCGTACAGATCCCGATCGCGCTCGCGAGTTGCTGCACGACTTCGCCGACTTCATCCGCTACAGCTTTAGAAGTCGCGGCCAGTTCGCCACGGTCGCCGACGAGCTCCGCGCCGTCGACACCTATCTCGAGCTTGAGCGGGCGCGATTCGGGGAGCGACTGCACGTGGTGTTGCGGGTGGCGCCGGAGGTCCTCGCCGTCGCGGTGCCATGCCTGCTCATTCAGCCATTGGTCGAAAACGCCGTGCGACACGGCATTGAACGCAAAGAGGGGGTCGGTCACGTCACAATCGTGGCCGAGGACGGTGACATGGAATGCGTCCTCAGCGTTGAGGACGACGGCGTGGGCATGGATCCCGCCGCCATGCGGGAGCAATTGGCCGGACGACGTGGGGACGGTGTGGGGTTGTTCAACGTCGATGAGCGGCTGCGCCAAGTTTTCGGGGCCGACCACGGCCTCACGGTCGAAACCGCCGTCGGCGCGGGCACGAAGGTCGTCGTCCGCGTTCCCAAGTACCGCGCAGGGGTGCGCGCGTCATGACGGTCTCGCCGCCGGCCCCTCCGGCGCCGGTTGTCGACACCGACGCGGATCGGCTGCGCGTCTTGGTCGTCGACGACGAGGAGCCCGCGCGGGCCGACCTCGCGTTCTTGCTGCAGCAGCAAGGGGCCGTGGCGCACGTGGCCACCGCCTCCGATGCGACGGAGGCGCTGCGGCTCTTGCAGTCGCAGCAGTACGACGCGGTGTTTCTCGACGTTCGGATGCCCGGGCTCGACGGCCTTGAGCTCGGCAAGTTGCTGCTGCGCTTCACCGACCCACCGGTCGTCGTGTTCGTCACCGCCTACGAGGAGCACGCGCTCGCCGCGTTCGAGGCGCGAGCGCGCGACTACCTGCTGAAGCCGGTTTCGAACGAGCGCTTGAGCGATGTGGTCAGCCTGATCTGCCAAGCGCACCGGATTCCTCGCCAGCAAACGTCGCCCAGCGAGCCGTTCACCACCGACGCTTTGTCCTCGAACGCCGACGACATCCCCTCCGTGCCGGTCGAGTCTGGTGGCCGAACCGCGATCGTCGACCGGGCCGACGTCTGCTGGATCCAGGCCAACGGCGACTACGTGCGGCTGCACACCATCCATGGCGGCTCGCACCTGGTCCGGCTGCCGCTGGCGCTGTTCGAGGAGCGGTGGGCGTCCCACGGTTTCGTGCGAATACACCGCAGCCATCTGATCGCGTTACGATACGTCACCGAGGTCCGCACCGGCGCTGGTGGCGGCTCCATCGTGCGGGTCGCCGGGCAAGACCTCGCGGTCAGCCGCCGGCACACGGCCGAGCTCAAGCATCGCCTGCTGCGCGTCCCGCACGGTCGGCCGCGATGACCGTCCAGCCCCCGGCCAGGCAACGCGTCGTCATCAGGTCGGCCGAAGTCGGCCCGCGACGGGCCGGCCCTCCCGGGCCCGCGTTCGACGAACACAGCGAATACCGCGACGTCTTGCTGCACTCGCTGATCCGGGCTCAATTTGGCTTGACGCTGGGATTCATCGCGCTCACGGTCGGCGCGCTGATCTCGCTGCCGCTCGTCGTCTCGTTGCTGCCTTGGCTTGCGCGCAAGCATGTCTTCGGGCTGCCGTTCTCGTTGGCGGTTCTCGGAGTGGCCGTGTACCCCGTCCTGGTGCTCATCGGGCTTGCGTACACCCGACTCGCCGAACGAACCGAGCGGCACTTCCTCGACCTCGTCGACAAACTGTGAGCGGTCGGTGAGCGGCGGCTCGATGGCGCTCGTCGCGGTCATCGTCGTCACGCTCATCACGATGGTCGTCGGCGCCCTCGGGGTTCGGGTCGCCCGCACGCCCGACGACTTCCTGGTGGCGGCGCGCGCGGTGCCGCCCCTGCGCAACGCCGCGGCCATCTCAGGGGAGTATCTGTCCGCCGCGTCGTTTCTCGGCGTCGCAGGCCTGCTGCTCAAAGACGGCCTCGGCATGTTGTGGTACCCGGTCGGCTACGCGGCTGGCTATCTGATGTTGTTGCTGCTGGTTGCCGCTCCGCTTCGCCGGTTCGGCGCCTACACGATCCCCGACTTCGCGGAGGGCCGGCTCGGCGCGCCGAGGCTCCGGCAGGTCGCCACGATCTTCGTGCTGGTGATCGGCTGGTTCTACCTGCTGCCGCAGCTCAAGGGAGCCGGACTCACCTTGGAGGTGCTGCTCGGCACTCCCTACTGGGTGGGCGTCGCGGTCCTCGCGGTCGTCGTCACCAGCAACATCGCGGCGGGTGGCATGAAGGGCGTCACCTTCGTGCAGTCGGTGCAGTACTGGATCAAGCTGATGGCCATCGCCACACCAGCGATCGTGCTGATTGTCATCACCGGCGGCCTGCATCGGCAATCGCTGACCACCGCGGCGCCGCCGTTCTTCGCCACGACGACGACGGTGAAGGTGCAAACGTCCGTCGCGTTCGTGATCGAGCAACCGGTCACCGTGCAGGCGCGAGGCAGCGTCGACGGCGCGAAAGTCGACGGCCCGGTGACCTTGACCGTCGGCACCCATCGCGTGGAGTCCGGCGCCGAGCTGGTCTTCCCCGCGGGAAGCGCCACGCCGCACGCCGAAGGGCTGCGCGCGCAAAGCGGCTCGTCGTGGGTCTCGCCGCTGGTGAACGCCGGCCACAAGAGCGGCCACCCACTCGCCGCGACCTACTCGCTGATCGTCGCCACCTTCCTCGGGACCCTTGGCCTGCCGCACATCTTGGTGCGCTTCTACACGAACCGAAATGGCCGGGCGGCTCGCCGGACGACCGTCATCGTGCTCGGCCTGCTCGGTGTCTTCTACCTGTTCCCGGCTGCCTTCGCGGTGCTCGCGCGACTGCGTGACCCGGGCCTGTACGTCACAGGCCAGACCGACTCCGTGGTCTTGGTGCTGCCGCACGCGCTCATCACGAACGTGTGGGGCGAAATCCTCGGGGCGCTCGTGGCGGCGGGCGCGTTCGCCGCGTTCTTGTCCACGTCGTCCGGCTTGCTGGTGAGCGTCGCCGGCGCGATGGCGCACGATCTGCTGCGCGGCGGTGTGCGCACCTTCCGCCGCTGCGCGCTGCTGGCCGGCTTCATCGGCTTGCTCGCCGGACTGCAGGTGCAACGCTTCGACCTGAACCTGCTGGTCGGCTGGTGCTTCGCGATCGCCGCGTCGACGTTCTGCCCGTTGCTGGTGTTGGGCATCTGGTGGCGATCGCTCACCTGGGTCGGCGCGATCGCCGGACTCGTGCTCGGCGGGGTGTCGTCGTCCGCGGCCATCATCATGACGATGCTCGGAGTCGGCAGCTCCGGTTGGCCGAGCGTTCTGCTCGGGCAACCGGCCATCTGGACGGTCCCGCTCGCCTTCGTCGCGATGATTGTCGGGTCACGACTCACTCCGGCGCAGATGCCGGCCGACCTGGAGTCGAAGCTGCTGCAGCTGCACCTCCCGGAGGCGCTGCGGCCGGTCGCGCCAGTCGCCGACTGAGTCTGCGGGTCATCGCCGCCCCGCGCGGGGATGATGACCGCGCGACAAGGAGGTGCGCGTGCAGCATCAGACCGCCCAGCATCGACACCACCAAGCGCATGGCGACCTCGCGCATGTCGCGGCCGGGCTCGCGCACCGGCTGCAGCTGCCCGAACCGTGGCGGGCCCATCACGACGACCACCTGGTGCTCGCCGCGTTCGTCACCGTCAACGCCGCCGTCTCGATGGTGCTGGTGTCGGCGGTCGCGCTCGCGACGGGCGAGCCGTTCGTGTTTCCGTCGCTGGGCCCGACGGCGTTCTTGCTGTTCTACGCCGCCCGCCGTCCGGTGGCCAGCCCGCGCAACACGCTGGTCGGCCACGCGATCGGGGTTGTCTGCGGTTACGTCGCGCTGCTCGTGACCGGACTGCAAAACGCACCCGCGAACCTGGACGACGTGACGTGGGCGCGCGCCGGCGCCGCCGCCATCTCGCTGTCGCTGACCGCGGGCGGCATGGTGCTGCTGAAATCGCCGCATCCGCCCGCTGGCGCGACCACGCTGATCATCTCGCTCGGCATGCTGCACACCTTGCCGCAGCTCGGCATCATGATGGCCGGCGTTTGCGCGCTGGTGCTGCAAGGTGTCGTCGTGAACCGGCTCGCGGGCGTGAATTACCCGCTCTGGAAGGCCAGATCGGACGACGGGAAGCCGGAGTTCTAGGACAGCGCCGAGCCGGGGAATCCCATGCAAGCATGCAGCTCATAGCGAAAGACTCCGGCCCGCACGCCGGGATCGTCGTCCAGGATGGCCTTCGTCTCCTCGACGGTGCGGGCGAAGATGCCGATGCCGTGCACCGAACTGTCGTCCCTGATCGGGCAGACGATCGGCAGCGCCCCCTCGGCGCGCAACGCCATGTTGCGGCGGCCGTGCTCCCACACGATCGCGGCCCGGTCGGGGCGGTCCTTCATCGGGCCAGACGTCAAGATCGCCACCGTGTAGGCCTTCGCCTGGGCGAGCGTCGCACGCATCTGCTCGTCGGTCACCTCGGTCATGCGCCGCTCCCACTTGCGTCGTCCGGGCAATAGCGTTAGCGTCTGCTAACTGTTAGTGAATGCTAACGCATGCCAGGGAGGTGCGCCATGGGTCAACCGGTCGCGTTCTTCGAGATCAGCAGCCCCGATCAGAAGCGGGCACAGAGTTTCTACCGCGAGCTCTTCGACTGGCAAGTCGACGCCGACCCGTCGATGGGCGGCTACGCGCTCGTCGACACGCGTGCGGGCGAGGGCGCGATCATCGGCGGCATCGGCGCGTCCACCGGCCCGGACGACGTCGGCATCAAGATCTACCTGCGCGTCGACGACCTCGGCGGGTACCTTCGCCGGGCCGAGGAGCTCGGCGGCTCGACGGTGCTGCCACCGACCAAATTGCCCGGTGACTTCGGCAGTTTCGCCGTGTTCAGGGACCCCGACGGCAACGCGGTGGGCCTGTGGGCGTGAGCGAGTTCGCGCCGGGCGACGCACTGCGGGCGCTCGCCGAACCACGGCGCCGAGCGATCCTGCAACTCGTCGCTGACGAGGAGCTGCCCGCAGGGCAGATCGCGGCCGAGTTCGAGGTCACCCGCCCGGCGGTCAGCCAGCACCTGGCCGTGTTGAAGAGCGCGGGGTTGGTGACCGAGCGACGCGACGGCGCGCGCCGGCTGTACCGAGCGCGGCCGGAAGGGCTTGCCGCGCTGCGGGAACTGCTCGACTCGATGTGGGCGTCGTCGCTCGACGTCGCCCGCCGGCTGGTCGAAGATGAGGCCGAAGATCGGGCCGGGTCGCAAGACCGAAAGGCGACGGGATGAGCTCGCGGAGCGCGGGAACGGCGGCGCCGTTGCGTCGTCCGCCCATCAGGCAAGCGACAACGGTGCGCAGCGACATCGGCCACACGTTCGACGTGTTCGTCGCCACGATCGGGCAGTGGTGGCCGCGAGTGCCGTTTTCAAAAGGTTGCGACCGGGTGCGCGACGTGACACTCGAGCGTCGGCTCGGTGGCCGGGTGTACGAGACGTGGGACGACGGCGCCACCGTCGATTGGGGGCGGCTGTTGGTGTGGGAGCCGCCGCACCGCTTCGTGATGAGCTGGGAGATGACCCCGGCCACCACCGAGGTCGAACTGCGGTTCGGCTACCTGGGGCCGTCGCTGACGCGAGTCAGCGTCGAGCACCGCGGCTGGGAGCGGCTGAGCGAGGCCCAGCTTCGCGAGGACTGCGCGCTGCCGGGCGGCTACCTGGGAGACGCCTTCGACAAGGGCTGGGCGCACATCTTGGGCTGCTTCGCCGCACTCGCCGAGAGCTAGCGCAGGTACCGCCGGGCGCCCGCGTATTCACTCGCGAACGGCTGCGCCGACAGCGAGTCGATCCGAACCACCGTGCCGGTCTGCGGGGAGTCGAGCATGCTGTCGTCACCCACGTAGATGCCGACGTGATGCACAAACCCGTTGCTGGCGAAGAAAACCAGGTCGCCCGGTTTGAGGTCGGCGCGAGCGACCGGCGTGCCGGCCCTCGCCTGGGCGTCCGCGTCGCGCGGAATCGTCACGCCGCGCATCTCATACACCAGATGGGTGAAGCCCGAACAGTCGAAGCCGAAACCCGAGGTGCCACCCCACAGATACGGCAATCCGTCGAACAAGTGCCCGGTGCGCACGACGTCGGCGCCGGTCGCGGCGAACGGAGCGGCTCCTCTGGCGACGACCGCGACGTCACCGCTTTGGACCGAAACCGCCGCCCCGCTTGGTGTTTCGGTGCGCACCCATCCGCCCTCGACGCCGATCACCGGCAGCCGGGTGGCCATCGAGACTTCGACGGACTTCGTCGACCCGGTGTACAGCCAGGCGGTCGGCTTCGTCACGACCAGGTCTTGCGTGGCCACCCTCGGCGCGCGAAACGTCAGCTGCGCAAGGGGAATCCAGCCGGGATATCCGCGAGCGTCGAGCGGGGTCGGCTGATCGGGTGTGACGACGTGCGCCCATGCACCGTCGATCCGGTCGACGACGACGCGCTCCCCCATGACGAGCTGGCTGTCGACCCGCCCGTTGAGCGCGCGCCGCTGCGACAGGGTCATCGCGCTCAACCAGCTGCGGATGCCGGCCGGCTGCCCGATGGCCGCGGCGTCTACCGCGCGCGGAGACGACGGAGCCCGCCACAACGTCGCGACCGAGACATCGACATACGCGTTGGCCGGCAGCTTGGGTTGCGCCGGCGGCGGAGGCTTGGCCGGTTGGACGGCCGGTGTCGGTTTCGCTGCCGGCGTTGTGGGTGCGGGTGCGCGCGTGGCGGCGGGCTTCGCTGGCGTGGCGGCGGGTTGCGTTGCCGGCGACGCGGCTGGGGTCGGTGACGCGCCCTCCTCCGGCGGCGAGGACGCGGTCGGGCCGGTTGTCGGCAAGGTCGACGATGGTGACGATGAGTCGGCAACAATCGTGGCGCTCATGGAAGGCTGCGCCGATCGCGCTGGAGCCGCGCTCTCGCAGCCGCTGAGCGCCAAGGCGGCCGCCAGCGTCGTGGCGCCGAGCCACGCCGCTTTTCGCCGTCCGACATGCACCTTTTCACTGTGTCAAGGCAACCGACGCCGAACAAGCGGATCGCCTGTCATCATGCTCACGTGCACATCTCGGCGAAAAGTGACTACGCCATGCGGGCGATGCTCGTGCTGGCCAACGCGCCCGTAGGGTCGTGGGTGAAGACGGAGGTCGTCGCCGAGGAGCAACATCTGCCGCGCAAGTTCCTCGAGGCGATCCTGTCGGACCTGCGCCGCGCGCGACTGGTGGAGAGCCTGCGCGGGGCCGAGGGCGGCTACCGGCTGGCGCGGCCACCGGCCAAGATTTTCGTCGCCGACGTGATGCGCGCGGTCGACGGCCCGCTCGCGGAGGTGCGAGGGTTGCGCCCGGAGACGCTGCACTACGAGGGTGCCGCCGCCCCACTGCAGGACGTGTGGGTGGCGGTCCGCGCGGGTCTGCGCGCGGTGCTCGAGCGGATC
This sequence comes from Acidothermaceae bacterium, assembly GCA_036380925.1. GTDB lineage: Bacteria > Actinomycetota > Actinomycetes > Acidothermales > Acidothermaceae > JAICLV01. The sequence goes on from DASVDW010000227.1 coordinate 19,089, forward strand.
ACGCTTGCCGATGTGGCGGCCGCCGAGCTGCCGGCAGGCGTGCAGGCGATGATCCGCGACGAAGAGGCCTGGACCCCGCGAATCTAAGCTCTCCCTTTGCCGAACCTCCCCGTCCGGCTCGCGCGAATGGGCCAGCGATCACCGCCCACCCGGACGCATGTCCCGGCAGGCCGGGCGGATTGCGGCCGACCGCGTGCCGCGCTGGCGACTGCGACGGGACGTCGCTCTAGGCGGCGAGCGCCTCAGGCAGCGGCTTCGAATGGACGACGACCAGGCCGGACACCGCGCGCGTCAAGGCGATGTACAGCCGGCGCAAGCCGAATCGCGGGTCAATCTCGTCGGCGAGCGCGATGTCGGACGGTTCGACCAACACCACGTGGTCGAACTCGAGCCCTTTTGCCATCGACGCTGGCACGAGGGTGAGTCGCGCGTCGTCGTCAGCGCCGAGGATGACGTGCGGCAAACCACGCTTCCGCAACGCGCCCGCGATCCGCGCAAGGTGGTCGTCGGCGGCGACAAGCCCCACTGAGCCAGGGAATTCGAGTGATTCCTCGCAGGCGACACCCAGCACTCGCTCGAGCTCCCCACTGGTCGTCTCAACGACCCGTAGCGAGCCTGCGCTTGCGCGAATCGACAGTGGCGCCGCCACTCCGGGCGCGGCGACCGGCAACAACCGGGCGGCGAACTCGACCACCTGCCGGGGCACTCGGTAACCGCGCTCGAGGACCCGCACGTGCCCGTCCGACTTTCCCATGTGCGACAAGGTTTCCTGCCAGGAGTCGGACGCCGTCGCGCTGGTGCCCTGCGCGAGGTCGCCGAGCACGGTGGCCGACCCGGTCGAGCAACGTCGTCCGACCGCGCGGCATTGCATCGGCGACAGGTCTTGCGCTTCATCGAGGACGACGTGACCGAAGCTCGGCGTCCGGTCAAGTAGATCGTTGAGCTCGTCGATCAAGACCAGATCGGACGACGTCCAACGCGCCCCCGCCACGGTGCGTGGAATTTGGCTCCAACGCAGCATTTCTTGTTCCTCGGGGGTCAACACGCCGTTGGCGGCCGCGGCCAGGAAAGCTGGCTCGGTGTAGAGCCGGAACAACACGTTGAGCGGCTTCAACGCGGGCAGCACGGCGTCGACGCAGGCGCGTACCTGTTTGCTGCGCGCGAACGCGGCGACCGTGCGATCGTCGGCCGCTTCGCCGCGCACCTCGACCTGCGCGGTGAACGCCGATCCAAGCATCGTCGCGAATGCGGAGCGAGCCGCGTTGTAGCGCAAGCCCCGCGCCACCAAAGCGTCTTTGAGTTGGTCGACGTGTGAGGGATAGAGCCGAAGTCGCGTGGCGCCTCGGGGAATCACGATTGGCTCGGCGATGCCGCCGACGGGTTCCCAGACCGCGCGCCGCAGCAACTCCGCCATTCGCACGTCGCCTTTGAGCCGCTGCAGGTTGGGCGGGTCGACCGCGCGCACCTTGCCGTGCGCCACCAGCTCATCGATCGTCACCTGGGTGACCTCGACCTCGCCAAGCGCGGGCAACACCTGCTCGATGTAGCGCAAGAACGCGGCATTCGGGCCCACGACCAACACTCCACCGCTGCGCAGCTTCGCGCGATACGCGTAGAGGAGGTAGGCCGCGCGGTGCAATCCGACGGCCGTCTTGCCCGTGCCGGGGCCGCCTTGCACGCAAAGGGTTTGCTCAAGATCTGCCCGAACGATCTCATCTTGATCCGGCTGGATCGTCGCGACGATGTCGCGCATGGGACCGACGCGCGGGCGCTCGATTTCCTCGGTGAGGATGCGGCTGGTCTCCAGGTCGTCGATGCCAGACGTCGCGTCGAACGTCTCGTCCTCGTACGCGGTCAGCATGCCGCCGGCGAATCCGAATCGGCGACGCAGCCGAAGATTCATCGGATCCGACGCGCTGGCTCGGTAGAACGCCGTTGACACGTCGGCCCGCCAGTCGATCACCATCGGGTCGCCGCGCTCGTCCTGCACGTGTCGTCGTCCGATGTAGAACCGTTCGTGAGCGCCAGGTTGCCCGAGATCGATACGGCCGAAGAACAGCGGCGTCGACGGGTCGTCGACGAGCGACATCCGTCGCCGATGCAGCGCGGCGGCGAGGTACTCGGTGGAAACTGCGTTGCCGCCGGCCGCCTTCAGCGAGTCGGCCCGCGCCCGCATGCGCGCCAGGCCAGCGCGGGCGTCCGCCAGGTGCGCCGCCTCGGCGTCCAACTCGACGGACGACGTGGCCGGCACGCTCGCACCTCCTCGACTCGCCGCGACCGACTCCGGCGGCGGGCGCGACGGCAAGCTTAGTAACCGAGTTCGTGCAGCCGCTGATCGTCGATGCCGAAGTGGTGGGCGACCTCGTGCACAACCGTCTTGCGCACCTCGTCGACAACCTCCTCCTCGGTCGAGCAGATGCGGCAGATCGTCGAGCGGTAGATCATGATCCGGTCGGGCAGCACGCCGGCGTAGCCCGTAGTCCGCTCGGTCAGGGGGATTCCCACGTACAGGCCAAGCAGGTCGGGGTCGTCCGGTTCGTCTTCGACGAAGACCGCGACGTTGCGCATCGCCTTGGTGAACTGCGGCGGGATGCCGTCAAGCGCCTCCGCCACCAGTTCCTCGAAACGCTCCCGCGACACCTCCACCACGCCGCCAGTCACCGCCTTGCGCTACCCGCTCTCACGATGCCAGCCACCTTAAGGCGGATGCGCGGCGAACTAGCGGCCGACGCCGATTTCGTCAGCTACTCGGCAGGACGATGTTGATCGTTTTCGTTCGGGTGTAACTAAGGATCTCCTCCAGTGAGTGCTCGCTGCCTGAGCCGGAGTTCTTGTACCCGCCGAACGGCGTGCCGGGCCACCGCGTCTCGACACCGTTCACCCAGACGTACCCGGCCTCGACGTCGCGCGCCATGGCCATGGCGTTCGCGAGGTCGTTGGTGTAGATGGCCGCCGTCAGGCCGTAGTCGGTGCCGTTCACCCGCTCGAGCATGTCGGCGGCGTCCGTCCAATCGATGACCGACAGCACCGGGCCGAATATCTCGCGCTGCGCGAGGGCCATGTCCGGGGCGACGCCAGAGAACACGGTCGGCAGCACGTACGCGCCACGTGCCAACTCGCCGGAGGCCGCAGTGCCACCGACTAACAACTGCGCGCCGTCGCGGCGCCCGTCTTCGATTGCCGAAAGGACCCGCTGCTGATGGGCCGACGACACGAGCGAACCCATCTCGGTCGTCTCGTCTTGCGGGAGGCCAACCTTGACGCGCGCGACAATCTCGCAAATCTCGTCGACCACGGCCTTGGCGATATCGGCGTGGACGAAGAGCCTTGACGTCGAGCCGCACGACTGCCCTTGGTTGCGCGTGTAGTTCATTCCGGCAAACGCGGCCTGCGCGGCCGTCGAGGGGTCGACGTCCGGAAACACGACCAGCGGATTCTTGCCACCTAGCTCAAGCGAAACGTGTTTCACCAAGCCGCTTTCAGCGGCGCCGCGCTGAACTGCGAGGCCCGTCGCGACACCACCTGTGAAGTGCACACGGTGCAGCTTGCGTGAAGCAACGATCGCCTGCCCGACCTCGGGCCCGCCGTGAACGACGTTGAAGACGCCCGCCGGCAAGATCCCGGCCGACGCCGTGGCAATCAGATGAGCCGAAACGGGAGTGAGTTCTGAGGGCTTCAGCACCACACAGTTTCCCGCAATCAAAGCGGGAACTGCCTTGGAAAGGGCGAACATCGCCGGATGGTTGAAGGGGATGATGATGCCGACCGGGCCGAACGGCTCGCGAAGCGTGAAGTGCAGGTTGCCGCTCGTCGCCGGGATCGTCACGCCTTTGACCTCTGACCAAAGCCCCGCGAAGTAGTGCAGATAGTCGAGGCCCTTGCCGATGCCGTTACGCATCGCGCGGATCGGCGTGCCGGTGTCGATCGCATCGGCCATGGCGATCTCGGCTTCCTGAGCGCGAAGGGCGGCTCCCCACGCCTCGAGCCGACGCCGACGCTCGGGCATTCCCAGGTCGGCCCACGCGCGTGCGGCCCGCGCAGCGGCTTCGACGGCTGCGGCGACGTCGGCGGCGCCCGACCAGGCCATCGTGCCGATGACCTCACCCGTCGCCGGCGCCACGATCGGCCGCGTTTCGGCGGAGGCCGAAGCGCGCTCCGCGCCGCCGATGAAGTTCGCAACCTGATACGTCGTCGAGCTCATATTCATCACTCCGAGCAGCGAACGTCGACGAGAACCGGTCGGCGTTCTTCGCGAACGGTGCGAGCCGCCTTTGACAAGACGGCTGGCAATTGAGAAGGGTCGCTGACTGGCCCGATGCCCTCGACTCCTTGGGCTGCCGCCAGCTGCGCGAAATCAACCACAGGGTCATCGAGCCTGATCCCGATGTGCGTCGTGTCTTGCGAGCGACCGCGTAGTCGGGCGGTCTCCCGCTGGTGCAGTTCGTCCTTGCCGTACGTCGTGTTGTTGTGCATCACAGTCAGCAATGGCAGGCGGTAGCGGGCCGCCGTCCACAACGCGGAGGAGGTGTAGAGCAGGTCGCCGTCCGCCTGCAGGTTGACGGCCAGCTTGTCGCTGTCTCGGCAAGCGATCGCGGCGCCGATGGACGCTGGCATCCCGTAGCCGAGACCTTCGCCACCGGACCGGCCCAAGAACTCACCGTTGTCGCCGAAGTCCCAAAGCCGCTGCGGCCAGCCCTTCAGCAACCCGTTGGCCAGCACCCACGGGCCGTCGCAGATGGCGGCGTGCAGAGCGCTTGCGAGGTGCGCCGGGTGCACTGGGACGACGTTCGCGACGTCTCTGGCAGCCTGCAGGCTCGCCGTCCGAGCGGCTTTGTGCGCGTGGGTGAGGCGGGCTCGTCGCTGCGTCGTCGCAACGGTGTCGCCGTGATCGAAGCAGGCGGCGAGATCACGCAGGAAGGCCGCCCCGTCGCCGGTGACGTAGCGCGCATGCGGAACGAGCTCGTCCAACACGACGCCGGGCACGTCCTGCAGTGAGTTGCAGCCAATCGCGACGATCCGCGCGGACGAGTTCGGTAGCCATGTCTTTCGACGGGTGCCCGTGTCGACGTCACTCAGGGCCCAGGCGACGTCACGAACCTCGATGAGGACGACGAGATCGGCCGCTTTCAGCAGGTCGCCGCGAGCGGGTGTTTGGTACGTCCAGTGCGAGGTGGGGAACGAAAATCCGCCGCCGAGGTCGATCACCGCCGCTCCAGTGCGCTCGGCCACGTCGAGCAGCGGCGACCGGCCTTGACGAACCGGCCGGTCTACCACGAGCACGGGATTGCTCGCGCCGCGAAGCAACTCGGCGACGTAAGAGACCTCTTCGGATCTGACCGTCGGCTGGCACGGCTCAAGAAGCGGTATCGCGCCGACGTCGTCGGGCGCCAAAGCCTCCTGCTGTTCGGTGTCGACCGAGATGAACACCGGCCCGGCCGGCGCGGTCATCGCGGTGCGCAGGCCGCGAGCAAACGCGTCGCGGACGCCGACGAGACTCGCGGTTTCGCCCGCCGACTTGACGACGCCTTGCGCCCAGGCGGCGTGTTGGGACGACGAGTGCACCCAGTCGAGCCAGGGCCGCCGTTGGGATTCGTCTCGCGGACCGCTGCCTCCGACGACGAGCATCGCGGCTCGGTCGACGGTCGCGTTGAACAACGCCATCGAAGCGTGCTGAAGGCCGACCAGGTCGTGGATGAAGACGGCCATCGGCTCGCCGGTGGCCTTCCAGTAGCCGTGCGCGATGCCGACGGCGATTTCCTCGTGCAGCGCCAGCACGGTCTCGACGCGGTCGCTGCGAACGAGCGACTCATGCAAGCCTCGCAGGGTCGCCCCTGGGTTCAGCGCGACATGGCGAACACCGAGTGCCACGAGCCAGTCGACCATGACGTCGGACCCGTAGCGCACGCGCAGACACTCCTCCGCGGTCGGGGCTTCCAACGTGTCTTACTCCGATGAGTGTGACTTGTATCCGACATACAGTCAATCGTTTTGGGTATCGGGCTGCCCCGCTGGCCGACCCTTGACAGCCGCCAAAATCGGATGCAGTATCCCGTCGGACGTCAGAGCGCTGAACTCCAACTCCGGCGAAACCCCTTTCGGCCCAAGGAGCCCTCGCATGAATCGCATGGATCGGCGACAGTTTCTCCGGATCGCTGGCGCCTCGGCAGTCACGCTGCCGCTCGCCGGAGTGCTCGACGCTTGCAGCAGCGACTCCAAGCCGCAATCCAGCGCGCCGTCGGGGGGTTCCACCGCAAGCGCGGGCGGTGGCGGCGGTGGTGGCGGGGGCGGGGGCGGCGGCGGCCAAGTCGGCAAGCTGAAGCTGGCGATCTCGTCGTCGACGTTGCCCACCTACCTGCCGCAGATCGCGGGTCCCTTGCTCTACGGGAAAGACTTCGGGCTCGACATGAGCAAGGACGACATCCTCGTCTTCCAGTCGCACGCGACCGCTGTGCAAGCTGCGTTGTCCGGCAAGGTCAACGCGGTCGGCGCGTCGACGATGGCGAACCTCTCCGTCATTGCGGCGGGCTCCCCCTTCAAGATCTTCGTGCCGTACAGCCTCGTCGACGACTACGTCGTGGCCGGCGTCGGGGATATCAAGTCGCTCCAAGACATCAAGGACAAGAACGCCGTCGTCGGTATCGACTCGCAGGGTGGCGCCGCGCGCACCGCGATGGACGCGGTCCTTGTCTCGCAAAACGCCGGGTTCCTGGTGGGTGATCTGAAGAAGACCCAAGACATCGAGTCGTCCGGGGAGCGTGCGAGCGCGCTCGCCGCCGGGCAGGTGCAGGTCACCGTTATTCATAAGTCGCAGGCCGACAAAGCAGCGGCGGCAGGCAAGCAGGTGAACATCTTGGCAAGTCTTTACGAGGCCGCGCCGAAGTACCTGAAGGAGGTCTACGCCGCCCCGTCAAAGTGGCTCGACGCGAACCAGGCGACGGCGACCGCCCTGACGGCGAGCATTGTGAAGGCGAGCCGGGAAATGCGCGCTAGCCAGGACACCTTCGTCAACGCGGTCAAGCAGCTGATCAAGCAGCCGCCGAGCGACGCTGAATTGCAGGCAGCGTGGCAGCTCATCAAGCAGTACGACTTCTGGCCCGCCGCGGTCACCGGCCTCGAGAACGACCGAGTGCAATTCATGCTCGATCTCGGCGTCAAGGAAGAAATCCTGGTGGATGGTCGACTGACTTCCGACTCGGTCGTCGACATGCGCCCGATGAACGCCGCACTGCAGCAGCTGGGCAGCGGCGCCGCGTCTGCTTCTGCGGCGGCATCCTCGTAGCCATCACGCCATGGCATCAGGCCCGCGGGTAGCGAGCGCCCACAAGTAGCGAGCGCCGCCCGGACGCGTTTCGACGCGCGATCACGCGACAGCTGACAGTCCCGGGTACGTTCGTAGCGTGGCGGATCGACCGGGCGAGCGCTGGCCGCGCGTCGCGCAACGGCTGATGGCCATTCCCGCATTGCGGCGGCTTGCCGAGCGGCCGGATCTGCAGCGAATGAGCTGGCGACTGTCGGTGGTGGTGCTCGCCTTCATCGGCGCCGGCATCGGGTTGGCGCTCGCGGGCAGCATCACCCAATCGGTCGGCCCGGTGCACGCCAAGTTCGCGCTGCGGCCGTCGGCGTCCATGCAAGGCGGCACGTCGATCAACATCCCGCCCCTCGGATCGCTGCAACTGCAGACGAACAGAGGCCCGGTTCAGCTCAACGCGACGGTCACCGACATCGACAGCTCGGCGGCGCAGCGGTTGATCAACGACCCCAGCCAGATCCGCGGCATCGAGAAGCGGGTCACGCGCGACGTCAATGGCGCGCTCGTGCAGCTGCTCATTCGGGCCGTCTTCGCCTCGATCATCGGCGCGGCGGTGCTCATCTTCGTCGTCACCCGACGCTGGCGCGCCGCGGTCGCCGGCGTCGTGGTGGTCGTGCTCGCCGCCCTCGCGAGCGCCGGCATCGCCTGGGGCACCTGGAACTCGAAGGCGCTCGCCGAGCCCAAGTACACCGGCTTGCTGAGCCGGGCTCCGACCATGATCGGCAACGTCCAGGACATCGTGAGCCGGTTCGGCAAATACAGCACCGAGCTCGCGCACCTCGTCACCAACGTGTCGAAGCTGTACTCGGTGACATCGACCCTGCCGGAGTTCACGCCGTCCGACGACGACTCGATCAAGGTGCTGCACGTCTCTGACATCCACGACAACCCCGAGGCCTGGAGCGTCATCGGCAGCATCTCCCGCCAGTTCAACGTCGACTTCGTCATCGACACCGGCGACCTGACCGACCACGGGCTCGCGGCCGAGAACGCCATCACCGGTGGCATCGCCGACCTGGGCAAGCCCTATGTCTGGATCAAGGGCAACCACGACTCGGTGCAGACGGTCGACGCGGTGCGGGCGCAGCGCAACGCGATCGTCCTCGACGACAGTGCCACCACCGTGGACGGCCTGCGGATCTACGGCACATTCGACCCGCGCTTCACGCCAGACCTCTCGACCAGCGACACCTCGCTGGAGGAGAAGGCGATCGAATCCCTCGGCGAATCGCTGGCGCAACGCGTCGCGGCCGCGCAGCCGTCCGCGATCGACATCGTGTTGGTGCACGATCCCGCCGAGGGCCGTCCGCTGGACGGCGTGGTGCCGCTCGTCCTCGCCGGTCATCAACACAAGCGGTCGGTAGAGCACCTGAAGAAGGACACCACGCTGCTCATCCAGGGCTCGACCGGCGGGGCCGGGCTGCGCGCGCTCGACCACGACGAGCCGACCCCGCTCGAGGCCTCGGTGCT
>DASVDW010000228.1:0-3080 GCA_036380925.1 Acidothermaceae bacterium
CATTGACGCCCTTGCCGCCGCGATGCCCGCCGCGATGAACAGCAGCAGCAACCCAAAGGTGGCGTAGCCGGTCCACGCGTTGGTGCTCGCGCTATAAGGTCCGGCGGAAACGCCCCAGTACGGCAAGAAAGAAGCGATGAAGACGACGATCCCCGCACCGATCAGGCCCTTGTCGTTGCGGCTCACTTTTGTCAGGTCGAAGCCGGACATGTTTGCCGATCCTCCCTAGGACGCACGGCGGTCCGCGCCGCGCGAAAGTTTTGACAACCTTGGCCTAAGAACCGGCCAGTGTCCACGGGTTGCGGCGCTCGGCTTTTCGGCGAGTCGCCGTCCCGTCGCGAAGAAAGAGCGACCAGCGGGCGGCCTGATACGGGCTGCCGAAATCATTCGAGACCAAGCTCGACGATGGGACTAATCGCTCAAACTCACCCGAGCGCACAAGATAAGTGACGTTTGCTGTTGCTCAGCAACAGCAAACGTCAGCAATTCGGCTCGCCCGCCGGAGGCGGCCGTCGTTACCGCGACGCCATGACCTCGCGCATGATCCGCGCGGTCTCGGACGGCGTCTTGCCGACCTGCACGCCGACCTTTTCGAGGGCTTCCTTCTTCGCTTGGGCGGTGCCAGACGATCCCGAAACGATCGCCCCGGCGTGTCCCATCGTCTTGCCTTCGGGCGCGGTGAATCCGGCGACGTAACCGACGACCGGCTTGGTCACATTCGCCTCGATGAAGGCGGCCGCCCGCTCCTCGGCGTCGCCGCCGATCTCGCCGATCATCACGATCGCGTCGGTGTCGGGGTCGTCTTGGAAGGCCTGCAGGCAGTCGATGTGCGTGGTGCCGATCACCGGGTCGCCGCCAATGCCGACGCAGGTGGAAAAGCCGATGTCGCGCAGTTCGAACATCATCTGGTAGGTCAGCGTGCCGGACTTCGACACCAGCCCGATGCGACCCGGCTTGGTGATGTCGGCCGGGATGATGCCGGCGTTGGATTGCCCCGGCGACGCGATGCCTGGGCAGTTCGGGCCGATGATGCGGGTCTTGTTGCCCCGCGCGACGTTGTGCGCCCACGCCGACGTGGTGTCGTGCACCGGGATGCCCTCGGTGATGACGACGGCGAGCCCGATGCCGGAGTCGATCGCCTCGATCATGCCTGTCTTGGCGCCGGCCGGCGGCACGAACGACACCACGACGTCGGCGCCGGTCTGCGCCATCGCGTCGGCGATCGAGCCGAACACGGGCAGCGAGTGGCCATCGACCTCGACGGTGGTTCCGGCCTTGCGCGGGTTGGTGCCGCCCACGATGTTCGTGCCCGCCGCCAGCATCCGCCGGGTGTGCTTGCTGCCCTCAGAGCCGGTGATGCCCTGGACGATCACCCGGCTGTTGCGGTCCAGAAAAATCGCCATCGGTCGCTACCTCGCCGCCAACTCAGCGGCGCGAGCTGCCGCGCCGTCCATCGTGTCGCTCTGTTCCACCCCGAAAAGCCCTGCGCTGCCGAGAATCTCGCGACCTTCGGTCGCTCGGTTGCCATCCAGCCGAACGATGAGCGGCACCGAGATGTCTTCGCCGGTTTGCCGCAGCTTTCCGAACGCCGCCACGATTCCGTTGGCGACCGCGTCACACGCGGTGATGCCGCCGAAAACGTTGACCAGCACGGATTTGACCGACGGGTCGGACAGCACGATCGCGAGGCCCGCGGCCATCACGTCGGCCGAGGCGCCGCCGCCGATGTCGAGGAAGTTCGCCGGCTTGACACCACCTTGCGACTCACCCGCGTAAGCCACGACGTCCAGCGTGCTCATCACCAAACCGGCGCCGTTGCCGATGATGCCGACGTCGCCGTCGAGCTTGACGTAGTTGAGGTCGGCCTCTTTCGCCCGCGCCTCCAAGGGGTCGGCCGACGCCTTGTCGACCAGCGCCTCGTGCTCGGAGTGCCGGAAGCGGGCGTTGTCGTCGAGCGTCACCTTTCCGTCCAGCGCGACCAGCCGGCCATCGGTGGTCTTCACCAGCGGGTTGACTTCGACCAGGGTCGCGTCTTCTTTGACGAAGACGTCCCACAACTTGACGATGACGTCGGCGGCCTGCTCGATCACGTCGTCCGGATACTTGGCCGCCACCGCGATGTCGCGGGCTTTCGCGCGGTCGACACCGACCGCCGCGTCAACGGGAACCTTCGCCAGCGCCTCGGGGTTCTCAACCGCCACCTGCTCGATCTCGACGCCGCCTTCGCGAGACGCCATCGCGAGAAACGTGCGGTTCGACCGGTCGAGCAGGAAGGAGAAGTAGTACTCCTCGGCGATGTCGGTCGCCTCGGTGACGAGCACGCGATGGACGGTGTGGCCCTTGATGTCCATGCCGAGGATCGCCTGCGCCTTGGCTTCGGCGTCCGCCGCGTCGTCCGCGAGTTTCACACCCCCCGCCTTGCCGCGGCCGCCGGTCTTCACCTGCGCCTTCACGACCACCTTGCCGCCGAGCTTCGCGGCGGCCTCACCGGCCTCCCGGGTCGTCGAGGCGACCTGACCAGGCGTGACCGGGACCCCGTGGGCGGCAAACAGATCCTTTGCCTGGTACTCAAACAGGTCCACTCGAGATTCCCTACGGTGCGGCGGCGGGTGTGTCTGCGAGGTTACCCAGCCGCCGGAGTGAACCGGCGCCCGGCCCTTCGCGTAGTCGAGGACAGTCGAGCCCGGTCGCTTCGGTTGACGACCGGCAGTAGTCGCAAAGCGACCGGGTCCCGACGCCTGACCTGGCCGGGTCTGCTGCCCGAGCGGACCCGGCCAGCCCATGTCGAGCCGACCACCGCCCCGTCTGCGGTTAGCCTGTGCTACGGAATCGGCGCCGACCCGCCGATGACAACCCAAACCATGGCAGACCGTCAGTTCGAACAGACCCTCGCCGCCGCGTGTGCCGGCGACGAGCGGGCCTTCGCCGCGCTGTGGCGCTCGTCGCAGCCCGCGCTGCTTCGTTACCTGCGGGTGCTGGCCCCGAAGACGGCGGACGACGTGGCGTCCGAGGTGTGGCTGCAGGTGGTCCGTGGACTCGCCGCGTTCTCCGGCGACGAGGCTGGATTCAAGTCATGGTTG
>DASVDW010000229.1:0-21501 GCA_036380925.1 Acidothermaceae bacterium
GGTCGTTGAGCGCGGTGCCGACGTCAGGGCCGGGAGGTTTTGGCGCCGCCGCTGACTGCTGACCGACGAGCAGCGCGGTCACGAACAGCGCGACGACCGCGAGCGCGCCGCCGATCGCCAATCTGACCGATCGGCGCGACCTCGGTCGACGAACGTTTGTCGGTGTGGCGGTCGACGTCAATGCGCGCTCCCTGCAGTGGACCCGTGGTCTCCGTTCAACCGGGCGAGGTACTCGTTGTAGGCGGCCAGTTGGGCCTCGTCGTCGTCGTCGACCACCCCGTATTCGCGTCCGACGGTCACGGGCGCCTCGGCGCCCGCCGTCGAGGTCGCCAACTCGCTGAACCGGCGCGTGCGCACACCCTCAAGCCAACGTCCGGCGTTCAACTGCACGCCGGTGCGCATCACGCCCATGAACAAGAAAATGATGATCAGGAACATGATGCCGTCCCCTGCGATCCACATCACCGCTCCTCCGGCGTGCAGGTCGTCGACCAGGCTCGGGCCCCAGTCGCGACGGCCCCCATAGGCCGGGAACATCGGATGGTTGGTCTGCATCAACACCACGCCGGTGAACGTGTCGACGGGCATCGCGAGGAACAAGAAAAAGAGCTGCGCCGGAAAGGAAAGCCGCCACCTAATCGGCTCGTGCCCCACGAGCGGTAGGAAGTAGAGGTATCCGGCTACGAGATACAGGGCGTGCTCGAGGTAGTGCACGGTGTCATTGGTCAGCGTGACGTTCATGAAGCTCGTCAAATGCGTGGCGACCACAACCACGACGTAAAGAGCCACGCCAACGACGGGGAAGGTGAAGCCCGTCGCGAGTTTGGAGCGCACCGCCCGTTTCACCCACGTGTGCAAGGGGTTCTTGCTCGCGTGCAAGAGCAGGCTGACCGGCCGGCCGGCAAGCAGGAGCGGTGGCGCCACCATGATGAGCAGCAGGTGCTGCCACATGTGCATGTAGAACAACACGTCGTCATACCCGCCGGGGCTGCCTTGCGTCGCGAACGCGAGCACGAACAGACCCAGGAGATAGGACGACGTGCGGGTCAGCGGCCACGGCCGCGAGGGATGAGACCGGCGCACCCGCCAGACGCCGTACAGATAGGCCAGCGCCGCCAGCGACAGTCCTGCGGTGATGCCGGCGTCAAACTTCCATTGCGTGATCGCGGTGTGCCACGTCAGCGGTGGCAGCGGGCCTTCGGCACGCCCCGAAAGTCCGTGCGCCAGGTAGGTCGCCGCGTCACCCACGGCGACCAGTGTCGCCGTCATGTTGCCTCCACGTGCCGTACCGCTTTGCCGCCCCCAGGTTAGGCGATCCTCACCCATGTCGCCGCCGCTGGGTCGGGCGCATTGAAGGCCAGCTGCGCGGGCACGAGAAAGGCGCGAGGATACAAAGATCAGCCGGCCTTCGGGAGAGGATCACCTGCGATGTCCGCACCGACCCAGGACCATGAGCGCACCATCCCGACCACGCCGCTGAACCAGCGCTCGCTCGGCGAACTCGTCGCGACGCTCAGCCGCGACCTCGCGTTGCTCGTCCATCAAGAGCTCGAGCTGGCTAAGACCGAGCTGAAGACGGGCCTGATCAAAGGGGCCGCGGCCGCGGGCGGTCTCATCACCGCGGTCGTCTTCTTGCTGCTGGCCGCGCCGATCGTGTCGATCGCGGCCGCGCTTGGCATCCACGCGCTCGGCGTCACCCTCGGTTGGTCGTTCCTCATCGTCGCCGGCGTCTACCTCCTCGGCGCGCTGCTTGCGGCGTCGTTCGGCGTGATGGCGCTGCGGCGGGTGTCGAAGCACAAGCGCGCGGTCGACTCGGTGAAGGCCGACCTCCACGCGATCGCGCGCAAGCCGCGCCCGGCGCGCCCGATCGAGACCTGATCGGCGACAATCACTGGCGCCGACGCGACCCGACTGTGGCACGCTGGCTGCATGCCGGTCGCCGATCTCGACGTCGTCTTCGTGGAAGGCCCGTGGACGCATCGCGAGTTCAGCGCGAACGGCATGCGTTTCCACGCCGCGGAGATGGGCGAGGGGCCGCTGGTCTTGCTGCTGCACGGCTTTCCGCAGTTCTGGTGGGCGATGCGCCATCAGCTGACCGCCCTGGCCGAGTCGGGCTACCGCGCGGTGGCGCCCGACCTTCGCGGTTACGGCGCCAGCGACAAGCCGCCGCGCGGCTATGACGCGTTCACCCTCGCCTCGGACGTCGCCGGCATGATCCGCGCGCTCGGCTCGCCCGACGCCGTCGTGGTCGGACACGACTGGGGCGGCTACGCGGCGTGGGCGACCGCGGCCCTGCACCCGCGCGCGGTCCGCGCGCTGGTGGCGCTCGCCGCGCCCCATCCGGTCCGCTTCCGCAACGCGATGGTGACCGAGCCCCGCGGGCAGCTGCAGGCGAGCGCGCACCTGGTCGGTTTCCAGCGTCCATGGTGGCCGGAACGACAACTCGTCGCCGCGGACGCCGAACAGGTCGCGCGCATGCTGCACGCCTGGTCAGGACCCGGCTGGCCGGACGACGAAAGCGAGCGGCGTTACCGCGCCCACCTGCAAATCCCGCACGTGGCGCACTCCGCGCTGGAGTACTTCCGCTGGCTGTTGCGCTCGCAGTTGCGGCCCGACGGCATGCGGTTCATCAAACGGATGCGCCAGCCGGTCGCGGTGCCGACGCTGCAACTGCACGGCGCGCTCGACACCAACGTGCTGTCGCGCACGGCCGCCGGTTCCGGCCGCTATGTCGGCGGCCCGTACAGCTGGCGGATCGTCGAGGACGCCGGGCATTTCCTGCATGAAGAGGCGCCGAAAGTGGTGTCCAGCGAGATCACCCACTGGCTCGACGAAATCGACCGCAGCCGTTGACGGCGCCAAGTCGCGACCGGGACCCGTCCGGTCGACCGCGAAACAACCGACCACGCGACGCGCTCGGACGGCCGCTGCCGCGCGGCGCGCGCGGTGGCGTCGACCGGGTGCCCGACCGCCTTGACCTCCCGCCGCGCGAAGCGATCGAGCTCGCGCAGCGGTATCTCGACGGCACCAGGCCCTTCCACGCGCACGAGGTGCTTGAGGCGTTGTGGAAGGAGCGGCCGGCCGCTGAGCGCGACCTGTGGCAGGGGCTCGCCCAACTGGCGGTGGGCCTGACGCACGTGCTGAGGGGCAACCGAAGGGGCGCGGCCGCGCTGCTGCGCCGGGGCGCCGACCGAATGGCCGCCTACGCCGGCGATCCGCACGGCGTCGCCGTCCAGCGGGTCATCGCGTCGGCGACCGCGCTGGCCGCTGAGGTCGAAGCGGCCCACGACGTCCGGGCCGAAGCGCTACATCTGCGGCTGCGCTAGTCGCAGCCCTGGGTCGACACCGGCTGGGTGGCGGTCGCGCCCGCCTTCGCGGCGGCCGCCACTTGCTCGGCGGTCAGCGCGTAGCCGGTCTGCGCGTCATTGACCGCCTTGCCGAACACGACGCCGTCGACCCGGCCGTCGAGGTCCAGCAGCGGGCCACCGGAGTTGCCGGGCTCGATGTCGCCACGGACCGCGATGATCTCGCGGGTGACCTGACGGTCCTGGTAGATGTCGGGGCCGCGGGCGTTCTCGACCCCGCGCACCCGCACGGCGGCCAGGGTGTACGGCCCGTCGTTGGGAAACCCCGCCACCACCCCAGACGTCCCGGCGCCAGGCTGGTCGGTGTCGAAGGCGAGCGGCTTGGCGCTCAGCTGGTCGACCGCGAGCACCGCGACGTCGACGTGCGGGTCGTAGTAGACGACGGTCGCCGGCAGCCGGTCGCCCCGGCCGCCGACCTGCACCGTCGGACGCCGAACGCCCGCGACGACGTGCGCGTTGGTCATCACCCGGCCGGGGGCGAACACGAAACCGCTGCCCTCGATGTCCCGGCTGCAGGACCGCGCGGTGCCGCTCACCTTGACGACGCTGCCCTGGGCGGCGCGCACCTGTGGGTCGTCCAGAGCGGCCGCGTCGGGCGGTGCCACCGGCAAGATGCGCTCGGCGCCGAGCGCGCCGAAGACCTGCGGGAAGCCACCGCCGGCCACCACCCGGCGAAAGTCGGCGAACCAGGCCCGCACCTGCAACGGGACCTGCCGGTCGACAACTCGAAGCACCGCGGAGTCGTTCACCGTGCGGGCGACGCCGGGAAACGGCGATTGCGCCAGCGAGCTGCCGATGAACCAAGCGATCAGCAAGACCGCGATCCCCGCGACCACGCAGCCTCCGACGGAGTCGGCAAGCTTCACGGCGTCCCAATGCAGCTGCCGCCGCAGCACCGCGCCGACCGCGCCGGCGACCGCACGGCCCACCGACGCGCCGACGAAGACGATCACCACACCGGCGATGGCCTGCGCGCTGCCGGCGAAGTGGCTGGCCACCCAGGGCGCGAGCTCCGCGCCGATGACGCCGCCACCGAGCAGGCCGATGAACGACAGCACGCCGACGACGAGCCCCTGGCGGTAGCCGGAGAACGCGGACAACGCGACCAACACCAGGAGGACTACGTCGAGCCAGTCGCCGCGCACGAAGTCAACCTAACCGGAAGACGATCACGGCAACCGTCGCCGCGCGCCAACGGACCCGCCACCGCGGTTGCGCGGTTCGGCGCCTCAGCGGTCGGGCGGCAGGTCGCGGACGACGCCGGTGTCCCACGGCAGCGCCCAGCCGGCGATGTCGAGCAGCCGATCGAGCAGGCCGCCGGTGAATCCCCAGACGAACAACTCGCCGACGTCGAACGCGGCGCCGATGCGGCCGCTTGGATGCCTGACCCGGAGCCGGTTGGCGGGCTCCGCCAGCGCGGCGATCGGCACCCGGGCGACGGCGGCGACCTCCGCCGGGTCGACGGCCGAGACGGCCGACGGCTCTCGCCACCACGCGACCACCGGCGTGACCACGTTGTCGGACGGCGGAACCCACAACCGCGGCAGCAGGCTCAGCACCTCAACCCCGGACGGCTCCAACCCGGTCTCCTCGACCGCCTCGCGCAACGCCGTCGACGCCGGCCCGTCGTCGCCAGGCTCCGCGCCGCCACCGGGGAAGGCGGCCTGCCCCGGATGATGCTTGAGGTCACGGCTGCGCTCAATGAGCAGGACGTCGGGACCGCGCGGTCCCTCGCCAAACAAAATGAGGACGGCGCTGTCCCGGCCGCCGGTCGCTGGGGTGTCAAGGCGGCTCAGGTCGCGCGCGGTCAGCGACGTCGACGCCTCGACCAGGCGCGCGAGCCACTCCGGCGGCGACGCGCTCACGCGGCTATCTCGACGTCGAGATACTTCTTCGCCAGCCGCTCGAGGTCGCCGGGCTTCAACTGGCCGATGTTGGCGTATGCGACCTTGCCGCCGACGTCGACAAACAGCGACACCGGGATGCCGGCGCTGCGCACCCAGGTGACGAGCCTGCCCTTCTCGTCAAAGACCGACGGGTAGCGCAGCGCCAGGCCGCGCGACGCGTCGAGGGCGTCGTCCCAGGTCTCGGCCGGATAGGCGCCGTCGACGACGCCGAGAACAGCGACCTGGCCGGCCGCCTTGCTCGCGAAGTCGCGCAGCAGCGGCGCTTCGGCCCGGCAGGGCGGGCAGGTGCCGGCCCAGATGTTGACGACCGCGGGACCGCGGAGCTTGGCAAGGTCGACCTTCGGCCCGTTGCCCAGACACGGCAAGGTCAGATTCGGCAGGCCGTTGTCGACGGCGCCGCTGCCGGTCGTCGTCGGGCAGTCGGGCAGGTTTGCTTTGGCGATGAGCTCTTGCCGGCTCGGGATCGACCCGACGGCGTCCGACTTGTTGCTCTCGGTGGCGCGATTGACGGCGAACGCGACACCGACCAAGACGATGACGACGGCGACCGCGATCCAGGACCTTCTGCTGTGCGGGCTCACGCTAGGGCAACGCTTCAATCGGCCCGGTCTTCACCAGCTTCTGGGCGACCGCCGCATCGGTGGGGCCGATGCCGTACGACGGGCAAAGCGGCGCCAGCGCGCACGCGCCGCAGGCCGGCTTGCGGGCGTGGCACACCCGCCGACCGTGCCAGATGACCCGGTGCGACAGCAGCGTCCACTCCTTGCGCGGGATCAGCGCCGCGATGTCCTGCTCCGCCTTCACGGCGTCGTCGGACCGCGTCCAGCCGAAGCGGTTGGCCAGCCGCATCATGTGCGTGTCGACCGTGATGCCCGGCACGTCGAACGCGTTGCCCAGCACGACGTTCGCCGTCTTGCGGCCAACGCCAGGAAGCGTGATGAGGTCTTTCAGCTTGTTCGGCACCTCGCCACCGAATCGGTCGCACAGCGCCTGCGCCATGCCGAGGATCGAGTTGGTCTTGGCCCGGAAGAAGCCGGTCGACGCGATGATCGACTCGATCTCGGCGCGGTCGGCGGCGGCGTAGTCGGCGGCCGTCTTGTACTTGCCGAACAACGTCGGCGTGACCATGTTGACCCGCTTGTCCGTGCACTGCGCGGACAGAATCGTGGCGACCAGCAACTCAAGCGGGTTGGTGAAGTCGAGCTCGCAGTGCGCGTCGGGGTAGAGCTCGGTCAGCACCTTGTTCATCTTGCGGGCACGCCGCACCAGAGCTGTGTGAGTCTCGTTGTCGAAGTCGCGCCGCGCCACGCTGCCGAGCCTAACCGCTGCAAAAGACAGGGCGGACGACGCGGGGTGCGGCCGCCGGATCTTCCGCGGACTTGTGCGTAGCCCTCCACAAGGCCGTCACGCTCTCGTCGGTCCGGCAGCTGGCCAAGGTCAGCTCCGGCGAGCGGCACCGCTAGATCAGTGGATCGGCGCACCGGGCCGCCGTCCGGGTAGTGCGGCAGCGCGACCGGCAGA
This sequence comes from Acidothermaceae bacterium, assembly GCA_036380925.1. Classification (GTDB taxonomy): domain Bacteria; phylum Actinomycetota; class Actinomycetes; order Acidothermales; family Acidothermaceae; genus JAICLV01. The sequence continues at coordinate 6,794 of DASVDW010000229.1, forward strand.
GGCGGGTCGAGCCAGGTCCCTCGGTCATCCGCGACAACGCGGCCGATGGCCACGAACTCGTCTCCGTCGGCGAGCAGAAGTTCTCGTACACCCTCATCGCGGCGAGTGTCTCGGGCGACCCCCGGGTCGTGCATCGGCCCGTCCGATCGGGCCGCTTTCCCCGCGACCCGGCCCCGACCGCGACCCGACCGGGACCCGGCCGGGAGGGAGGACGACCCGCCGACCTACATGTCGTCGAGGGTGAAGTTGCCCTCCTGCGTCGCCGAGGGTGACGAGGCGGACGGCGTGCCCGGCCCGGACGGCGTGCCCGACCCGGACGACGTGCCCGACCCCGACGTCTCCCCAGGCGTGCCAGCCGCGGGCGCGCTCGCACTTTGCGCGACATGCGCGAAGTGGTTGTCGAGCGCGATCAGCGCGGCGTCGACGGAGGTCTGGTCGCCACCGTGCCGCTGCGCCTTGTAGACGGCCTCGCCGAGCGTCTTGTAAAGCTCAGACTCCTGCCGGCTCTGCTGGATCTGCTCCACCTTCGCCTGGCCCTGTTGCATGGCCTGCGTGGCGGTGGCCTTCGCCTTGTCGAGGAACCCCATGTCAATCACGACCTCCGAATAGGCTGCCCAGTGGGTTGCTTGCCTTTTCTTCATGCCCAATGTGGGCGTTCTTCGCGATCGCGTGCGCCAGTGACTCGATGGTCATCGACTGCAAGATCACCGTGCCGTCGCCCTCGAGCGTCGCCTGGTTGAAGCCGTTCCCGCCCAAGACGCCGCTCATCAGGGTTTGGGCGTTCAGCGCGCCGATCCGCTCGACGCCGTAACGCACGGTGTCTTCGAATGCCACCAGGCAGCCGGTGTGCACCTGGATTTTGCCGCCGTACTTGGCCGGATTCAGCTCGATGAAGTTGCCCGCCCCAGCGATGAACAAGGTGCCGACGCCGCTGAACTTCTCCAGGACGAAGCCTTCACCGCCCTTCAACCCCGACCTCAAACCGCTGAAGGCGATGTCGAAGTTCACCGTCGACTCGGCGGCGACGAACGCGTCCTTCTCGGCGAACCAGCCGCGCGCTCCGTCGAGCTCGATCGCCCGCATCTCCCCGGGCAACGTGCCGGCCAGGCTGATCAAACCCGCCCCACCGCGCGGGGTGAAGTACTGAAACGCGATGGACTCGCCCGCGAGCATCCGCTTGCCGGCGTTGACCGCCATGCCGAGCAGACCACCCGACCCGCCCTGGTTGCCACTGGGACTGCTGATTTTGGTCTCGACGCCGACGTTGACCGTCTTCCAGAGAAACTTCCCGGCCTCCGCGTATATCGTCTGCCCGTCGTCGACCTGGCAGACGACCTGCTGCATGGCGTTGCCGCTGATCTTGTGCGAGATGGCCATTCCGACGCCCCCATTTGATGACGCTCGCGATGATGCGAGGCACCCGACGCTACCCATCCGGCGACCAAACCGGTAGCGGTCTGCTCGCCTGACCGGGTGACGCTCGTGGTGATCACCTCAAGCACCTCCGCAACCGCGCCGATGCCGCGTGAGGAAACAGAACAAACGACGAATGGGGCCACTGGTGAGCACGGGCAGCGTCGAAAGCCGCGGCAAGACCGCCGGGCGGCACGCGCCGACTCGCAGCGACGCCTTCAACCATCTGTCGATCGAGGACCTGCGCGCCTACCGCCAGGCTCTTGCGGAAGAGGAGAACCGGGTCTCCTACTGGCGGCGCATCATCCAGGCCCGCCTCGACGTCGTCCGGGCTGGCGAGGCTGGCGCGGTCAGGGTCGACAACCTGCGCAACGTGCTCGCCGAGGCGCGCATCAACAGCGGGCGCCGAGTGCTGATCACGGTGCAGCCGCTCGAGGACATCCCCCCGCTGCCTGATCTCGCCAAGCTTTGGGAGCGCGAGCCGAAACCGGAAGACCCCGACCACAACGAGGCCCTCGCGCGCGACCTCGCCGGCGCCGAGATCCAGCTGTCGGCCTACCGGGCGGCCCTGCATCGGCGGATCGCCGGCGCGACCGGCGAGCTCATCGCCCGGTATCGGGAAGACCCGGCGCTGTGCCTTCTGGCGCTGCCGCGACCCCGACTCGCGGCCAGATCCTGACCCTCGCAAGCGGCCTGATCGCTCACCCGGCTGCGAGGCGGCCGGCGGAAGTGTGAGAATCACGCACGTGGATGACGTCCTCAGCAAGCTGCCGCTGTTCGCCGCGCTCAGTCATGACGCGGGGACGGCGCTGCGCGGGGCCATGAAGCGTGAGCAGTTCAACCGCGGCGACGTGATCTTCGACGAGGGCGACCAGGGCGACAAGCTTTACGCGGTCATCGAGGGCAAGGTGAAGATCGCCCGCACCGCGGCCGACGGGCGGGAGAGCCTGCAGACCGTGCTGGGGCCCGGCGAGATGTTCGGCGAGCTGTCGCTGTTCGACCCACGCCCGCGCACCGCAGGCGCGGTGGCGCTGACCGACTCCGTGCTCGCCTCGCTCGCCCACGACGCGCTGCGGCCGTGGATCATGGACCACCCGGACGTCGCGGTGCAGCTGCTGCAGGCGCTGGTGCAGCGGTTGCGGCGCACCAACGACGTGATGGCGGACCTGGTGTTCTCCGACGTGCCGTCACGGGTGGCCAAGGCGCTGCTGGGGTTGGCCGAGCGGTTCGGGCAACCGATCCCCGAGGGCATCCACGTCGTCCACGACCTGACCCAAGAGGAGCTGGCCCAGCTCGTCGGCGCCTCGCGCGAGACGGTCAACAAGGCGCTCGCCGACTTCAGCAGCCGCGGCTGGATCCGCATCGAGTCGCGCGCGGTCGTCATCAAGGACGTCGAAGGGCTCACCCGCCGGGCGAAATGACGCCCAGGTACTCCAGCTGCGCAAGCACCGACCAGCGCGCGGCGAACTTCACCGCTTCGTCGACATCCCCGTAGACGACGTCGACGATCTGATCCGCTGTGGCGGCGCCGGCGGCCACCGCGCGGCGAACCTGGTCGAGCCGTTCTTCGCGATGGGCGGCGTACTGCTCGACGAGCGCCGCAGGGTCTTCTCGGCTTGGCCCGTGCCCAGGCAGGACGACGCGAACCCCGTGCTCCTTGATGACGGCGCGCAACTTTCCCAACGTCTCGAAATAGTCGGCGAGTTTTCCGTCAGGGTGCGCGACGACCGTGCTGCCCTGGCCGAGGATCGTGTCGCCGGTGAGCAGCGCGTCGTCCGCGGGAAGCAGGAAGCACACCGAGTCGGCGCTGTGCCCAGGTGTCGTCAGCACGGCAAGGCGCAGCTGGTCGAGCTCGATCTCCTCGTCGCCCCCCAACGGCTTTGCCTTATGACACAGCGTTTTCGACACCGCGCGGATCGGCGCGTCGGCCAGCTTCGCGAACTCGTGCGCGCCCTCCGCGTGGTCGGGGTGGCCGTGGGTGAGCAGGATGAGGCCGACGTCGCCGGCGACGTCCGAAATCGCTTGGAAATGCCGGGGGTCTGCGGGCCCGGGGTCGACCACGATGGCGCGCGAGCTGTCGGTTTCCTTGAGCACCCAGGTGTTGGTGCCGTCGAGCGTCATGGGCGACGGATTGTTGGCGCGAACGAGGCGCGCGCGGCTCACGTCGTCGCCTCGAAGACGAACACCGGTGGGTCGGCTCCGAGGTCGACCGACGCCTGTATCACGTAGGGCGTGCGGGTTTCGGCGGCGGCGAACACGTCGCCCGCGCTGCGATGGACGAGCAGCTCGCGCAATGTCGACTCGGTCGGCGGCATCAAGAACCACTCGCCGCGCTCGGCGTTGGTGAGCGCGGCCCTCGGCGTGACCCACGCCGCGTCGTCCGACTCACCGCCGACGTCGCGGGCGTGCTGACCGACGGGCGCGAGCGCGACGAAGAAATGCGTGTCGTAGCGGCGCGGCTCGAACTCCGGCGTGATCCAGCGCGACCAGAGCCGGAGCAGCTCGGGCCGCGCGGTGAGTCGATGCCTGGCGAGCACGTCGGCGAGGGTCGTGCGATGCGCGACGAGCGCGAGCCGGTCTTGCTCTAGGAGCGCTTGGTCCGGCGGGTCTCCGACCGCGAACAGCACGCCGCTCTCCTCGAACGTCTCGCGGATCGCGGTCATCTCGACGGACTCATCCGACGGGTCCACGGTGCCGCCGGGAAACACGTGCATGCCACCGGCGAAGTCCATGGCCGCATGGCGACGCAGCAGGAAGACCTCGAGCCGGTCGCCGTTGTCGCGAAGCAGAATCACCGTCGCTGACGGCTTCGGGGCGACCGGCGGCGTGTTCGCCGTTTGAAAGGCGCGCGCGCGTTCGACGAGCTCAGCCGACGGGAGCGGCACGGGCAGCGGCAGGGGGAGCCTGGCTAGCGGGCGTCGCGGCGAACCCTCGGCCACGGGCGCGCCTTAGCAGACCTTGCGGATTCGGCCGTCGCCGAGGTCGTAGATGAATCCCCCGACCTTGACGCCTCGCAGGTAGGGCCACGACTGCACCCGCTGCACGTCGGCGCGGATCGCGCCCTCCTGGTCTTGGGTCGTGAGGAACGACAGGCTTCGAGTGTCGGGACCGCCGGCTTCGCTGATCGCGGTGCGCACGTCGTGCTCGTCGCCGCTGGCCATCTTGCAGCGGGTGTGCTGGACGACCATGACCCGATCGACGTTCAGCAGGTAGACCGCGAGTACCAAGGTGCGCAGCACGTCGTCGGTGACCCGGCCACCGGCGTTGCGCAGGATTTTGGCGTCGCCGGGCTTCAGGCCGAGCATCCCGAGAGGGTCGATGCGGGAGTCCATGCAGGTGAGCACCGCGAGCCCTTTCGCCGCGTTGCCTTCCAGCGCGGCCAGCTTGAACGACGCCGCGTGCGCCTCGTTTGCCTGCAGGACATCGGAGAAGATCTCGTCGCTCGACACGGCCGCCACCTTAGCGGGCCGCGTTCGTCCCGGTTTCATCGAGTGCGCTGGGGCGGCTAGTCACGCACCTCGACCACGAGCTCCACCTCGACGGGGGCGTCCAGCGGCAGCACGGCCACCCCGACCGCGCTGCGAGCGTGCTGACCCACGCCGTCCGGGAACACCTCGCCGAGCAGCTCGCTCGCCCCGTTGACCACGCCAGGCTGGCCGGTGAAGTTGGGCATGCTGGCGACGAAGCCGACGACCTTGACGACGCGGACCACCTTCGACAGGTCGCCGACCACGCCCCGCACCGCGGCCAGCGCGTTCAGCGCGCACACCCGGGCGGCCGCCTTCGCCGCTTCGGGCGACACCGCGGCGTCGGCGTCGGTGCCCACCCGGCCGACCTCGACCAGCTCGCCGTCCACGGTCGGCAACTGGCCCGACGTGTACACGTACTCGCCGGTGCGCACCGCGGGAACGTACGCGGCCACCGGCTTGGCCACCGGCGGCAACGTCAGCCCAAGCGCGCTGATCCGCTCTTCAGGGGTGCTCATGACGACTTCGGCCGCTTCAGGTAGGCGACGAGTTGCTCCGCGTTCGGGCCCGGCACGACGCTGACCAGCTCCCAGCCGTCGTCGCCCCAGTTGTCGAGGATCTGCTTGGTCGCGTGCACCAACAGCGGGACGGTCGCGTACTCCCAGGTCGTCATGCACGCAGAGCCTAGTGCCCTCCCTCGACGGATACGCTCGCCGAGTGAGCTCAGCAGCACGCCGCGGCGCCGCGGCGGTCCGCGACCGCGACTGGGAAGGCGTCCGGCTGCACGTCGTCACCGGCAAGGGCGGCACCGGCAAGACCACCGTCGCGGCCGCGCTCGCCCTCGCGCTCGCCGCCGGCGGGCGGCGCACCCTGCTCGTCGAATGCGAGGGCCGGCAGGGCCTGGCCCGGCTGTTCGACGCGCCGCCGTTGCCCTACGCCGAGCGCAAAGTGGCGGTCGCGCCTGACAACGGGATGGTCTACGGCCTCGCGATCGACCCCGAGGAAGCGCTGCTCGAGTACCTCGAGCTCTACTACCGCGCCGGCCGCGCCGGCCGCGCGCTGCGAAAGTTCGGCGCGATCGACTTCGCGACCACCATCGCGCCCGGCGTCCGGGACGTGTTGCTCACCGGCAAGGCGTACGAGGCGACTCGGCGCCGGTTCTCCTCACGCCCCGCGCGCACCGCGGCGGCGGTGCCGCCGTCCGAGAACGCCGACGACTACGTCTACGACGCGGTGGTGATGGACGCGCCGCCCACCGGCCGGATCGCCCGTTTTCTCAACGTCAACGCCGAAGTCGCCGGCCTCGCGCGCATCGGGCCGGTCAACAAGCAAGCCGAGTCGATCATGCGGTTGATCCGGTCGCCGCAGACCGTGGTGCATCTCGTCGCGTTGCTCGAGGAGATGCCGGTGCAAGAAACCCTTGACGGCATTGAGGAGTTGCGATCGTTCGACCTGCCGGTCGGCGGCGTCATCGTGAACCGCGCGCACGCGTCGCTGCTGCCGCCGTCCGCGCTGAAGAGCGCGGCCGCCGGAAAGCTCGACGTCGAGCTGCTTCGCCAAGGTCTGGCGGCCGGTGGCGTCAAGCCGGACGACGACGTCCTGCCCGGGCTGGTCGCCGAGGCGACCGACCACGCCCACCAGGTCAGCGCGCAACGCCGGCTGCTCGCCAAACTCAAGTCGGCGCAGCGGCCGATCTACCAGCTGCCCGACCTCGACACCGACGACATCGGCCGCCTCTACGCGCTCGCCGACGAGCTCGCCGCGCAAGGAGCGGCCTGATGGCCGCGAAATCGCTCGACGTCGACGCGCTGCTCACCGACCCGAACACCCGGGTGGTCGTCTGCTGCGGGTCAGGCGGCGTCGGCAAGACGACGCTGGCCGCCGCGTTGGGCGTGCGCGCCGCCGAATCGGGTCGGCGCGTCGTCACACTCACCATCGACCCGGCGCGCCGGCTCGCGCAGTCGTTGGGTTTGACCGAGCTTGACAACACTCCGCGCAAGGTCGCCGGGATCAAAGGCCCGGACGACGCCGGCGAGCTGCACGCGATGATGCTCGACATGAAGCGCACCTTCGACGAGATCGTCGAAGCGCACGCCAGCCCGCAGAAAGCGGCGCAGATCTTGGCGAACCCGTTCTACCAGTCGCTGTCGTCGAGCTTCGCCGGCACCCAGGAGTACATGGCGATGGAAAAACTCGGCCAGCTAAGGAAGTCCGACCGCTGGGACCTCATCGTCGTCGACACTCCTCCGAGCCGTTCGGCGCTGGATTTCCTTGACGCGCCAGGCCGTTTGGGCCGCTTCCTCGACGGCCGGTTCATCCGGACGCTGCTCGTGCCCGCGAAGGCCGGCGGCCGCGGCTACGTCAAGGTGATGCAGGCCGGCCTTGGCGTCATGACCGCCGCGATGACCAAGTTGCTCGGCGCCCAGCTGCTCACCGAGGTGCAGACGTTCGTCGCCGCGATGGACACCATGTTCGGCGGTCTGCGCGAGCGCGCCGACGCCACCGCCAAGCTGCTGCGGGCGCCCGGCACCGCGTTCGTGGTGGTCGCCGCGCCGGAGCCCGACGCGTTGCGCGAGGCGTCGTATTTCGTCGAGCGGCTGGTCGAGGAGGACATGCCGCTCGCCGGCGTCATCATGAACCGGGTGCACCGGGTCGCCGCGCCGCAGCTCAGCGCGGGCAAGGCGTTGGCGACCGCCGAGGCGCTCGAGGGCGAGCGGGGCGCGGCGGCGGCGCTGGCGGCCGGAGTGCTGCGCACCCACGCGCAGCGGGTGCAAACGCAAGCCAGCGAGCAGCAGAAGCTGGCTGGGTTCGCGCTAGCGCATCCGAAGGTGCGGACGACGTCAGCGCCGGCGTTCGCCGAGGACGTTCACGATCTGGCCGGGCTGCGGCGCCTCGCCGCGGCGCTTCGCCAAAGCTGACCGGCCGACGTCCGGTCGAGGGTCAGCCGGCCACCGGGTAACGCTCGGCGGCGGCGCGTTCGAAATCCTCCATCGCGGTCATCAGCAGCCGCTGCCACGACGTCACGTTCGGACGGCGGCGCAGCAGCGCGCGGCGCTCGCGCTCGGTGAGACCGCCCCACACGCCGAACTCGACGCGGTTGTCCAAGGCGTCGGCGAGGCACTCGGCCCGCACCGGGCAGCCGAAGCAGACGGCCTTGGCTCGGTTTTGCGCCGCCCCCTGCACGAAAAGCGCGTCAGGGTCGCTCCCCCGGCACGCGGCGCGCGCGGTCCAGTCGTTGGTCCAAGCCATAGGTCCCCGTCCTTCAGCCATTCGCGATCCGCCATCAGCGATGTGCTTCGACGGTACGGAGCGGGCACCGGAGGCCACCAGGCTCCGTTCGGCCCATTCGGGCTGACCCAGGCGGACCATGCGCCTAGACACGACTAAGGCGGTTAACCGGTCGGCGCGACGACCGCGCCCGCCGTGCGTGGCGGGCCGCGGGGGACATCGGCGGCTACCCTGCAGTGGTGTCCAAACGGGCGGCAGCCGACTGGCTGCCTCGAAGCGACCGGCTGACCGTCGGGTCGAAACTGGCCAGGTCTGTCGTGTTGCTCGTGCTCGCCGTTTTGACGGGGGCGTTGGTCGCCGCGCTCGCGTTGCCGGTCGTGGGCGGGGTGGGCGTGTTCACCCGCAACATGATTGGCAACGTCGCGTTCACCGACCTGCCCCCGGAGCTGCAGCAGCCGCCGCTGTCCCAGCGCTCGGTGATTCTGGCCGCCGACGGCACCGAACTGGCCACCTTCTACTACGAGAACCGGCAGTCGGTCGACCTCGCCGACATCGCGCCGATCATGCGCGAGTCGATCGTCGCGATCGAGGACTCGCGCTTCTACGAACACCACGGCGTCGACCCGAAGGGCATCCTGCGCGCGCTGGTGAAGGACAGCTCCACCGGCGAGGCGACCCAGGGTGCGTCGACCATCACCCAGCAATACGTCCGGCAGGCGCTGGTGGAGACGAGCGCCGCCAACGACAACGTCGCCGGGGCGCGGGCCGCACGGGCGAAGAACCTCACCCGCAAGATCACCGAGGCCCGCTACGCGATCGCGCTGGAAAAGCAGCTGCCGAAGGACGAGATCCTCGAGGATTACCTGAACACCGTCTATTTCGGCAGCGGCGCGTATGGCGTGTCGGCGGCGGCGCAGCACTACTTCAGCGAGTCGGCGGACGCGCTGTCGCTCACCCAGGCGGCGCTGCTGTCGGGCGTCATCAACAACCCCAGCACCTTCGACCCGATCCTCAACCCGAACAACGCGCTGAAGCGCCGCAACGTCGTGCTGCAGCGGATGGCCGACTTGAAGTACATCAGCCAGGACAAAGCCGACCAGGCGAAGCTGACCCCGCTTGGGTTGAAGGTGTCGCAGATCCCTAACGGGTGCGCGTCATCGGTGGCGCCGTACTTCTGCCAATACGTGGTGGCGGACTTCCTGAACAACCCGGCCTACGGCGCCAACCGCGACGCCCGCGCCAACCTGCTGCGGCGCGGCGGCCTGGTCATCTCGACCACGCTCGACATGCGCATGCAAAAGGCCGCGCAAAGCGCGGTCAACAGCGTCGTCCCGCCCGACCCGACGAAGAACGCCGGCCTCGCGGCGGCGATCGACCTGGTCGACCCCAAGACCGGCGCGGTCAAGGCGATGGCGGTCAACCGGGCGTTCGGCAGCGGTCCCGGGCAGACCGAGATCAATCTGGCCGCCGACGCCGCGCACGACGGCTCGAACGGCCGCCACGCCGGCTCGACGTTCAAGGTGTTCGTGCTCGCCGCGGCGCTTGAGGAGGGCATCCCGACCGGCACCAGGATCGTGTCACCGCAGACCACGACGATCCCGAAAGGCTCCACCAGCGACTGCGACGGCAACCCCACCGACAAGTGGGTGGTCCACAACGCGGGCGACAGCGAGTCCGGCACGTTCGACATGGTCAAGGCCACCTGGTACTCGGTGAACACCTACTTCGCCCAACTAGAGGTGAAGACCGGCCTGTGCCGACCGATCCAGATCGCCCAAGCCATGGGCGTCAAGAAGGCAAACGGCCAGCCGTTGGAGCAGATCCCCGCCTTCACCCTCGGCGCCGAGGACGTCGACCCGCTCGCGGTCACCGGCGCGTTCGCCACGTTCGCCAACCAAGGCGTGCACTGCACGCCCCAGGCGATCACCGGCGTCACCACCTCCATCGAGGGCATGAACCCGCCCAAGGTGCCCGGGCCGAGCTGCGCGCCGGCCATCGACAAGGACGTCGCGAACGGCGTCACCTCGCTGCTGCAGGGCGTGCTGACCCAGCCCGGCGCGACGGCGCACGGCCTCGGCATCGGCCGACCCGCCGCCGGAAAGACGGGCACCGACGACGACTACAAGAACGGCTGGTTCGGCGGTTACACCCCGAACCTCGCCGCCGCCGTGTGGACCGGCAACCCCGACTCCGCGACCCCGATGCGCAACATCACGGTCAACGGCCACCGCTACAGCGAGGTGTTCGGCGCGACGCTGGCCGGCAAGATCTGGCAGCTCGCGATGAAGAGCGCCGTGCAGAGCCTCCCGGTCGAAACGTTCGTGCAGCCGCCGATTTCCACGTTGCGTGGCGAGCCGGTCACCGTTCCGGACGTCACCGGTCAAGATCCGAACAGCGCGGCGGACACGCTTCGCAAGCTGGGGCTCAGCGTCTCGATCGACGCGACGCCGGTGCCGTCGAGCCAGCCCGCCGGAATGGTGGCGTCGACCGACCCGGCCGCCGGCGCGACGCTGTACATCGGCAACTCGATCACGATCCACGTGAGCTCCGGCACGCCGCCGGCGCCGAGCGGCTCACCGCCGCCCAGCGGCAGCCCGCCTGCGTCGCAGCCGGCCTCTCCGCCGCCGTCGCCGGCAGCGACCAGCGCCCGTGGACACGGTCCGCCGAAGAAGAAAAAGGGCTAGGACGACGCGGCGAGCTGGCGGCGGACCTCGGCGGCGACCCGGCCGCCCTCGGCGCGGCCCGCGACCCGAGCGGTGGCGACCTTCATGACGGCGCCCATGGCCTGCGGCCCGCTCGCCCCAGCCTCCTCGATCGCCGACGCGACCAACACGCGCAGCTCCTCGTCGTCCAGCTGCGTTGGCAGGTAGGCGTCGATCACCGCGCCCTCGGCTCGCTCCCGCTCGGCCAGCTCCGGTCGGTTGCCGGCCTCGAACGCCTCGGCCGCCTCGCGCCGCTTCTTCGCCTCTCGCCCCAGCACGCGCAGCACCTCGTCGTCCGACAGCTGACGCGCCTGCTTGCCGGCCACCTCCTCGTTGGTGACCGCGGCCAGCACCATGCGCAGCGTGGCGGTGCGGACCTCGTCACGAGACCTGATCGCGTCGGTGAGGTCGTCGTGCAACCGGCTCTTCAGCGCAACTTCCATGACCGCAAGTGTCTCACCGTCGATCTCTGGGACACTCGAACCCATGCGCCGACTGACCGCCGTCCCGCTCGCCGTCACCGCGGCGTCCGCCGCCGCCGTCGCCTACGCCGCGGGCATCGAACGCCGCTCGCCGCGGCTGCGCCGGGTCGAGGTGCCGGTGCTGCCGGCCGGCTCGAGCCCGCTGCGCGTCCTGCACTTCTCCGACGTCCACTTCTTGCCGAACCAGCGCTGGAAGGCGGACTGGCTGCGCAGCCTCGGCGCGCTGCAGCCCGACCTGGTCATCAACACCGGCGACAGCATCGCCCACCCGGACGCGGTGCCGCCGTTCATCGACGCGATCACGGATGTGCTGGAGCGTCCGGGCGCCTTCGTGCTCGGCTCCAACGACTACTTCGCGCCGCAGTTCAAGAACCCGGCGCGTTACCTGCTCCCCAACGACCAACAACGGGTGATCGGTCCTGAACTGCCGTGGCGCGCGCTTCGCGACGCGTTGTCGGACGCCGGATGGCTCGACCTGTCCAACAACCGCGGCTTCCTCAAGGCGGACGGCCGGCGGATCGAGCTGGTCGGCGTCGACGATCCGCACATCAAGCGCGACCGCTACGCGGAGGTGACCGCCGACCCCGACCCCGACGTCCTCATCACGATCGGCGTCACGCACTCCCCTGAGCCTCGAGTGCTGTCACCGATGTCGGACGACGGCTGCCGCCTCATCTTCGCCGGCCACACCCACGGCGGCCAGCTGCGCGTCCCGTTCTACGGGGCGCTGGTCACCAACTGCGGGCTCGATCGCCGACGTGCGCGCGGGCTGTCCCGCTATCAGAATTCGTGGCTGCACGTGTCGGCCGGGTTGGGCACCTCGCCGTTCGCCCCTGTGCGGTTCGCCTGCCCGCCGGAGGCGACGCTGCTGACGTTGGTCGCCGCGAGCGACCGCGGCTGACTGTTATCGTCGGCGGCTGAGCTAGACTCCTAGCGCCTCTTCGGGGTGTGGCGCAGCTTGGTAGCGCGCTGCGTTCGGGACGCAGAGGTCGTGGGTTCAAATCCCGCCACCCCGACTCGCGAGAGAACGCCCGGCTTTTCGCGGCAGCGGAAAGCCGGGCGTTGCCGCATTCAGCGGGCCCGGACGTACCGTGGGCAGGTGGACGTGCGACAACCCGAGCTCGAGCGGTCGTCCTGGAACGTCACCGCGTCGGTCAAGCATGGCTATCCGCCACCCCGACTGCCCGCCGGCTCGGTCACCACGTCGTACTGCGGTGAGGAGATGATCGTCGAAGGCGCCGTAACGGATCAGCCTCCTCGCGACGCTTGTCCGCTATGTGCACTGGCGTGGCGGTCCAGGCACAAGCGGCGATTCGGGCCTTGATCCGGCAAACTGTGGCGGGTGAGCACCGAGCAGCCTGATCCCGCACACGGCCCGCAGCCGGCGCAGGAGCGGTGGAAAGCCAGGTTCAGGGCGGCCCGCATGACGTTGCCCGATTGGGCGATCGACGCGCCGGACCACAGCCTGTACGCGAGCAACGCGAGTGGCGTCGTCGAGCTCTACACGTGGGATCGGGCGACCGGCGTCACCAGCCGGGTGACCGACCGACCCGACGGAACCCGCATCGGCGCCCTCGACCCGAGCGGCGCCTGGGTGTGGTGGTTTGACGACGCCGGCGGCAACGAGTTCGGCGTTTGGCGGCGCCAGCCTTTCGAGGGCGGATCCGCGCAGACCGCGGTCGCCGAGCTGCCGCCTTCGTACCCCGCCGGGCTCGCCCTTGGCAGCGACGGTCTGGCCGTCGTCGGCCGATCGACGGACGACGGAACGTCCGTGCACCTGGCGCGGCCAGGAGGCCGACCGGAGACGATCTACTCCCACAAGGAGGACGCCAGCGCGGCAGCCCTCTCCCGCGACGACACCTTGCTCGCGATCGAGCACAGCGAACACGGCGACTCCCGGCACATGGCCCTGCGGGTCTTGCGCGTCAACACCGCGCCGACGTCGGTTGTCGCCGAGCTGTGGGACGGGCCGGGCCGCGGGCTGCGGGCGGTGGGGTTCGCGCCGACCCCCGGCGATCAACGCCTGCTCGTGCTCAACGAGCGGCGCGGGCGGTGGCTGCCGTTGATTTGGGACGTCGACAGCGGGGAGCAGCGCGACCTGGACCTGGACCTGCCCGGAGACGTCACGGCTCGCTGGTACCCCGACTCGTCGGCCCTGCTGATCGGACACGAGCATCACGCTCGCAGCGAGCTCTACCGGTTCGACCTCGGGTCGGGCGAGCTGACCCGGCTGCCGACGCCGCGCGGCACGATCGCCGGGGCGACCGTCCGCCCGGACGGCGCGGTGGAGTTCTTGTGGTCGTCGGGCGCCGAACCGCCCGCCGTGCGCGACGTCGCAAACCGCGTGGTGTTCCGCGCGCCCGGCGCCGTGGCACCGGAGTCGGTGCCGGTCGACGACGCGTGGGTCGACGGGCCGGGCGGGCGGATACACGCGTTGGTGTCGAAGCCGCCGGGCTCCTCCGGGCCGCTGCCGACGGTGTTCCTGGTGCATGGCGGCCCGACCAGCCAGGACTCGGACGCCTTCGTGCCCGGGGTCGCCGCTTGGGTCGACGCCGGCTTCGCCGTCGTCCGGGTCAACTACCGCGGCTCCACCGGCTACGGGTCTGCGTGGCGGGACGCGATCGAGCACCGGGTCGGGCTCACCGAGCTGGAAGACATCGCCGCGGTTCGCGACTGGGCCATGTCGTCCCGACTCGCCGACCCTGCGGCGGTGGTGCTCGCCGGCGCCTCTTGGGGCGGCTATCTGACACTGCTCGGGCTCGGCGTCCGGCCCGACGCATGGTCGGTCGGCATCGCCGGTGTGCCGGTCGCCGACTACGTCGCCGCTTACGAGGACGAGATGGAGGGCCTGCGCGCGTTCGACCGATCGCTTTTCGGCGGCACCCCGCAGACCGTGCCCGAGCGCTACCGCCAGTCGTCGCCGATCAGCTATGTCGACGACGTGCGCGCGCCGGTGCTGATCCTCGCCGGCGCGAACGACCCGCGCTGCCCGATCAGGCAGATCGAGAACTACATCGCCGCGCTCGCGGCGCGGGACGCGCCGCACGAGGTCTACCGCTTCGACGCCGGCCATGGGTCGCTCGTCGTCGAGGAGCGCATTCGCCAAGTGGAGGCCGAACTGGCGTTCGCCCGCCGCCACCTCGGACTGAACTGACGCATTGCCGGGAGCCGGTGATGGCCGCGGCGCGCGCCGATCCGCCCCGCGCCGGCCGGGTTAACGCGCGGCGGCGACCAGTTCGGCGATCTGCACGGCGTTTAACGCCGCTCCCTTGCGAAGGTTGTCATTGCTGACGAACATCGCGAGGCCTCGGCCGTCGGGAACACCGGGGTCGACGCGCAGCCGGCCGACGAAGCTCGGGTCGACACCGGCCGCCTGAATCGGGTTCGGGACGTCGGTGACCACCACGCCCGGCGCC
>DASVDW010000230.1:0-9218 GCA_036380925.1 Acidothermaceae bacterium
CCGCTTCTTGAACCCCGCGGGTGCCGAGGTTGACCGCGAGCATCGGCTCGACTCCAGCGAGTCGGGTCCATTCCATGAACTCCGCCAACCCGAACGTGTTCGGCTCGATCGACCGCCACGCGAGGTCGAGCCGGCTCGGACGCCGCTCGGCCGGCCCGACACCGTCCTCCCAGCGGTAGCCCGACACGAAGTTGCCGCCGGGGTAACGGACGACGGTGACGCCGAGCTCGCGGACAAGATCGAGGACGTCGCGGCGCAGACCGTCGGGCCCGGCGGCGGGATGGCCGGGCTCGAAGACACCGGTGTACACACAGCGACCCATGTGTTCGACGAACGAGCCGAACAACCGTCGGTCGATCTCACCGATCGAGAAGGCCGGGTCAATCGTGAGTTCCGCTCGCTTCACAAGGCTCCCTGGGGTGTGGTGCGGCCGGGGTGAGCTTGTTCTACAACGTTGTGTACATCGTTGTAAAGAGTCGCGCGGCGAACTGTTACCTGGCCGTAACCCCGGCCTCACGCCGTCCGGCTGCTGCTTTCCCTGATCACCAGCGAGTGCGCGGCCACGTACTCGCGCGCCGGAAGCGACTGCTCGCCCACGACTCGGTCGAGCAGGTAGTCGACCGACACCCGGGCGATCTCTTCTTTGTCGGGGCGCACGGTGCTGAGCGCCGGAGTGGCGAACCGCGCCTCCTCGACGTCGTCGAAACCGATGACCGCCACGTCGTCCGGGACCTTCACGCCCCGCCGCAAAAGCGTGCGCAATGCGCCGAGCGCCAGCAGGTCGTTGAAGCAGAAGACGGCGTCCGGCGGCTTCGACATGTCGAGCAGCCGTTGCATCGCCTGGGCGCCGTCTTCGCGGTGGAAGGACGTCGTCGCGGCATGCAGTTTCGGGTCGTTGCGGCGGCCGGCGGCGGCGAGCGCCTCCTCGTAACCCCTGGCACGCAACCGCGCGGTCTGCCCGGAGGCGCTGCCTTGGTAGCCGATAGCCGCCACTCTCTTGCGACCACCCGCGAGCAAGTGCGCGGTGGCCGTTTTCGCCGCCGCGACGTTGTCGATGGCGACATGGTCGGCGGTTCCGCCATGCACCCGCTCACCGAGCAACACCATCGGCGTGCCGCTGTGCCGATGACCGATCTCCGCGGCGGATAACGCGAGCGGGCTGTAGATCAGTCCGTCGATCAGGTGCGCCCGAATACCGGACACGACGACGCGCTCCCGGTCGCGCAGACCGTCGGTTTGGTCGATGAGGACGGTCCAGCCGCGGGCTTCGGCAGCACGGACGACGAGACTCGCGAGCTCGGCGAAATACGGCAGCGCAAGCTCGGGCACGGCCAACGCGATGATGCCCGACTGCCCACCGCGCAAGTGTCGGGCCACCAGGTTGGGGGTGTAGCCGAGCTCGTCGATCGCCAGCTGGACTTTCGCGCGCGTCGCCTCGGTGACATGCGGATAGCCGTTCACGACGTTCGAAACCGTCTTCACCGAAACGCCGGCGCGCGCGGCGACGTCGCGCAGGCTGACGTTTCTGTGTCCGTCGTTCACCGATGCTCCCCGCTCGTGTCACGACCGGCGCGGCCCCTTGCGCGGCGCAAGGCATGCCTGACCGGGCTGGCTGCCCGTACAGTACAACGTTGGTAGCCAGCGCATCGGCATAGCCGCGACGACGTGTGTCAGCCCATTCGCACCCCGCTCACCCGCACATAGGCGAAGTGGCTGGTGAACCCGCTGCCGCCCATCGAGATCAGCCCGATCTTGGGGTGCGGGCCGAGGTCGCGCGTCCACGTCCCGCCGGTGTCCCAATGCTCGCCGTCGAGACTGGTGTAGGCCGTGTAGGAAACAGCGCCGTCGACGGACGACGGACGGGGTCGGTGCGCGACGATGCGCAAGTACGTCCAGTCGCCGACCGGGCCGACCACGGTGTTGCCGTAGTTGGGATATCCCTGCGGCAGCGGCGATTGCTCGTCGCCGAACTCGGTTTGCCTGGTGTTCCATATCGAGACCGACGCGAGCTTGACGTAGTTGCCGTCGTCCCCGTAGATGACAAGTCCGCCCTGCACATAATTCTGGCAGCAGCCGGATCGCGGGGTGTCGACCGCGACCTTCGTCTCGACCACGTAATCGCCGGGCGGGGCAGGCTCGCTGAGCACCGACGCGAGCGGCGTGGCCGGCGGATGGATGTCGGCGGCCTGGGTTTGCCAGCGAAGCTCACCGTTCGCGACCGCATAGGTCGACGGGCCTGGCGGCCTGATCCACGTCCACTGCGACCCCAGTGAGGACCCGTCGAAGTCGTCGGAGCGGCCGGTGAGCGTCGCGCCGGGCGCGGGCTGCGACACAAAATCCGCGTGGTAGAGCGGGATCTCCCCCGGTTGCGCCACCGGTCCGGGCATCGGTTGGTCCGACGGCCCGCGGCCGCCGCGCACCACCGGCCACCCGTTCCGCCAGTCGAGCGGGTCGATCATCCCGGGTCGCTTGGTGTAACCGACATTGCCCGCGTAGTAAGGGTCGTTCTGGTCGACCGCGTGATAGACGATCCAGTCCTGCCCGGCGAAGTCGGTGACGACGGCGTTGTGACCGGCGCCGACCCAGCGGTTGCCGTTTTGTGTCAGCATCGGCGTGCCACCGACCCGGCTGTCGAGTATCGACACGCCATCGCGGTCGACGAACGGGCCCAGCGGGCTTCTTGAGCGCGCGACGAAAACCGCGTAACCGGTCAGCGGGCCGTTGCAGCAGTTCGTCGCCGAGCCCATGAAGTAATACCAACCGTCGTGCCGCACGATGAACGTGCCTTCGTAACGGTTGTCGATGGCGATTTGCTGCTCAGACGCCGCGTCACTGCGCAGGCCGTCCGCACTCAGCTGGCGCACGAAAACGCCGCCGAAATAGCTGCCGAAGTAGATGTAGCTGGAGTCGCCGTCCGTGATGACTTCCGGGTCGAATTCCCAACGGCGAGAGCCCGGCGTGGTTGGCGAGTCCGTCGGAGGGACGACCGGCGCTCCGGCGTCGACCCACGGGCCGGTCGGGCTGGTGCTGGTCGCGACACCCACCGCCGATCCACCTCCTGGCAATGTGGTGTCGGACGCCGCGTAGTACAGGTAATACTCACCGTTTCGGTACACGACATCTGGCGCCCACATACCGGCGGCCGGCGCGACCCACGACGGCTTCGTCGGAAATGCGTCACCGGCGTAGCGCCAATGCGTGAGGTCGGTCGACGTGAACGTCGGAACGTTGTGGATGACCAGGCTGCCATCCGGGTTCTTTTCGCGAGCAGTCAGCGCGTCGGACGTGCAGTACAGGTACCAGTTGCGGTCACCCGCGCTCTGTCCGTGGATGACGAATGGGTCGGCGCAGCTTTGCGCCTGCGCGCCGTCCGGCAACATCAGTTGTAGCGGGTTGCGATACATCGGCGGCGCCATGCGATCCGCCGTCGCCGGCTGTTCCGCGGCACTTGCGGTCGCTGCCGTCGCGCCGGTCGGAGCGAGCAACAGCCCGCCGGCGAGCGTGGTGGCCGCCAGTGTCGCGGTAAGCGTTCGAGAGTGGGACACAGGAGCACCTCCATGCGGGATGAACCGGCGTGAGCCGAGGCCGAGTCTGCCGGTCTTGTACATCGTTGTAAAGACTGCCGGCCAGACCAATTTCCACCTGTCGCTTAGCGCGTGGGCCGAGACCGCGCCGCGGGACGGACGACGCCAGCGACAGCCGGCGCAGGTGTTCGGCGTCGCTTAGTAGCCCGGCAATGGCTCCTTGGCGAGTTCCGCCAGTCGGGTCAGGCCGGGACCGAGGTGCTCGGCCAGCCGGGCGGCCACGGCCTTGACGCGGGGTTCCTCTCGTTGTGCCGGTTCGACACGCGCCGGGTTCATCGCGCAACTGTTCGCCCAGGCGGCGATATCGGGTTCGGCGCCGTAGCGCTGTGTTGCGATCACGCCCCGCACCTGCATGCGCGCCCAGTTGGCCGGGTTGTCGGGAAGGGTGTTGGGCGGGCACACCCGATTGCGCTCCCGGTCGTCGTCGCGGGTCGCCTCCACGTAGCCGGCGAGAGCAGCGGCGAACGTGGGAAAGCCGACGCGGATCGTCTGCAGTCGGATCTTGTCCGGCCCCCAGATCGGGACCAGCGGCGGGTACTGCAGCCCGGAGGCGGCGCAATGCACGACGAGCGCGTCAGGCGGCAAGGAGACCGAGCCGGAGTCGAGGAGAATCTCCCGACGAGTCACGTGTTTGATGTGCCCAAGGCGGACGACGTTCTCAATGGTGCGGAGCAAGTCCAGCTCCCAGGCGGCCAGGGTCGGGGTCTTCGCCATCGTCGGGACGACGTCCTGGTCGATCCTCAGCATCACGCCGGCCGCTTCCAACCGCAGGAACAGGTCGTCGAGTGACTCGGCCGACGCGGCGGACTCCATGATGTCGGCCACCAGGCCCAGGCCCACCGACGGGACGGGTTGGACGACGGCGCGGTTGAGCATCCAAGGCTCCCGCGGGCGGACCCAGACGATTCGATCGGAGGTGACGCCGTTCCCCAACAGCCACACGATCCCGTCAGTCGCCGTCTTGCCAGAACCGACAATGACGAACCGCCGCGGGGTCTCGGCTAGATCGGCCAGTTCGTTGACCGGCACGACCCGCACGTCATCAGCGAAGGTGAACGGTGGTGGTGTGGTGGCCGGGATCGTCGGCGACAGGTATGTGGCGTCGACGAGGCGGCGCCGCACGTTGACCTGAACGGTCTGCCCAGACACCCGAGACGTGACGAGATGTGAGGAGCCTTCGGCGTGATATTCGCTGGCCCGAAGGAACGTGACGTGTCCTGAGGCAAGGAAGCGATTGTGCATGACGTCGTCGTAGTACGCCCGTATCTCCGACTGCCGCGCTCTTTTCTGGAGCCCGGCCTCCGGGCCGCTTCGCTGCACCGCTCCGTCGCCTAGGACGGTCGACGCGACGCCGTAGAACAGCGACGCCTGATGCAACTGGACGAACGGGTACGCGTCGAGCCAGTGCCCACCTGCCGCGTGACGGCGATCGACCAGGGTGACGTGCACATCGGCGTGATCCACCAGCGCGTCCGCGAAGGCCATGCCCATCGCGCCCGCGCCGACGACCAGGTAATCGGTGTCCAACTGCCTTGTCACCAAGGGAACCGCCCGGCCGCCGGCGACTCCGTCGCCCTGAGTTGGCAACGGCGTTCGCGTCGCTCGAATCTACGCTTTCTCGGCCCGTCGTGGCGAGAATGTGCGCCCTGTTGCGCCGGTTGACCAAGAACGAGGAAACAGCCGAAGATCGACCAGCGCTTGGGTCGCATCATGGATGTGACCCGATGAAGGGACGCCGCCCATGAGCACGGTCAGCATCAGATACCTCGTGCGCGACGTGCCGACCGCCGTCGGCTTCTACGTCGACGACCTCGGGTTCGAGGTGCGACTCCAGCCGAACGACTCGTTCGCGATGCTGTCGCGCGGCGATCTGCGGTTGGTGCTTGTGAGACCCGCTGAGCCAGGTGCGCCCGGCGGTGGAGGCGCGCCGATGCCAGACGGCGCCGTGCAGAAGCCCGGCGGCTGGAACCGCTTCAGCGTCGAGGTGTCCGATCTCGACGCGGCGGCCGCCGAGTTGCGACGACGCGGCGTGCGGTTCCGCAACGACATCGTCGAGGGCGTCGGCGGCCGACAAGTGATCATCGAGGACCCATCCGGCAATCCAGTCGAACTTTTCCAACCGCTGCTGGCCGAGGCACGCCTCGCGCCGTCCGCGACTGAATGGAACGCGGCGTACGAGCTGCGCCCGATCGGTCGGGTCGAGTCGGCGTTGACCGACGTCGACACGGCGCCGAACCAAGGCCACGCGGGCGCCCCCGACGCCTGGCTGCTGATCGACCCCGAGATGCGCGAGGGAGTGCGCGACATCCGGGTGGGCGACGAGCTCTTGGTGCTGACCTGGTTGCACAAGTCACGTCGCGACGAGCTCGCCACCCATCCGCAAGGTGACCTGTCGAAGCCGGAACTCGGTGTCTTCAGCACCCGCTCGCCCGCCCGGCCCAACCCGATCGGGCTGCACCGCGTGACGGTGCTCGAGGCGTCCGGCGCCCGGCTGCGGGTCGGTCCGCTCGAGGCGGTGGACGGCACGCCCGTCGTCGACATCAAGCCCGTGATCACGGTTGACGAGCGCTAGCCGCCGCTACGAGGTGAGCGCGCGCTGCGCCGCGTCCACCTCGTCCGCGTGCAGCCCGCGGTCGGACGCCGCGAGCGCGAGG
Organism: Acidothermaceae bacterium; assembly: GCA_036380925.1. Lineage (GTDB taxonomy): Bacteria > Actinomycetota > Actinomycetes > Acidothermales > Acidothermaceae > JAICLV01. The sequence continues at coordinate 6,239 of DASVDW010000230.1, forward strand.
AGCGTCTGCGCTTCCTCCCGGCATGCCGCGCACGCGGCAAGGTGGGCGCGCATCGCGGGCATCCGCTCGGCCACGACCGCTCCTGCGTCAAGCAGTTGGTCGACGTATTGGTCGACGAGCCTGAAGCAGTCGTCGCACGAGAGCCATGGGTGCGGGTCGACGGTGAGCCGGGCGACGACGTCCGGGGTGAGGTTGTGCCGATGCTCGGTCATCGTGACCCTCCCGAGGTCTGTCCGGCGGGGAGGTGGCCGGTGGCGATGAGCTGCACGCGCAACGCGTGGCGCGCGTCGTGCAGCGTCTTGTACAACGCGTTGCGCGACGTGCCGAGTCGGTCGGCCAGGATGTCGATCGGGACGTCGTCGATGAGCACCGCGATCACGATCTGTCGCTGGTGCGGGGTGAGCACGGCCTCGATCGCGGTCGTTATCGCCGCCGACAGCGCCGCGGCCTCGGAGTAGTCCTCCGGCGACGGACCGCCCGACCAGGGCTCGACCGACTGCTCGAGCGGGATCTCACGACCCACCCAGGCGTGGCGGCGAATCTCCACCGCGGCGTGCAGCACCGCGAACTTGTAGGCCCAGGTCGTGAAACGACTGCGGCCCTCGAAAGTCGACAGCTTGCCAAGCAGCGTGACCATCGCCTCGTCGGCTGACTGGTTGACGATCTCATCGATTCGTTCGGCACCGAGGCCGACCGCCAGGCCGGCCATCCGCGACACCTGGCGCCTTGCCGCGCGCAGCAGCAACCCGTGCAGCTGACGTAGCGCGGCGTCTCTGTCCGGCCCGGGGGTCGACAATCGCATCACCCAGTCGTCGGTTTCGACGACGGGAGCGGCGGCGCTGGCCGGCCCTCGGCTGACCGCGGTCATCGGCCAGCGTCCGAGTCGACGAACGGATCAAGGATGCGGGCCGCCAAGTGAGCGGGACACCCGCGGTCGATCAGACTCAACAACTCGTGCAGATCGACGCCGGGCACGGCCGACAGGTGCTCGGCCTGCGCGTAATCGAATCCCGCGTCGAGCAGTCGCCGGAACCGCCACGCCGTCACCTGGTCGTGATCTACCGACGGCATGGCGCTAGACGCCGACTGCTCCGCCTTTATGTCTCGCATGTCAGATGTGTGTCGTCGCGGCGGCCACTTCTTACCCCGACTTCGCGACGCGTCGTCGCCGTGGCGAGGTAAGAACGCGCGCAGGACAGACACCAACACAGCATGGCCCTTTCGATTGCTCCAATCCTGGCGGCCGGCTCCAGCCGGGTCAACGTCCGCCTTCATCACGCCGTCGTGCTCGTCTGCGCCGCCAGCGCAGGCGTGCACGCGGCGCTCGTCCCCGATCACCTACGCGAGGGTGGGCCGCGGCTAGGCGGGGCCTTCGTGGTGTCGGCCGTCGCGACGGCCGTTGCGGCGGTGGTGTTGCGCAAACCCAGGCGGGCGGTGGTCGCCAAAGCCGCGCTCGCCGCGACGGCGTTGGTGCTGCTCGGCGTTGCGGCCGCCTACGTGTTGTCGCGCACCACGGGAGTGCCCTTCTTGATCACCGACCCAGAGGCGCTGGATCCCGTCGGTGCAGTGACATCCGCCGCGGAGGTTCTCGGCGGACTCGCGAGCCTATTCCTCTTAACTCGAAAGGAAGTCGAATGAGAACGACGCTAGCGGCGCGCAAAAAGGCGACGCCCATGATCGTCCTGGTGCTGGTCGCGGTGGTGGCCGCGCTGATGACGGTGACAACGTCGCACGCGAGCGCGGACGCCGCCGAAGGCACGAGTCATGGTCACGACCATGGGACAGTGGCGGCGACACACACGGCGTCCGCGCAGACGTTTCACGACCAGATGCGCAAGCTGTGGGAAGACCACGTCACCTGGACGCGGTTGGCGATAGTCACCTTCGCTGACGGTTCGAAGAGCTTCGACGCGACCGCCGCTCGGTTGCTGCAGAACCAAGTGGACATCGGCGATGCGATCAAGCCCTTCTACGGAGATGCGGCCGGAACCGAGTTGACCTCGCTGTTGCACGACCACATCACGATCGCAGTGGAGATCTTGCAGGCGGCGAAGGCCGGAGACACGGCGGCTTTCAACGACGCCAACACCCGTTGGTATGAGAACGCCAATGCCATTGCGGACTTCCTCGCGAACGCGAACCCGCGATTCTGGCCGCAACAGGTCATGCGTGATGACATGAAGGTGCATCTCGACCAGACTCTCGCCGAGGCCAGCGACGAGCTAGGTGGTGACTACACCGCCAGCGTGAACGACTACGACGCCATCCACCTGCACATCCTCGACATGGCGGACATGTTGAGCAACGGCATCATCGGCGAGTTCCCCGCGCGCTTCAAGCACTGATGTCGGCGCCGCCCCGGCCGCCATCTCGCGGCCGGGGCGGGCGCACCGGGCGCACGACATGACCGCTACCCCGCGACGTACGCCGCAACCTCGATCAAGTTGCGGTCGGGATCGCGGAAGTACACAGACCGGATCGGTCCGAGCGCGCCGGTGCGGTCAACCGGACCTTCCTCGATCTCCACGCCGACGTCGCGCAGACGCTGCTCGATTTCGCCGAGTTCGTCGCTGGTGACGAAGCACAGGTCTGCCGATCCCGGCGTCGGTCGGTGCGCCTTTGGTTCGAACTCCGCGCCTGCTTGATGCAGGTTGATCTTCTGCTGGCCAAAGGCGAGCGCCCGCCGTCCGGCTCCGAAGGTGACCGGAGTCAGGCCGAGCACACGTTCGTAGAAGTCAACGGACCCGTCGACGTCGGCAACCGTCAAGACCAGGTGGTCGAGTCTTTCGATGCGCATGCCTCAATCTTTCAAGCGCCTCGGCACAGCGCCAAGCGATAAATAACCGGGCGGCGACCTCGCGGCGCGCGTCGTATGTTGTCGGGATGGCGCCCAAACTGGCGAGCCTCACCTGGGACTCGGCCGATCCGGCTCGGCTCGCTCGATTCTGGGCCGCCGTGCTCGAGTGGCGAGTCGCGGACG
>DASVDW010000231.1:0-4650 GCA_036380925.1 Acidothermaceae bacterium
ACCCTCCAAGCTCGCCGGCTCGCGCGCCGACGGGGGGCCGGCTCGGAGCCTGTCAGGAGGAGCCGACCCGAGGACGAACTACGGCAGCGGGCGCGACGTCGCGAACGGACGCGAATGCCGGTCGCGTCACCTCGATCAAGAAGCCGGCGCGACCTGCTAGAAGGGCATCACCAAACCGGACAGTACCGGGTCATTCGTTCGCCAATGCGTATCCAAGCGGAAACCGCCTGAACACGGGTCATGCTACGTCGAACCCTGCCCCCACAGGGACACTCCTCACAAACCGAAGGCTATGCGCGGTCGAGTCCATGGTCAAGCCGACGGCGGCCGACGCGCGCCCCCGCGACCGGCCGTCAGGCGGCCAGTGGGACGGAAGGCGGCAACGGCTTCGCGCGCCGCGTCGGCGTCATAGACGTCGCAGACAACAGGCTCCGCGCCGAGCCCGCGAAGCATCTCGACCTTGGACGCCGACCGGGTCATCCCCGCGACCTCGTGGCCGGCGGCCACCAGCTCTCGCACCAGCGGAATCCCGATCACGCCGGTCGGCCCTGCCACGAAAACTCGCATGGCCCGATCATGCACCGGGCGGCCTGGTGGCCGCTGGCTACCCGCCGGCCACCTGGTCGGCGACCTGCTCGGCGAACTCGTCGGCCACGTCGAGTTGCTCTTCGGCGAGGACGTCGCGCACCGCGCGCAACGCGACGTCGCTCGGGTAGCCCTTGCGGGCGAGCATCCCGGCGAGCCGACGCACCCTCACCTCGGTCGGTAACCCCACCGAGGCTCGGGCTTTGCGGCGGGCAAGGGTACGTGCGGTCGACTCGACGTCGTCCCGATCGACCGCGGCGATAGCCTCGACGACGACCGGCTCCGCAACGCCTTTGTCACGCAGCTCTCGGGCGAGCGCCCGTGGCGCGAGCCCGCGGCGGGGCTGGCGCGAGCGCACCCACGCTGCGGCGAAGGCGGCGTCATCGATCAGGCCGACCTCGGTGAACCGGTCGAGCACCTGTGTCGCGACGTCGTCGGGCACACCGCGCTTGGCCATCGCGACCGCGAGCTGCGCCCTGGTGCGCGGCGCCGCCGTCAGCAGGTCGAGCGCGATGCGCCTAGCGACCGACTCTGGGTCGGCGGGCGGATCGTCAGGATCCTCGAACCGGTGGCCGACGGCCCGCGCACTCATCAGTTCTCGATCGGGACCGGCGCGACGGTGAGGTCGATCGGATCGTCGATCCTCGGCCCGATACCTAGCTTCTCCTTGATCTTCTTTTCGATCTCCTCGGCTAGGTCGGGGTTGTCGCGCAGGAAGTTGCGCGCGTTTTCCTTGCCCTGGCCGAGCTGATCGCCTTCGTAGGTGTACCAGGCACCAGACTTGCGGACAATGCCGTTGTCGACACCCATGTCAATGAGGCTGCCCTCGCGGCTAATTCCTACATTATATAAGATGTCGAACTCTGCTTGGCGGAAGGGGGGCGCTACCTTGTTCTTTACAATCTTGGCGCGGGTACGGTTTCCGACCGCCTCCTGACCGTCTTTCAGCGTCTCGATGCGTCGCACGTCGATGCGCACCGACGCGTAGAACTTCAGCGCCTTTCCACCGGTGGTCGTCTCAGGACTGTTGTGCACCATGACGCCGTCGACGAAGTAATTGTGGTTTCCCTCAACTTCAATGTCGAAGCGGTGCATCGAACGCGTCTTCGGCTTGACGTGAATGTCGAGAATCCTTGCCGGAACCGGCCGATCGCGCGGCTCGACGAACTCCGGCTCGACACCGAACTGGCCGCGGAACCGCGGGAGCAACTTGTACTCCATCGACGGATGCACGTACGGCGCGATAGTCCGCTGGAACTCCGTCGATGATGCGGTCGAGAACTGAATAACCTGCTGGCCGCGTTTGCCTCGGGTAAGGAGCTTCACCGTAAGACCGTGCGTGTCGCGCAGGTAGTCGACCAGACGCTCCCGGGTGCCGGCGGTCATGGCGTCGACGCAAACCTCAATCCGCCCGCTGCCGCCCGCTGTGCGAACCTGCGCACCTTTCGACCGGACGGTGAAGCAGCCGTCGTCCATGTACCAGATCGCCAGCGCGAGCGGCGTCAACGCCTTGAGATATTCGTCGGACAGGTGCTTCTTGCCGTCACCGAAATAGACAGCCTGCTGCAACTCTCCGAGTTCGGGTAGCGGGGTGAAGTCGGCGAATACCGCGCCGGTGGCGTTCGTCCGGCGGCTGCACTCGATGTTGCCGAAAAGAGAAACCTTCCAGTCGAGATAGTCAACCTGCTTGGCTCCATGGCCCAGCCGGAATCGCACGCCACTGCGCCCCTGGCGGTTCGGCGACAGATTCCCATCACCCATCAATGAGCCGAGAACGACCTGCCATTGCTGTGGGCTCAACCGGTGCCGTTCCGCCACCATGACGCGGTCGCCGAACGCGAGCTCGCCGGCCTCGCGCCAGCCGCCCGGCGTACGGATACGGTGGTTGGGCGTCGCAGCAAACTGGGCGCGGCCGTTCAGGCCCGACTTGGCGACGGTGAACTGGAGAAATTCGTCGGTCGTCCCGTTGTCGAACCACTTGACGACCTTGCGGGGAACGATTCGATCGGATTCTGGATCGTAGGAGAGCACCTCGACCGGCATCTTCTGATTGACGATCTTGCCGATCTTTTCCTGCGTGCCGTCGGCAAGGGTCACCCGGGTGCTGTAATTGAAACAGCCGAAGAACACACCTATTTTTTCGCGAAGTTGATTGATGAAAATGGCGGTGGTGCCGGATGTGCTCAACGCACCGGTGATTTTGCGCAGCGCCTGACTCATCAGCCGGGCCTGCAGGCCGACGTGGCTGTCGCCCATCTCGCCCTCGATCTCGGCTCGCGGCACGAGCGCCGCCACCGAGTCGATGACGATGATGTCGATCGCGCCGGATCGGATCAGCGTGTCGGCGATCTCCAGCGCCTGCTCGCCGGTGTCGGGCTGGGAGACCAGCAGCGCATCGGTGTCGACGCCGAGTTTCGTGGCGTATTCGGGGTCGAGCGCATGCTCGGCGTCGATGAAGGCGGCGATACCGCCGGCGCGCTGCGCGTTGGCCACGGCATGCAGCGCGAGCGTGGTCTTGCCGCTCGACTCCGGACCGTAAATCTCGACGACGCGCCCGCGCGGCAACCCGCCGATGCCGAGCGCGATATCGAGTGCGATGGAGCCGGTGGGGATCACCTCGATCGGCACCCGGGCCTCGTCGCCAAGGCGCATCACCGACCCCTTGCCGTGCGCCCGTTCGATCTGGGCGATCGCGGTCTCGAGGGCCTTCTCGCGGTCGGGTACTGCCATGGTTGCCATCCCGTCAAGGTCGAAAGCGGCGGATCAACGTGTCGTGGACGACGCTAGGCGGACGCGCCGACAATCTGCGGCCGTCGGAGGCTTGCTGTGGACAGATCGAACGTGCGCGGCACCTGTGCACGATAACCCGAACATTTGTTCGAACAGCCCCGACACGCCGGTGGGTCAGACCCGCAGGTATGGATGCATCACGCGCAACAGGCGGTTCAGCGCAGCTTCGCCGGGACGTCGACGGTGCGGCACACCGCGCGCCAAACCTCGACAGTCTCGACACCCTGCGCCAGCGCCTCGTGCACCGTGCGGCCATCAAGTTCGGACAGCACGAAGTCATGGGCGAACGAGTCGGCATAAACCTCGCCGAACTGCTGGCGCATCCGGTCCCAGAAGTCGGTGAGCCGCATCCCCGCAGTATGCCTGGCGACCACCCACCCCTTTGGGGGCAACGACCGGCGATGACGTCGGGCCTCCGCCCAGCGCGGTATAAAACGACCATGAACCCAGCAATGAACCCACTGCGTACCCTCGCCCGTGTCCTCACCGGTTGGACCTACATTGCCCTGGGCTTCGACACCGCGCGAAAGCCTGGCACCCGGGTCGACCGGGCGGCCGGAACACTCGCCACCTTGCGCAAGGCCGTGCCGCTACCGGGCGACGATGAGCTGATCGTCCGCGCCAACGGCGCGGCACAGGTGCTGGCCGGTGGTGCCCTGGCGGTCGGAAAGGCGCCCCGGTTCTCCGCGCTCGTGCTGCTCGCCTCGCTGATCCCGACGACCGCCGCCGGCCACGCCTTCTGGTCGATCGAGGATCCGCAGGCCCGCAAGGCGCAGCGGGTTCAGTTCCACAAGAACATGGCGTTGCTCGGTGGCCTGCTGTTCGCAATCCTTGATCGGCCGCGGCGCGCCCGGCGACCGACGCCGACAGCGGCGGCCGACCGTTAGGCAGATCGCGTGCTCTTGACCGCGTTCCGCATAACAGTCGACACCTGACCAGCTGAGCGAGCGCAGCACCCGAAATGCCGCCTTGCGCGTCCACGATGGGAGAACACGTCCGAAACGCCCGGCGGAGGATCCGATCAACCGACGCGAGTTCCTCCGGCTTAGTGCCGCCGCCGGCGTCGCGGCGGTGCTGGAAGGCTGCACCGCCAAGCCCCGGTGGGCCGCCCCGTCGACGACAAAGACCAGCCCCCAGCCGACAAGCCCACGAGCGTCGGCAGCATCCCCGCCAACCGCCGATCTCGACCACCTCGCGCGAACCCTGCAGGGCCGGTTGATCAGGCCGGACGACGCCGGTTACCCCGCTGCCGCGCAGTTGTATTCGACCCGCTTC
>DASVDW010000232.1:0-10872 GCA_036380925.1 Acidothermaceae bacterium
AAACCGCGACCCGGTGCTCGGACGCCGACGCCACGACGTCCGCGACCGCGTCGCAGACCGCGCCGAGGTCGGCGGCCGCGACGTTGAGGACGGACCTGAACGCTCCCGCGTACGAGGCTGCCCGCGAGTCTTCCTCGACGGCGGACGAACGGACGGCGAGCCGCCCGCCGCCGCCCCCGAGGCCGCCGAGCGCGGCGGCGATCGCCGCCCGAATCTCGGCCGGCACCTCCCCGCTCGCCGCCGCCACCCGGGCGCACGCCGACGTGGTCAACACGACCGCGGGTGGCACGGGGAATCCGTCGCGCGCGAGCGCGCTCAGCGTGCGAGCCTTGCCGCCAACGACCGAGACGACGTTGGTTGCGGTGTCATAGCCGACCGTCACGACATCGCGGACGGCGTTGTGCGACCCCGGGCGCGTCACCATTCGGCCCCCCTCGTGGTACGACAAAGTTCGTGGCAGGGATCCTGACATCGATTCTCTGGTACTGTCAACCCTGTGGCGAAAAGTGCCGCCGACACCACGCCCACGCCGCGCGCCTACCGCAGCCCCTTGCGGGAGCGCCAGGTGGCGCAGACCCGCGAATCGATCTTGAGCGCCGTCGCCGAGGAGATCCTCGAGCACGGCATCCACACGCTGTCGATGTCCGGCGTGGCGGCGCGGGCCGAGGTCGCCGAGCGGACCGTGTATCGCCACTTCGCCAGCACCGAAACGCTGCTCGACGGGCTGACCGAGATGGTCGGGGCGCGGCTCGGCGAGCTGCTCGGCGACCGGCCCCGGTTGCGCCACGACCGGGAGGACCCGCTCGACGATCTGGTCGAGCACCTGCCGGGCCTGTACGCCGCGTTTGACCGCATCGGCGCGCCCGCGCGCGCGGTGGCCGTGGTCACCCTCGCGCGCGGCTCCGACGCCGGCCGCCAACGCCGCCGCGAGGTGCTGTCCGCGGCGTTCGCGCCGGAATTGGCCCATCTCCCGCAGGAGGAGGCGAGCGCGCTCTTCGAGACGCTGTACCTGTTGGGTGGCTCGGTGAGCTGGCACCTGCTCACCCGCAGCGGGGAGCTCACCGGAGAGCAAGCCGGTCGGGCCGCCACCCGGGTGGTGCGAGCCGTGCTCCGGGACCTGCGGAAGGACGCGCGCCTGAGCGGGCGGGCGCAATCCCGCACGTAGACTCGATCCTCGTGGACGCGACGGTTTCCGACTCCCTCGTCGGCCAAGTGCTCGACGGCCGATACAAGGTCGAGTCGCGCATCGCCAAGGGCGGCATGGCGACGGTCTACCGCGCGCTCGACGTCCGGCTCGACCGACTTGTCGCGATCAAGGTCATGCACCAGATCTTCGCCGACGACGACGAGTTCGTCGCGCGCTTCATCCGGGAGGCCAAGTCCGCGGCCCGGCTGTCACACCCGAACGTGGTCGCCGTGTTCGACCAAGGCGACGACAACGGCCACGTCTTCCTCGCCATGGAGTACGTCCCGGGCCGCACCCTGCGCGACCTGCTGCGCGAGCGGCGGCGGCTGGCGCCGCAAGAGGCGCTGTCGATCCTGGCGCCGGTCTTGTCGGCGCTGTCCGCGGCGCACGCCGCCGGCCTGGTGCACCGCGACGTCAAGCCGGAGAACGTGTTGCTGGCCGACGACGGGAGGGTAAAGGTCGCCGACTTCGGGCTCGCCCGGGCGGTCGCCGGTCGCACCGCCACCAGCGCCACCACGCTGATCGGCACGGTGGCCTATCTCGCCCCCGAACAGGTGACCCGCGGGGTCGCCGACCCGCGCAGCGACGTCTACGCCGCCGGCATCATGTTGTTCGAGATGCTCACGGGGCATCCGCCCTATGACGGCGAGACGCCGATCTCGGTCGCCTACCGGCACGCCAACGAGACGGTGCCGCCCCCGTCGTCCGAGATCTCCGGCCTGCCGCCGGCCGTCGACGCGCTGGTGACCCACGCGACGGCGCGCGACCCGGACGCCCGTCCTGCCGACGCCGCGGCTTTCTTGGCGGAGGTGGCGCGGGTGCGTCGCGGCCTGCCGGCGCTCGAGGCCGACGCGGGAAGCGCGACCACCGTGACGCCGCGCGGCCATCAGACGCTCGTCGTCGAACTTCCTCCGGACGACGGCGCCGCCCCACCGCGGGTCGGCGCTTTCGCTGACCAAGGAGCCGACGACGCGCCTCGGCCGCGGCGGCGCAGCCGGCGCGGGCTGATCGCGCTGCTGCTGGTGTTGCTACTCGCGGCGGGCGCCGGAAGCGCCGGGTGGTGGTTCGGAATCGGGCAATACACGACGATGCCGAGCTTCCTGCAGATGTCGGTCGCCGACGCCCAGGCGAAGGCCGCTGACGCCCACGTGAAGCTGGTCGTCAGTCCCGACCAGCAGTGGAGCAGCACCGTCTCGCCGGGCGACATCATCGACCAAAGCGTGCAGCCGAACCATCAGGTCAAACGCGGCGCCGCGGTGACCGTCCACGTGTCCAAGGGCAAACACACCGCGACCGTGCCTGCGGTCGACCAAGGCGCCTCGTTCGACGACTACAAGGCAGCCCTGCAGCAAGCCGGTTTCAAGGTCGCGCCACCCGTGATGGCCTACAACGACAACATTCCCGCCAATGGCGTGATCGGGGTCGACCCCGCTCCTGGGACGGTCGTCGACTACGGCAAAGCCGTCACCGTCACGGTGAGCCAAGGACCGCAGCCCATCGCGATCAAGGATTACACCGGTCAGGACGCGGCGGCCGCCGCGAACGCGCTGCAAAAGGCCGGATTCCAGGTCGCCACGACGCAAGACTTCAGCGACACCGTGCCTGAAGGCAAAGTCATCTCGCAAAACCCGAACAGCGGCAACGGCGTGCGCGGACAGACGGTGACGCTGGACGTCTCGAAGGGTCCGGAGCTGTTCAAGGTGCCCGACGTGACAAGCGATCTGGCCAATCCATTGAGCTGGACCAGCATCTCGCAAGCGGAGAAAATCCTCACCGACGCTGGCTTCAAGGTGAAGGTCGGCAAGAAGGGCCGGTTCGGAGTGGTGACGCACCAAGACCCCAAGGGTGGCTCGATGAAGCCCAAGGGGACGGTCGTCACCATCGACGCGAGCTAACCTCTGGGTGCTTCGCGGTCGGGCCGGTCTGGCATCCTGGAGACCGTGCCCCCTCGCAAACCCTCGCCTATCGGTGTGCACGTGCCGGTGTCAGGCGGGCTTGCGGCCGGTGGGTTGGCGTACGCGCGCGATGTCGGCGCGGAGGCCGTTCAGGTGTTCTTGTCGAACCCGCGCGGCTGGGCCCGATCGGCCGGAGACCCCAAGCAGGACGACGAATTTCGCACCCGCTGCGCTGACGCTCGGATGCCGACGTTTGTGCACGCGCCGTATTTGGTGAACCTCGGCACGCCCACGCCAACGACGCTCGAGAACTCGGTCCGGTCGTTGCGGCACGCGTTGACTCGCGGTTGCGCGATCGGCGCGCGCGGCGTGGTGGTGCACGCGGGATCAGCCGTCACGGCCTCGTCGCGTGACGCCGCGCTGAAGCAGGTGCGATCGCACGTCTTGCCGCTGCTTGACGCGATACCGGACGACGGACCGGATCTGCTCATCGAACCGACCGCGGGCGCCGGGCAGTCGTTGGCCGCCACCGTCGCGGAACTCGGCCCGTACCTCGACGCGCTCGACGCGCACCCGCGGGTCGGCGTCTGCTTGGACACCTGCCACGCGTTCGCCGCAGGACACGACCTAGCGGCGCCAGGTGGAGTGCGGACGACGTTGAACGCGCTGGTGAAGGTGATCGGGCGTGGGCGGCTGAAGCTCATCCACGCCAACGACTCCAAGGACGCGCTGGGCTCGAACCGCGACAACCACGAGCGCATCGGACGGGGACGCATCGGATCCGAACCATTTGCCGAGCTGTTCCGCCACCCGGCGACGCGTGGCGTGCCTGTGGTGCTGGAGACACCAGGCAAAGCGCCTGAGCACCGCGAGGACCTCGCCCTGCTCAAAGCGCTGCGCGACCGCTGACCTTCAGCCCGGCGGTTGCCGTTGCCGTGTGCGCGGCCGCAAGGATCGCTTCGCCGATCTCGTCGCCGATGAGTTCGTCGCGCTCGAGCAACGCGTCTCGCAGTCCCTCGACGACATGTCGATGCTCCTCAAGCATCGTGCGCACCTCTTGCCGGGTGGCTTCGAGCAAGCCTTCGACCCTGGCTTTGCCGGCGTCGGTTGACGCGACTTTCGCGACGATGTTCGAATGCGGCGTTTCAATGGCCTCGTACGAGAACAAGCTGCCGGCCATGCCTAAGCTGCCGACCATCATGGCGGCGTAGTGCGTCGCGGCCTTGAGGTCGCCGGCCGGACCCGACGTGATCTCGCCGAAGAACAGTTCCTCGGCAACCATGCCGCCCATCGCGATCTGGATGAGCGAACGCAGTTCTGACTCGGACTTCAAGAAGCGTTCTTCGGCGTCGGAGTGAGCGAGCAGCCCCAACGCCTCCTTGCGCTTGACGATCGAGAGCACCTCGAGCTTGCGGCTCCTGCCCGCAAGCCATGCGACGACCGCGTGGCCCGACTCGTGCGTCGCGATTGTCCGACGCTCCGCTTCGGTGTATTCGACCGGCTGGGCGAGCCCGATCTCCTCGGTCATCTTCGCGCGCTGAATGTCCGACCACGAGAGTCGCTGGGCGCCCCGCCGCAACGCGAACACGAGCGCCTCGTCGAGCACGTGCTCGATCATCACCGGCGAATAGCCGGAGGTCATCGCGGACAGCCGGTCGCGTTTGGCCGGGTCGTCGAGTTCGGCGTCGTGCGCCTTTTTACCGAGGTAGTAGTCGATGATTTCCCGCCGTCCGGTGCGGCTCGGCAGGTCGAAGTAAATCGAGCGGTCGAACCGCCCCGGCCGCAGCAAGGCCGGATCGAGGTCACCGGCCCGGTTCGTGGCGCCGATCACCAGGATGTTGGCAGGCGGCGTGCGCTTGCGCTTCAGCTGGACATGCGGCGGCAGCAGGATGTTCAGCCACTCGCCGAACGCGTTGCGCAGTCGGGTGCTCGGCGGCGGCGAATCGAAGGACTGCAGCTGGATCAGCAGCTCGTTGACGACGCCGGTGATCCCCTCGCCTTTCGCCCCTCCCATGCCGGACCTGGCCGCGCCGACCGCGTCGATCTCCTCGATGAAGCCGATCGCGCCACCTTCCTTGCGAGCGGCCCTGCGCAACGCCTTGAAGTAGGAACGGATCTTCCGATTTGTCTGCCCGTAGTACATCGATTGGAACGCGGAGGACGAGACGAACAAGAACGGGACTCCCGCCTCCTTTGCCATAGCTTTCGCCATGTAGGTCTTTCCGGTGCCGGGCGGCCCTTCGAACAAGATGGCGCGCCGCGGCGTGCCGCCCATCTGCTCTTTGAACGTCTTGTGGGCGAGGAACAAGTTGAGGGTTTTGACGACCTCCTCGACGACCACCGGCGACCCTTTGACGTCGTCAAGCGAGGTCTCGATTTCACTGGAGCGGAACAGCACATGTGGTGAACGGCCGGCGGTCAGCAGGGGAAGCAGCAAAACGGCGCCGAGGATCACAACGAGCAGCAACAGGGGCGCAACCTGTGCAATTTTCGGAGGCAGCTGCGGGAAGCGAACGTAGGGCGCCTGCCCATTGAGGATGCGAAACCAGATCCAAACAGCGATGCCGGCGAACGGCACCGTCAGCTTTGCGAGCCGCCGTTGCCTGGAGCGTTCGCGGAAAACCGCCACATCTGCGGTCGCTCCACTGAGAACCTGACGATCGGCCAGCGAGTGCACGTCCATAGCGCCTCCACCCAGATGCCTGTGCCCTGGTTGTCGTCGGTGATCACGTGATGCTTGAGCGGCCTTGGGCCGGTTTACCGGTCAATACCCGGCATTTAGTCATGCCGACCATAAGCGGCAAGCGTTGAGAAATCTCAACGGCGCGCGCTAACGAAGAGACCCGAGAGTGCTATTCCGACCAAAGCCAACCGGGTCGACACTCGGATCACGCCTGGTATGGGGGGGACCCGATCCCGGGTGAACGAGGGCGAGGCTTTGATCTGCCCAGCAACCTGGTCGCCAATTGCCAGGCAGGGAGCCAATGGCGAAACCGGCGCTCGAAGGTTCGAACCGACCAAGGAGCGCTGCGTTATGAGCACCACCCACCGTCGCCGTCGTGAACTGCGTCGCGGAAGAGTCGGCCGACATGCCCGGCCCCGTGCGCTCGCCGCGTTCCTGAGTGTCGTCGCCTTGACGCTCGGAGCGCCCGGAGCCGCTCTGATCGGCGCGACGACGCTGGCCGGCCCGGCCGCCGCGGCAATCGGACCGACGCTGGCGAAGGTGGCCCAACTGGCCGAGTTTCCGAGCAACGGCGGCACACTCACCGACCAGAAGTGCCCGACTGGCGACGTGATGGTCGGCCTCAGCGGTCAGACGCAAAAGGCGGTGAACAACACAATCTGGATAACGGACGTCGTCACCTCCTGCGCGCCGATGACCGTGAGTGGCGGCGCGGTGGCGCCCGGGACTCCAATCGTGCAGGTGGGTCCCGCGATCGGCGCAGCGGGCAACGGCGCCAACTTCAACGCGGTGTGCCCGAGCCCCAAGGTCGTCGTCGGATTCGAGGTGTGGTCGGACTCGAGCGGTAGCGGCGCGGGAGTGCACGGCTATCAGATCTCCTGCAGCGCGCTCAACGCGACCGGCGTGCCGGTCGGCGCGATCACGACCGTGCTCGCTGGAGCGCAGTCCGGCGCCGACTCGACGGCGCAAATGTGCCCGCCGGTCAGCGGGGCGGGCGCGCCGGGTGGCGTCGGGGCGGGATATGCCGGCGCGGGCAACAGCAACGGCCGCACCTCCGGGGTGAGCCTTTGGTGCGGTGTCGTCCAAGTCTCTGTCGACGCACCGGTGCTCGCGGCCACGGTCCCGGCGTCGCCGGGCAACATGACAACGCCCGTGGTGAAGGGGACCGCTCCCGCTGCGACCACGATCAGCGTCTACACCAACGCCACCTGCTCTGGCACGGCGGCGGCCAGCGGGTCGGCGTCCGCCCTTTCGACCGGGATCGCCGTGACGGTGCCGGCTAACGCGACGACCGCGCTCTCGGCAAAGGCGACCGCGAACGGCGTCGATTCCGTCTGCTCGAATTCGCTGTCCTACCTCGAAGATTCGGTTGCTCCGTCAATTTCCGGCGCTCCGACCACCGCTCCAAACGGCGCTGGCTGGTACCACAGCGATGTGGCGATCCACTGGACCTGCAGCGACAGCGGCTCTGGCGTGGCGACCTGCCCGACCAACTCGACCATCACGGGTGAGGGCTCCAACCTCTCGACCGTCGGAACCACGACGGACAACGCGGGCAACAGCGCGAGCAGCACGGTCTCCGGCATCAAGATCGACCGCACTCCCCCGACGACCATCGCGACGATCGCCGGCAACGAGCCGAGTGGTTGGTACAACACGCTCCCGCTGTCGGTGACGCTGTCCGGCACCGACAACCTGTCGGGCGTGAGCGAAATCCAGTACAGCCTGGACGGCGTGGCCGGCGCCATCTCTGGGTCGGGCGGCAGCGTTGAGATCTCGTCGAGCGGCCACCACACGCTGTCGATGTCGGCGACCGACGCAGCCGGGAATGTCGAGGCGAGCCACCAGGTGAGCATCGACGTCGACACCGACGCGCCGGCGTTGGCCGCGTCGCTCGATCCGGCCCCGGTGGGGGTCTGGAACCGCACGCCGGTCACGGTCAGCATGACCTGCGCCGACCATGCCCTCGCCGACGGTTCCGCCGGCTCCGGCGTGGCAACCTGCAGTCTTGGAGCAAGTTCGACGACGACGGACAACCTGGACGGTTCGAAAACGTCATCGACCAGCATCACCGACGAAGGCCGATTCGGGCTCGCCGGGAGCGCGAGCGACGAAGCCGGCAACACCAGCAGCCTGTCGATGACCGCCAACGTCGACATGACACCGCCGGTCGTCATGGCCGCGCCGACGGGCACGATCGGCGGCAACGGCTGGTACACCGCGCCCGTGACCGTCAGCTTCTCTTGCGCCGACCCAGATCTCGCTGACCAGAGCGCCGGGTCAGGCGTCGTCTCGTGCCCGACCGCCGTCACGCTCAATAACGACGGCAAGAACCAGCAGGCGACGTCCGGCCCGTCCTACGACCTTGCGGGGAACTCGAGCACCAGCTCGCTCGATGGCATCGACATCGACCAAACCGGACCGACCGTCGCCGTGACCTATAACGGCTCGGCGACGAAGCAGGGTTGGTACAACGGACCGGTCACCGTGCATTTCGCTTGCGCCGACGCGACGTCGGGCGTGGCCGGCTGCCCGGACGACGTCACGTTCACCAGCGAGGGCGCCAACCACTCGGCGTCCGTGGTCGCCACCGACAACGCGGGCAACGAAACTCCGGTGACCGTGAACGGCGTCAACATCGACCTGACGGCGCCGTCGATCTCTGGCCAGGCCACACCTGCTCCGAACGGCAACGGCTGGAACAACACCGACGTCACTATCAACTGGACCTGCCTCGACCCGACTCTGCAAGACGGCGCCGACGGCTCGGGGCTCTCGACGTCTTGCCCCGCGCCTCAGACGGTCAGCAGCGAGGGCGCGCAGCAGACGTTCACCCATACGGTCACCGACGTCGCCGGGAACACCTCGGCGCCTGCGACCGTGACGGTCAGACTCGACAAGACCGCGCCCACGCTCGCGGGCGCGCCGGCCGCTCCGCCCGACGGCGCCAACGGCTGGTACGTGTCCCCGGTCACCATTCATTGGACGACGTCCGACACGCTGTCCGGAGTCGATCCATCGACCCAGCCCGCTGATTCGACCCTGACGTCGGACGGCGAGGGTGTCACGGCGAGCGCGACGGTCTCCGACCTTGCGGGCAACTCGACAACCGGCGACTCCACACCGGTCAACATCGACCAGACGCCGCCCTCGACGGCCGTCGCCGCGGCCCCTCCGGCCTGGTCAAACGGGACGGTGACGATTCAACTCGTCGCCACCGACGCCACTTCGGGGGTCGCGGCGACGTACTACTCCGTTGATGGCGGCGCTAACCAGACCGGCACGACGGTCACGATCGACACCGAGGGCCGCCACCACCTGGCGTTCCATTCGGTCGACGTCGCAGGCAACGTCGAAGCGGCCAACTCGGTCGAGGTCGACATCGACGAAAGTGCGCCCACCGTCACGCCGTCACAATTACCGGCCGCGAACAGCGCCGGTTGGAACAACAGCCCGGTCACCGTCACGTTCAGCTGCGCCGATCCGGCGCTTGCCGACCTTAGTGCGGGATCGGGACTCGCGTCGTGCACCAGCAACCCCGCTGGCAGTAGCGACATCGCAGCCGACTCGCAGTCGGGCACCGCCGCGGTCACCATCGGAACTGAAGGCGCCAACCAGAACGTCGACGGCTCCGCCACCGACAACGCCGGGAACACGGGCACCGGCCACACGTCGGTGAGCATCGACCGGACCGCGCCCACCATCGGCGGCAGCGCCACTTCGGCGCCTAACGGCCACGGCTGGTACAACTCGCCGGTCACGGTCACGTTCATTTGCTCCGATCCGGCTGGCGGCAACGGCACGCCGGGTTCCGGCATCGCGACCTGCGACAACCAGCAGACCCTCAGCGCGGACGGTGCGAACCAGTCGGTCACCGGGAATGCGGCCGACGTCGCCGGGAACACCGCGGCCGCCACGGTGCACGGCTTGAACCTCGACCAGACCGCACCGAGCATCACGCCGAGCCTCACGCCGTCCGCACCGAATGGCTCGAACGGCTGGTATATCTCGCCGGTCACCGTGCATTTCTCCGTCAGCGACGCGCTTTCCGGCATCGACCCGGCAACGGTGCCCGCTGACCAGACGCTGTCGACGGACGGCGCGAACCAGGAGGCGACCGCTACGGTGTCGGACCTCGCGGGCAACGTCGCTGCCGGCAAGACCGGCAAGGTCATCAACATCGACCAGACCGCGCCAACGGTGACGTTCTCGCAGTCGGTGACGGCGCCGAACGCGAACGGCTGGTACAACCAGGCGGTGACGGTGAGCTTCACCTGCACTGACGCGACATCTGGTGTCGCCGACTGCCCGGCCGCGCAGGTGCTTGGCAACGGCACGCACGCGGCGCAAACGGTGACGGTGTACGACAGGGCCGGTAACTCGACGTCCGTGACCGTGCCGGAAATCGACGTCGACTCGGTGGCACCGGTCATCACCTTCAGCGGAAACGCAGGCGTTTACACGGTCGACCAGACTGTCGCGATCAATTGCTTGGCGACTGATGCGCTGTCCGGCATCGACGTCTCGCGCACCACGTGCCCGTCGGTGAACGCCCCGGCGTACACGCTGCTGGTAGGGCAGAACAACGTGCTGCAGGCGTCCGCGACAGACCTGGCGGGCAACACGACGAGCGCGTCGACGTCGTTCACGGTGGGGGTGTCGTGCACGTCGCTTTCGAGCCTCGTCAGAACCTTCACCTCGGACGCCGGAGTGGCAAACGGCCTGCTGGCGAAGGTGTCAGCGATTTGCAGCTCGCCGAACGCCAACTCGAAGGCCGGCCAGATCGGCGCGTTCGACAACCAGGTTCGGGCGCAGACCGGGAAGGCGTTGACCGCGGCGCATGCCGACTACCTGACCCGCTTCGCGGGGCTGCTGTAGCACGGGAGCTCGGTGCGGCGGCGGCGTGGTTCAGCTGAACCACGCCGCTGCCGCTGTATCAGCCCAGTCGACGCGCCGGCCTCTGACCGAATGGCGGCAAGGGCGCTAGGTGGCGGCGATGAGGACGGTTGCAAACAACCCGACGCCGACCACGCCGGCCAACCACGCGTCCGCGATGAGCCGGCACGCCCGGAACCGCCGCAGGTAGATCCCGAAGGCGATAGCAATGG
>DASVDW010000233.1:0-2559 GCA_036380925.1 Acidothermaceae bacterium
GACGCCGTTGTGCGACCTGCTGCTGGCGCAGGACGGCGAGCCGAAGATCCCCGTCGTCGCGCTGATCGACTCGCGCCTCGCGTTGGGCGACACCGACGGCTGGCACTACGACGACATGCCGCCCGACGCGCAGGCCTGGCAGGAGTCGCTGCGGCACCTCGACACCGATGCGTCGCGGTTGTTCGGCATGGGGTTCGCGGCGCTGACGCGCGACCAGCAGGCATCGATCGTGCAGGCGGTGCAGGACAAGGCGTCGTCCGGCGTATCGTGGTACGACAAGCCCGCCAAGCAGATCTGGAGTTTGTGGACCCGCTACGCCTGCGCCGCGTTCTACTCCCACCCCTGGGCGTGGAACGAGATCGGCTTCGGCGGGCCGGCGTATCCGCGCGGCTACAAGAACCGCCATGTGGGTGGACGTGAGCCGTTCGAGGTGGCCGACCATGCTGATCGCGACCCGGTGCCGTTCGCGAGTCGCGTCGAGGAGGCGCGGCGCAACCACGCGAAGCTCGTGGAGTCGGGTGACGGATGAGGCATCGGCTTGGCGGGCTTGAAGAGGTGCGGCGCCGCAACGAGTCGGCGTGGCTGATCCCGAACGACGGCTCGCGCTCCAACCACCGGCTGCGCGACGACATGCGGCGCTTCGACGACGCGGACGAGGTCGACCTCGTCGTGGTGGGCGCCGGCGCGGGCGGCGGCGTGCTGACGCAGCGGATGGCCCGCGCCGGGTGGAAAGTCGTGACCTTGGACGCGGGGCCGTTCTGGGACCCGGACGCCGATTGGGTCAGCGACGAGCGGGCGTCGCACCACCTGTACTGGACCGAACCGCGGCAGATCGGCGGCTCCGACCCGGTGCCGCTCGGCAGCAACAACTCGGGGCGCGGCGTCGGCGGGTCGATGGTGCACTACGCCGGCTACACGCCGCGCTTTCATCCATCGGACTTCCGGGTTGCCACGCTGGACGGCGTCGGGTCCGACTGGCCGATCGCGTACGAGGATCTGCGGCCGTATTACTCAGCTATCGAGGAGGAGTTGCCGGTCGCGGGCGAGGACTGGCCGTGGGGAGACCCGCATAGCTATCCGCAGCACGCGCATCCACTTGGCGGCAACGGCGAGATCTTCATGCGAGGGGCGACTCGACTCGGAATTGTGGCGAAGGTGGGGCCGGTCGCCATCACGAACGGCCGCTTCGGCAATCGCCCGCACTGCATCTACCGCGGATTTTGCTTGCAGGGCTGCAAAGTCAACGCCAAGGCGAGCCCGCTCATCACACACATCCCGGACGCGTTGGCGCACGGCGCCGAGATTCGCGCGAACAGCCACGTGTCGCGGGTGCTCGTCGATGACTCGACCGGCCGGGTGACCGGCGTGACGTACATCAAGGACGGCGTGGAGCGCCGGCAGCGGGCGCGCGTCGTGGCGGTGGCCGGCTACTCGATCGAGACTCCGCGATTGCTGCTGCTCTCGTCGTCCAAGCGCTTTCCGCAGGGGCTGGGCAATGAGCACGACCAGGTCGGCCGCTACCTGATGGTGCAGGGCGCGCCGCAAACGGCGGGGCGCTTCGAGGACGAGGTGCGCATGTACAAGGCGCCGCCGCCCGAGGTGACGAGCGAGCAGTTCTACGAGACCGACCCGTCGAAGCCGTACAAGCGCGGCTGGTCGATCCAGACGGTGAGCCCGATGCCGATCACCTGGGCCGAGCACGTGACCGCACAGGGGCATTGGGGCGAGACCTTGCGCGAGTACATGCGCGACTACGTGCACTGGGCGGTGCTGGGGGCGTTGTGCGAGTTCCTGCCTCGGGCTGAAAACCGCGTGACGCTGGCCGACGAGACCGACCGGCACGGTTTGCCGGTGGCGCATTTCGCCTACAGCCAAAGCGATAACGACCATCAGTTGGTCGACGCGGCGCAAGGTGTGATGGAAGACCTGCTGCGCGCAGCGGGCGCGTCGGAGGTGATGACCATCAAGCGGTACGCGCACCTGGTGGGCGGCGCCCGGATGGCGGCGCGTGCGGAGGACGGCGTGGTCGACGCGCACCAGAAAGTCTTTGGCGTGGAGAACCTGTTTCTGTCTGATGGGAGCGTGCTGCCGACGCAAGGCTCGGCGAACCCGGCGCTGACCATCATGGCGTTGGCCGCCCGGTTGGCCGACCATCTTGTGGGGCGCGGTCCGTCCTAGTGAATGTCGCGGGGTCAGTTCCGGCGCGGACTTTCCAGGAGTCGGGGTAGGTCAGCACAATGCGATACGTCCCGCCCGGAGGGGCGTCAAACCGCTCGATCAGCGGCGTAGACCCGTCGTGCGCAGCGGCGATGAACTTAGAAGCCCGATCGGTGCGTGGCATCATCTGGTGCCAAAGAAGAGGCGCGATCGGGTTCACTGACACGTTCAGTGAACGCGTTTTTCCACAACCAGTGCCAGGCCGCGTCCACTCGATGGCGAGCCTCGATGCCGCCAGCTTTACGACAGCGTCAGGCTGCGGGCGATGCGCAACACGTCGGCCTCACTGAGCACGGCGGCCTCACCGGGAACTATCCGGGTCAGGTCGTCTTCGACGATGAA
>DASVDW010000234.1:0-7994 GCA_036380925.1 Acidothermaceae bacterium
TCAGCGTGGACACCTGGCGTGCATCGGTGGCCCGGGTTGTCATCGAGGCCGGCGCCGATCTACTGAACGACGCGTGGGGAGGCTACGACGAAGGGCTCGCCGTGGTGGCCGCACAGACCGGCGCCGGGCTGGTGTGCTCGCACGCCGGCGGCTTGCCACCGCGCACCGACCCGCATCGCGTCGCCTACGCCGACGTGGTCGCCTCGGTCACCGCAGGGGTGGTGGGGCTGGCCGAGCGCGCGGTGTCGCTGGGCGTCCGGCGCGACGGCATCCTGATCGACCCAGCGCATGATTTCGCCAAGAACACCAGGCATTCCTTGGAGGTCAGTCGGCGGCTCGACGAACTGGTGGCGACCGGGTGGCCGGTGCTGGTCGCGTTGTCCAACAAGAAGTTCATCGGCGAGACCCTCGACGCCGCGACCGGGTCGCGACTCGTCGGGACGATCGCGGCCACCGCGGTGGCCGCCTGGCAAGGGGCGCGGGTGTTCCGGGCGCACAACGTCAGGGAGACGCGGGAGGCGCTCGACGTCGTCGCCTCGATTTTGGGCTGGCGGCAACCGGCGGTGTCGCGGCGCGCACTCGCCTAGCGAGCGCACACCTTCGACTGCGCGCACAGGTAATAAGCCTTCCCTGGCTCCATCGTGTCGCGCATCGCAAAGCGATAGGTGATGCCGTCGGTCGCGCGCGTCACCGTGACGATGTAGGGGGCGTTCAGCTTCCAGCCGCCGTCGTATTGCAGGGTGAAGGCGTCGTTCGCACCGTCCTGATAGCCGGTTTTGTAGGCGTCCTTCGCCGATTTCGCGTCTGCGGGCAGCAACGACGCGCTGCCTTGGATCAGCCGCCCCTGCTCCACGCCCGCGATTTGGCCGTCCGTGTAGCCGTCGAGATAACCACCCGCCCTGGTCGGCGCCGTCAGCCGCCCGGCGAAGAAGCAACCGATCCCGATCGCGGCCAACGCCATGCCGAGCGCCGCGAACCGCCACGACCGTCTGCTCATCAACGACACGCCCATGTCACTCAATGTAGACACCCAGCTGCCGCGGATTTACGCCGCTCGAACAATTCGCCAACCGCGCCGTCATGCGACCCGACGAGCATCGAGACATCCGCGTCAGATGACGTCAGATGAGGGAGGTTTCCATGAAAGGCAAGCTGATCGGTTGGACCGCCGCGGGCTTGGCCGGCGTCGGGTTGTTCGCCGGCGTGGCCGACGCGGCCGGCAACGGCTCGACGCCGGCGAGCAGCGCGGCGGACGTCGCACATCCGCACATCGGCCAGCGCGCGATCGCCCGTGTCGAACACCGGCTGCTGGCGGGCGCTGTTCGCGGCGAACTTGTGCTTGACCCGAAGAAGGGCGCGCAGATCGTCGATTTCCAGCGCGGCATGACAAGCGACGCGTCAAGCGGCGCGGTCACCGTCACTGACAAGACAGGCACCGCGCAAAGCTGGACGGTCACCTCGTCGACGAAGATCTGCGAGCGCGGCGCGTCGTCACCGAAGTTGACCGACGGCGAGAACGTCGTGGTGGTCGGCCTGAAGTCAGCCGGCGCACTCACCGCCCGGCTGATCGTCGTTGTGCCCAGGCAGGCTCAGCCGACGACCTGAGCCAGCTCATCGAGCACCTGCGCGCCCGGCGCGTCGGCGAGCACGGCGCCGGGCAACACCAGCTTCGACCGCCGCAGGCCGCTGCCGACGACGACGTCGCCGCTCTCGACGACGCGACGGTCGACCAGCAACGGCCATCCGGCCGGAAGCCCGACCGGCGTGATGCCGCCGTACTCCATCCCGGACTGCGAAACCGCGACATCCATCGCGGCAAAGGAAATCTTGCGGACGTCGAGATGCCTGCGCACCCGGTTGTTGACGTCGGCGCGCGTCGTGGCGAGCACCACACACGCGGCGAGCGTGGTGACCTCGCCACGTCGTCCGGACACGATGACGCAGTTGGCGGATTCGGCCAGCTGCACGCCGTAGCGCTCGCAAAACGCGGCGGTGTCGGCCAAGTCGGGGTCGATCTCGGTGACGAGGACCTCCTCGCCGTGGGGCCACGCCCGCAACGCGTCGACCACCGGGGCGGCGAGCAACTCGGGCCGCGACAACGCCGGGACGGCGGAAAGCCGTTCGCCCAACGGGATCACGGCTCGGCCTCCAGCACCTCGGCGGCGGTCGGAAGCATTCGGGGAACGCTGGCCTCGAGTGCGTCAAAGGCGGTTTCGACCGATGTCGCCCAGGCGATGGTGTCGCGGATCGCGGGTCGGGCGAAGCCGCGCAGCACCAGGTCGTCGACCTGCGCGCGCAGCAGCTGGTAAACGCCGTCCGGGTCGAGGACGACGAGCGGCTTGTCGTGCATTCCGAGCGACCGCGACACCCAGATCTCGAACACCTCTTCGAGGGTGCCAATGCCGCCGGGCAGGGCGAGGAACGCGTCGCAGCGGCGGTCCATCTCACCTTTGCGCTCGCGCATGTCGCGGGTGACGACGAGCTCGTCGGCATCGATGTCGGCGACCTCCATGTCGACCAGCGCCTGCGGGATCACTCCGATGGTGCGGGCCCCGCCGGCGCGGGCCGCCTTCGCGACCGCACCCATGCACGACACCGAGCCGCCGCCGGAGATCAGCGTGTGCCCGCGCCGGGCCAGCTCCGCGCCGACGACCACGGCCAGCTCGATGTACCTGGGATCGATGCGCTCGCTGGAAGCGCAGTACACGCAAATCGCCGCCACCGCTATTCGGCCGCCCGGTAGCGATTCGCCTCGAAGCGCTCGATGATGTCGACGATCTCCTCGATGTCGTCTGTGACGTGCAGCAGGTCGACGTCGGTCGGCGCGATGTTGCCCGCGCCGACGAGCCGGTCCTTCATCCAGCTCAGCAACCCGCTCCAGTACGCCGAGTCGTACAAGATGACGGGGAAGGACGTGACCTTGTGCGTCTGCACGAGGGTCAGCGCCTCGAACAGCTCGTCCAGCGTGCCGAACCCGCCGGGGAACACGACGAATCCCTGCGCGTACTTGACGAACATCGTCTTGCGGGCGAAGAAGTACCGAAACTGCAGGCCGATGTCGACCCAGTCGTTGAGCCGCTGCTCGAACGGCAACTCGATGCCCAGCCCGACCGACACCCCGCCGGCCTCGCTGGTGCCCTTGTTGACGGCCTCCATGATCCCGGGCCCGCCACCGGTGATGACGGCGTAGCCGGCGCGCGCCAGCGCGGCGCCGAGCTTCTCGGCGGCCTGGTAGTCGGGGTTGTCCGGCCGGGTGCGCGCGGAGCCGAACACCGACACCGCCGCGCCGATCTCGGAGAGCAGGCCGAAGCCTTCGACGAACTCCGACTGGATGCGCAGCACCCGCCACGGGTCGGTGTGCACCCAGTCCGATGGGCCGCGACTGTCGAGCAACCGCTGGTCGGTGGTGACCGTCTGCACCTGGGAGCGGCGCAGCGTCACCGGGCCGCGCCGCTTCTCGACCGGTGGGGTTCGTGGGTGCTGGCGCGGCGCCTGGTCGCTCGTGCCGCTCGGGTCGCTCATGGTCATGAAGGCTATCTGGCCTTGAGGATCGACGCCCGAACCTTCGGCGACAGCATCACGATCGCGACGATCGCGGGCGGGCAGAAGACAACCCCGCCGATGCCGCTGCTCGTCGCCAGGAACGCGACGACCGGCGTGACACCGGCGGCGAGCAGGACCACGACGGCGAGCCAGTAGCCGACTAGCGTGCGGCGCACCAGCTGCCAAAGCGCCAGCCCGCTCACCGCCGCGAAGGCAAGCAGGCCGCCGCCAAGCGCGGGAGCCGGCGAGATGGCCACCAGACCGCCGAAGAGAGCGAGCAGCCCCGACAGCACCAACAAGATGACCGCGTAGAAGAACACCGTCGGCCGCGACGGCGCCGGCGACGGGGCCGGACGCCATTGCACGCCGCCGCGGACCGCGCGCTTGAGTTCGCGCCGACCCGGCGGGTCGAACATCCCTGGTGGGGGCTGTCTCACCGCGACAAGAACGCCAGCAGCGCGCGCTCGCATTCGACGATCTGTCGGACGTCGACGTGCTCGTCGCGCTTGTGCGCGAGGTTGGGATCGCCTGGACCGAAGTTGACGCCGGGGATGCCCAGTTCGGCAAAGCGTGCGACGTCGGTCCAGCCGAACTTGGCCACCGGCTTTGATCCGGTGGCGGCGACGAACTCAGCGGCGGCCGGGGCGCCGAGCCCGGGGAGCGCGCCGCCGGCGACGTCCACGATTTCGACGGCGTAACCGTCGAAGACGGATCGCACGTGATCAGCGGCCTGCTCGACGGTGCGGTCGGGTGCGAACCGGAAATTGACCGTGACGACGCATTCGTCGGGGAGCACGTTGCCGGCCACGCCGCCCTCGACGCGGACGGCGTTGAGCCCCTCGCGGTACTCGCAACCGTCGATCGTGACCCGACGCGGTTCGTATTCGCGGAGGATTCGCAGCACCTCTTCAGCCTCGTGGATGGCGTTGACGCCGAGCCATGCGCGCGCGCTGTGCGCCCGCACTCCGGTAACGGTCACGGTCGCGCGCAAGGTTCCCTGGCAGCCCGCCTCGACGATGGCGCCGCTGGGTTCGCAGACGATCGCGAAGTCGGCGTCGAGCGCTGTCGGGCGCTGTCTCGCGATGCGCCCGAGGCCGTTGCGCTCGGCCTCGATCTCCTCGCAGTCATAGAAAACGAAGGTCAGATCGTGCCTCGGCTCGGTCAGTTGTGCGGCCAGCCTCAACATCACCGCGTCGCCCGACTTCATGTCGCAAGACCCGCAGCCGTAAAGCAGATCACCCTCGCGGCGTGAGGGGAGGTTGTCGGCGATGGGCACGGTGTCGAGGTGGCCGGCGAGCACGATGCGCTCTTCGCGGCCGAGATCGGTGCGGGCCAGGACGACGTTGCCGTCGCGTTCGACGCTGAGGTGTGGCAGTGCGCGCAGGGCCGTCTCGACGGCGTCGGCGATCTCGGCCTCGTCACCGCTGACCGACGGGACGTCGACCAGCGCCGTCGCGAGGGCGACGACGTCGGCGTCGAGGTCGAGCTTCATGGCGCGATTACTCGGCGACGCCGTGCTCGCGCAGGACGTCGTTGAGGGCCAACTTGTCATGGGTCTCACCCTCGCGCAGCCTGCGCAGGACGAGCAGGCACGGCATGCCGAAATCCCCACCGGGAAAGGACTTCACCCGGGTGGAGCCGACGCACACCGACCACGCGGGCGCTTCGCCGCGCGGCAGCTCGTCGCCGGTCTCGGCGTCGAAAACCCTTGTGGACGCGGTCAGAATCGCGCCGGCGCCGAGTTTGGCGCCACGACGGACGCGCGCGCCTTCGACGACCATGCAGCGCGAGCCGATGAACGCGTCGTCCTCGACGACGACGGGCTTCGCGCTCGGGGGCTCGAGCACGCCGCCGAGGCCGACGCCGCCCGACAGGTGCACCCGCTTGCCGACCTGCGCGCAGGAGCCGACGGTCGCCCACGTGTCGACCATGCTGCCCTCGTCGACGTAACCGCCGATGTTGACGAAGCTCGGCATGAGCACGACGCCGGGGGCGATGTGGGAACCCCAGCGCAGCACCGCGCCCGGCACCACGCGAACGCCGTCGAGGGTGGTCTTCAGCGGGATGCGGTCGTGGTAGCGGAAGTCGCCGGACGACGACTCGGTCATGGCCAAGACCTTGAACGAGAGCAAGATCGCCCGCTTGGCCCGCTCATCGACGACGACCTGGTCGGTGGCGGGATCGACGAACGCGACGCGGGCCTTCCCGACGTCGAGCTGGTCGACGGCGGCCACCACAAGCGCGCGGGCGTCGGCGTCGTTAGGGTTGAGCTCGGCCCGACGCTCCCACAGCTCGTCGATCTCGCTCGGCAGCGAGCTCGCAGGCGGTGCGCTCACGAAAGGCTGGTCCATGGCCGCTGACCTTACCGACGTCAGGGCTGATGGCTGACGTCGCCTCACTCCCGCGCACCACGCGGCGTCGGCGGCGGCGCGCTCGCCTCGCCTTGACGCTCGCGGTCCTGCTGCTGTGCGGTCTGGGCTGGGGCGCCTACCGGGTCTATGACGCCATCTTCGGCAAGCATGCAGTTGTGACGGCGTGCAAGGTGGTCGGGCTGTCGACGGGCAACGTGTATTCGATGGCGCCCGACCAACTGCTCAACGCGTCGATCATCGCGGACGTCGCGATGCAGCGGGCGCTGCCGCAGCGAGCCGTGATCGTCGCGTTGGCGACGGCGTTGCAGGAATCGAAGCTGCGCAACCTGGACTACGGCGACTCGGACTCTTTGGGGCTGTTTCAGCAACGTCCGTCGCAGGGATGGGGCACCGCGGCGCAGGTGATGACCCCGACGTACGCCGCCGGGAAGTTCTACGACGAATTGGTGAAAGTGCCTAACTGGCAGACGATCCCGTTGACGCAAGCGGCTGACGCGGTGCAGCGCAGCGCGTTTCCCGACGCCTATCGCGATTGGGAGCCGCGCGCGACCGCGCTGGCCGGGGCGTTGACCGGGACGACGAACGGCCAGCTCACCTGCCGGCTCGCGCACCCTGGCACGGCCACCACGCTGGAGGCCGCGACCGCCGCGATCGCGGCGGACCTGCGCACTGATCTGGCGGTGACGTCGCCCGCGGTGGCGAGTGTCGACGCGAAGGTTTCGACCGTGACGGTGAGCGGCCTGACCGCGACCGGCGGCGGCGACGACGCGTCGGCGAAGCACCGAGACGCGGCGGTCGCGGCGTGGGCGGTCGCGCATTCCGCGGCGCACGGCATCACGTCGGTGACGATCGGGAGTCGCGAGTGGCGGGCTGACCGCGACGGCTGGCACGACGCGAAAACGCCGGCTCCCGCCGGCTCGGTTGTGATGACGGTGACGTCCACCGCGAAGTCTTAGCGCCGCGTCACAACCAGAAGGCAGCACCGTCGGGCGCGGCTGGCGCCGGGAACGGGTCGGTCTCGTCGCGCTCCTCGTACATCGCGACCCTCGCGCCATGGGCGTCGATGCCATAGAGGGTCCAGTCGCCCGGATGTCCGACCCAGCACCAATACGCGGGTGCGGAATCAGGTTCGCCGCGGAATGCGTGAGCCGCCGGCATGCTCGCCACACCGCCACCAACCAGCGCGGGCCCGCCGCCCGATCTGCGGACGTCGCCGATCGTCGTCCGGCTGGCGCTCCCGATGTTCGATGGTCCAAAGACGCGAGCGCACGCATGCACGGCTGACGAGCCCGGGTTCAATCGGATGACCGAGCTTTGGCTCGCCGCGCCGCTGGGTTGAGGCATCGCCGTCGCTGCCGTCGTCACCGCGACCGCCGCTACGACGAGGCCCGCCGTCGTCCGCCCTCTTCGCATGCCGGCCTCCCCGCTGACGCACCGCCGGAACTTGGACGCGGCAGATCAGCCCGCGGTTTCGCGGATCACCAGCTGTCCCATTGGTTGTGGGCGCGTTCGATGTAGACGCGGCCGGTTGGGGAGGTCCAGGTGCAGGTTCCGTCGGCGGCTAGCTCGAGGCGCCAGCCGCCGTGGGTTTTCATCCGGTGGTGCCGCCGGCACAAGCACACGCAGTTGCACGCCGCGGTCGGCCCGTGCGGGTGCGGGTCCGAGTGGTCCACGTCGCAGGCCTCCGCGCGTCGGCGGCAGCCGGGGAACCGGCACCGCCGGTCACGCGCGAGAAGGAACTCGCGCAACACCTTCGGCGGCCGGTACACCTCGGTGCCGTAGTCGAGCAGCGCCCCGGTGACCGGCTCGACCACCAGCCGCCGCCAGGCGGCCCCCTGCTCGGCGGCCAACACGCGGGCCACCTCCGCCGGGACCGGCCCGACACCGACCAGCTCGCCGGGGTTGTCGGCCATCCCGAACAAGGTGGCCACGTCGATGACGACCTGCACCTCGGCCCGCCGCCCGGCCGCCTCCCGCACGGCCGGATCGGCCAGCGCGGCCCGCGCCCAGCCGACCAGCGCGTCCGCGCGGCGCGCCCCGACCGGGCCGGGCTCCGGCTCCCCCGCCTGGTTCGCGGCC
>DASVDW010000235.1:0-12618 GCA_036380925.1 Acidothermaceae bacterium
GACCTGGATGTGGGAGACGCTGGCTCTTGGCGAGAGCGGCGCGCTGCTAGAGGCGACGCTGAATATCTTCGGCAGCCTGGCGGTTGGGCTCGCGGCCGCGGCGGCGGGGTTCGCGTTAGCCGGGGGCATTTAGCTTCCCGGCGGCCGGGTGCCCAACGCGCTGTTGTGGCGCCGTGGCGGAGGATGGTCACCGGCGGCTGTGACGTTCGACCCAGGAGGCGCCAGCCGAAATCTGCCAGGGTGACCGCGGAGAAAGGGGCTTGGCGATGGCGACTGTCACGTCGGTGCATGCGGTGGAAATCCTGGACTCGAGGTCTCGGCCCACATTGGCGGTGACGCTTGGGCTTGCCGACGGCACGGTCGCGCGGGCGGGCGTGCCCTCCGGCGCGTCGACCGGCTCGTGCGAGGCCGTCGAGCTTCGCGACGGCGACCACGACCGCTACAACGGCCTCGGCGTCCTGAAGGCCGTGGCTAATGTCAACGGCGATATCGCCTCGGCCCTCATTGGTGAGAGCCTGGACGACGTGGCGGCGCTCGACCGGTTGCTCATCGAGTTGGACGGCACGCCCACGAAGTCCCGGCTTGGCGCCAACGCGATCGTCGGTATCTCGATGGCATTCGCACGGGCATTGGCGGTCAGCGACGGTGTCGAGTTGTGGCAGGCTCTGACGCCGTCCGGTGTGTCACCCCGATTGCCCGTGCCGCACTTCAACGTCGTCAACGGCGGCGCCCACGCGCCGAACAAGCTTGACTTCCAAGAGTTCATGCTCGCGCCGCTTGGCGCGCCGAGCTTGGCCGAGGCGGTTCGGGCTGGCTCGGAGATCTACGGCACGTTGAAGAAACTGCTTGCAGGCAAGGGGTTCGCGACCGGGCTAGGCGATGAGGGCGGCTTCGCGCCGGAGATCGACGTCCCAGAAGACGTGTTGTCGCTGCTGGTGCAAGCAATCGAGGACGCCGGCTACCGCGCCGGGCGTGACGGCGTCGCGGTGGCGCTCGATCCAGCTGCCAGCGAGTTCTATCGCGACGGCCGCTACCACGTCGCTGGCGAGGCTTTGTCGAGCGACGACATGATCGAGCGGTTCTCGTCGATGACCCGCGACTTTCCAGTGTGGAGCATCGAAGACGGCCTGGCTGAAGGGGACTGGGACGGTTGGGTGCGGCTGAACGAGCGGCTCGGCGAGCGGGTGCAGCTGGTGGGGGACGACGTCCTGGTCACCAACCCGGCCATCATCCGCGAGGGCATCGCGAAGCGGATCGCGAACGCGGCGCTGATCAAGGTCAACCAGGTCGGCAGCGTGTCGGAGACGGTCGAGGCGATGCGGCTGTGCCGGGAGGCGGGCTGGGCTCAGATGGTGTCGCACCGGTCGGGCGAGACCGAGGACAGCTTCATCGCCGACCTCGCCGTCGGCAGCGGCTGCGGCCAGCTGAAGACCGGCGCGCCCGCTCGGGGTGAGCGGGTGGCCAAGTACAACCGGCTGATCGAGATCGAGGCAGCCGTCCAACTGCCGTACGGGCTTGCCACCGCTCGCTGACCGCGCCACCGCGTTCAGTGAACGCGTTTTTCCACAGGGCTGGGCGTCGCGGGCGGCGTCCACGGATGCCGCGCGGTCGGCGCCCCGCAGTAGCGCCACGCGTCACCCGTCAGGCTGCGGCGGGGTCTGGGTGGCTGGCGACGTAGCGCGCGAAGGCCAGTGCGCCGCGTGCGGCCCGGACGGGTGGGCTTTCGCCGACGCGTCGGCGCGGACCAGCTCGTCGTAGATCGGAGCGGCTTCCGTCACCTAACGATCGCCGGCCGATTAGCCGGCGTGCTGAAGACGCACGGCCGGTGGCCGGCACCGGCTGAGAGGCCGCGCCTTGCCGCCAGTCGACCCGTCCTGGCTTGGTCGGTGTCGCCGCCGGCACTCTTGCGACACGCCTTCGGGCGGACTTACCCATACTTGGACTGGGCGGTTGGTATGGTTTACCAGCTATCCCATACCAACGGCTCAGAGCGGGGTGAGATTGTGCGCGGGCGGCTCGAGCGCCGGACGTGGCAGCATGACCCTGCCCTCTATGCTCCGCCACGCTACCGTCGGGCCTGCGCGTATGACGCCTTCATTCCCATGGAAATCGCGGGATTTGCCTCGCCGATGAGCACGGAGGCTGCGGCAGTCACCGCAGAGGCCGCGGCAGCGATTCATCTGTTGAACGCCCGGGCGCGCCCCGCCCTGATGCCACTCGCCCGCCTGTTGCTGCGCACCGAGTCGATCGCGTCATCGAAGGTCGAAGGGCTGCAGGTTGACGCCCGCGACCTGGCGAGGGCGGAGGCGAGGGTCGAGACGGGCGGCAAGGCAGGGCCGACGGCCCGCGAGGTTCTCGCGAACATCGACGCGATGGAGTTAGCCATCGATGAGGCTTCCTCGGCATCCCGCGTCACGGTTACCGACATCGTCGAGATCCATCGAGCGCTCCTCGCGAGCGCGCCGAACTCACAACTCGCAGGCCAGGTGCGCAGCACGCAGAACTGGATCGGTGGTAACGACTACAACCCTTGCGCGGCCAGCTTCGTGCCTCCGCCGCCTGAACATGTTCAGCCACTGCTCGATGACCTTTGTGAGGCTGTCAACGAGGATGATCTGCCGCCGATCGTCCAGGCCGCGTTGGTCCACGCTCAGTTCGAGACCATCCACCCGTTCGCCGATGGCAACGGCCGCACGGGGCGTGCGTTGATCCATGTGGTCCTTCGTCGGCGGGGGTTGGCACCCGCGTACGTGCCGCCGATCAGTGTGGTGCTGGCCGCCAACAAAGGTCGCTACATCAACGGCCTCACCCGGTTCAGAAACGGTGATGTGGACGGGTGGCTGGTTGACTTCGCGGCCGCCGCAGCACAGGGTGCGCAGCTTGCCGAGTCTTACCTCGGTGCCGTCGAACGCCTCCAAGAGCAGTGGCGTCGACAGGTTCGCGACGCTATGAAGCCGCGTAGCGACGCCGCAGTATGGCGCCTTATTGACGTACTACCCGCACATCCTGTGGTGACGCTGCCTGTCGCGGTTGCCGCCATTGCCCGGACGAAGGCGGTCGTCAACCAGGCGCTCGACCAACTCGAACGCGCTGGGGTGCTCGCGAGGATGTCTGGTGGCGAGCGCAACCGCTCATGGGAAGCGACGGGATTGCTGGACCTTCTTGCCGGCCTCGAAAGCGGAATATCCCCGCCTTGAGCGTCGGGTGATCACGCCTCACAGCCGAGATTTGTCAGCTGTCGGTACCGACGCGCTCATGCCGGACGAGCTCACTCGTCGGCTTGGCACGTGCTCCTCGCGTTAGACGTCTACTACGTTGACCGCCGTGTCGGGATGCGACTTGTCGAGGGATTGACGGTGCGCGACCCAGCGCGCGTCGATGATCACGCACACGATCCCGACCAGCAGGAGCACTGAGGTCAAGCACCCCAGCGCGTCGCTGACGCTCATGACGGTCGGGCTACCCTTCGCAGGCGTCGCGATGCCCGCGGTGGCGGCGGGCGGGCTGTGCCGCGTCAAGATCGCGTGCGTCGTCAGGGCTATGTCGATCACGGCCAGCACGGCGAGGAACGCGATGGTCTTCATTCGAGCGGGAGTCACCTAGCGATTCTGCATCGCAGGCGTGGGGAGTGCGGCGGGAGGGGTCTCAGACTTGGACGGAAACGTCGCAGTGCGGCCGCTCAGTCGCGAATCCGTTCGTGTCGATGTCCGGTGCCTACGGGCGTTGTCGGCGGGGAGCGACGCGATATCCGGCCGCCGCGAGCCATTCCCGGGCTCGGCCACGCTTCCGCTCGTCCGAGAAGGCGAGCCAGCGATCCATTTCTCCGGGCCAGCGAGACAACACATCCTTGAACCGCCGGAAGGCGCCCCTGCCCTCGATCGCGATGCCGAGCCTTTCGGCGCGGTTCGCGTCTTCGAGCGTTGCGATGAACCACTCCATGTCTTGGTAACCAAGACGCGAGCCGCGGCATTCGACGAAGAGCCAGCGGCTGGGATCGTCGAACGGGTCCGAGTCTTCATTCTCCGCCTCGATCGCATATTCGAGGGCGGACGACGTCCACACTTCGCCGGTGCTCAGGTCAATGTGACCGTCACCTTGGGTGAGGTCGCCTTCGAGAACATCCGCGAGCTCATCGAGGTCCACTGGGAGCGAGCGCAGCAGCGGTTGCGGGCCTGTGCCGACGGCTGCTTCGAGTTGGTCAGCGAGCGTCACGTCGCCCGGCCAGGCTCGTCCGCGCAGCGCGGCCGCAAGTCGGCGCGCGAGCACTGGCGCGTTCTCGACGCGTTGGTCGAGCGCCGCCAGCAGACCGTCGCCCGCCAACTGCAAGGCGTCGTCAGGCAAGCCGTTCTCGGCCAGCATGCCGACAACGCCCTTGCCGTCCGCCGTGTAAGCCGCGGCACGTAGGCGACGCCGCTCGTCGTCCGTCGTCACTCGCCAACCGTGTTCGCGTCGAGGCGAGCGGCGACGGCTGCGTCGTCCCGGCTGAAGGTGAGCGCGGCGGCGAGGAAGCGGTACGTCCACTCCTCGGCCAGCTTTCGGTTCTCGCAAAAGACGATCGCGACGGTCGGCCAGCGCACCTGCAGCTCCGCGATCCCGTCGGCGACGATCGCCGGTCGCACGATCTTCTGCGCGAACACCTGCGAGTAGCGGTCCTCGACGACGACGGCCGCCCGCGGCAGCGCCGCCAGCTCGGCGAGCGCGTAGCGCAGCCGGCCCGAGGTGAGGCTGGAAATCAAGTCGGACAGCGACTTTCGCTCGACCGCGGCGACGATGCGGTCGTCGTCCGCCACCGCGTAGTCGCCGCAAGACAGTGCTCGTCGGACGGCGCTCGCTTGTTGGTTGTCGAACTTGTAGGGATAGCGCTCGTGGGCGTCGACCAGAATCTGCAGGTCGGCGAGCCCCGACGCGCGGGCGGTCGGCACGCTCACCGACGGCCGGGCTTGCTTGCGGGTCCGCGGCGCCTGCCAGAACACCATGTCACGGCCGCGCGCCTTGGTGAACACCAACTGCGAGCGGTTCTCCCTGCCGCGGTCGGCCACGACGTCGATGGCCGCGCCGCGCCGCTCGCAGGCGCGCAGCGGCACCCGCTCGATCAAGTCGGGCTCCAAAGGCCACTCCGAGCGCGGCACCGGATGGCAGTAGATCGCGGATGTCCGCGGCCAGGTGTCTTTCGCGCGGAACACCAGCCCGCCCGAGATCGGCACCAAGATGAGATACGGCAGCGTGCTGGCGCCGTCGGGATTGCGCGCGATGAGCAGCTCCACCCGCACATCCTCGCGCAGCGGCGGACGCCGGGCGAGCGGTCGGCCGACCAGCTGGCGGCCGACCAGCTGGCGGCCTTACGCGTCGCCGGTCACGCCAGCGACGACGGGATGCACCTGCAGGCCGCCGCATGCTGGCGGCGCCGCCTCGACCTGCTGCGACGTGTGCAGCCCGGGCGGCGTGACGAGCAGCGCCAGGAGCGGCGGACACGTCGTCCCCGCTGCGTGCGCCGCGTCGCCCTCGACCAACGCCGACGCGGGCGTTAGCGACGTGATCGTCACCGTGCCAGGCTTGCCGCCCTGCACGCCGCCGAGGTATCCGTTCGGAGTGCGGGTGGCTTGCAAGACCTGCTTGCCGTTCACATCGAGGCCGGCGACTCCGGGATAGCCGTACAGCGTGCACGCCGACGTGTCGAACGGCGCGAACCGCAGCAGCACGCCCTCGTGCGACAGGCCCGCCTCCCCGGTCCACGGCGTCCGCAAGACGCTCACGACCACCTGGCCGTCCTTGCACGGCGCCACGCCAGACGCCGGCGCCGCTGGTGCTGCCGGCAACGCCTGATCTGCCGCGACCGCTTGGCCCAACGAGCTCAGCGACGAGCGCACCGCACTCCACGGCACAACAGCGTCAAACCCGCCGCAGGCCTCGGACGAGAGCTGCCCCGGCGGCATCGCGACGTCCAATCCCGATGCGACGACGGAAACCGCCTGGTAGTTAACGGGTTTTGGCACCACCCCGTCGTCGAAGGCTTGCTTGGCGAAGGCGCTGCCGTTGACCTCGCAGTCCGAGCGCGCGTTGACGGCGTTCAGCAGCAGCGGTTTCGCGGCGTCCGCGAGTGGGGTGAGGCTGTTGTTGGCGAACAGTGCCCACGGGTCGATCGAGTCGCCGGTGCGCGCGTCGATGATGACCGACTGGTACGCGTCGTACGGGTGCGCGCCGCCCGGGTAATAGGTGGTGAAGGTCCACCGTCCGGAGACGATCGTCGAGTCGGCACGGCCGCTCGTCCATTGCGCGCTGAAGATCGGCGTCGAGCACGCAGCGGAGCAACCCCCGCACGTGGCGCCCGCGCAACCCAGCTGCGGGAGTTGCGCGCCGAACGCCGCGAGATCGTCCTCCGCAGGCCTGCGAATCGCGTCGGTGACCTTCGCGTCCGCGCCGACGGCGGTCGGCTGGTCGATCCTGGCTTTCGCGCCGTCGCCGTTCGGTATCGGCACCTGCGTCTTCGTTACGGTGATGTGCACATCGGACGACGTGGGCGCGGCCGAGCTTGGCGGCGCACTCGCCGACGGCGAACTCGGGCTGCTCGGCGCGGCCGTGGGCGACCTCGACGAAAACGTTGGCGCGCTGCTCGACGATGGCGCCGTCGTCCCGGACGACGTGTGCTTGTTGGCGCCGCCGCACGCCGCCAGCGACAGCGAGCACACCGCCACCATCCCCGCGACGACTGCGACCTTGCGTGTAGGAGCCCGACCCATGCGCGGGATTCCCCCGTTTCCGCTCGACTGTGACCACGATGCAGACGCGCAACCTTATTGCGTCGTTGCATGCCGGCGCGTGACAGCCGGGGGAAGATGAGCGGGTGAGCCAGTCACCGAGCCGGGGCGACATCCGCGACGAACTCGATCGGGTGCGCGCCGAATTCCGCGCGCTCATCGCGAACAGCACGCCGGCCGACCTCAAACGCACGTCGAACGGAACCCGGTGGACCAACCGCGAACTCCTCTTCCACATGATGTTCGGGTATCTCCTCACGCGAAACCTCCGCTACCTGTTCGTGATGATGAGCAGAGCGCCCGAGCGAGCACAACGAGGATTCGCGGCGACTCTTGACGCCGCCACTCGTCCGTTCAATCTCGTCAACTACTGGGGATCGCGGTTCGGCGGCCGGGTGCTCAGTCTCGACCGGATGGCCCGTTGGTCAGACGGTGTCATCAACTCGCTGCAGCGGTCACTCGACGCCGAGACCGAGACCAGCCTGCGGCGCGACATGGTCTTTCCAACGCGTTGGGACCCATACTTCAAACCCCAGATGACCCGCCAGGACCTTTACCACTACCCAACGCTGCACTTTGATCACCATCGGCGCCAACTCACGATCGGGGGCTGACCAACTGCCTCCGGGCATGGCGGCTTGGACGAGCGGGAACAACATCACGTAGTCCCGCTCATTCCAAGCGCTCAGCTGGAGGTGCCTGTGGTCCGGGCCCGTTCCGGAATTGGCTCGATCGTCCTGGTGGTTTGGCTGCTCATCGGCGTTCTCGCCGCCGCGCAACGGCACTACTTCAGCGGCACGCCGAAGACGTGTGCCAAGGCTGGCACCACTGTCGTCACAATCCTCGCCGGCCCGCTCAACTACCTCGGCGTCAACCCGAAGATCAGCTGCCCGAAGCCCAGCGGCTGACCTCGAGCACCACCTTGCCGCGCTTGCCGCGGGACTCGGACCGCGCGAACGCCGCCTCGAATTCGTCGAGCGGGAAGGCTGAGTCGACCTGCGGGCGCAAGCCGAGCGCACCAATCTGTGCGAGCTGGTCGCCGTTCGGCTCGACGATGAAGTAGGTCGCGTTTGGGGCTTCGCTGGCCACGGTGACGATCCGCTTTGCGTCGCCCGATGCCCGGCCCGCGGTGTCGAACAGCAGGTCGCACGACTCCCCCTCCGCGACCACCGTCGCGCCGAGCGCGCGGGCGATCTGGACGGCGAGGTGGCCGACGCCCCCGGTCGCTCCCGTGACGCACACCCGCTCGCCATCCTTCAACCCTCCGTGGACGACGAGACCCTGCCAGGCGCTGAGCCCGCCCATCGGCAGCGCGGCCGCCTCGACGTGGCTGAGCGCGGCCGGCTTCGGCGCGAGCGCCACCCTCGGGACGACGGCGTATTCGGCGGCGACCCCGTCGCGGTCGAACGGGGTGAGCGCCATCACCTCCTCGCCGGTGGCCTCGACGACCCCCGCCAGCTCGTACGACGGGATCGCCGGCAGCCGGTCGGTGGGCCAGGTGAGCTCGTCGCGGGTGATCGCGGCGGCGTGCACGCGCACCAGCACCTCGCCTTCGGCCGGCTCCGGGCGGGGGATCTCGTCGAGCTTCAGGCCGTCTTCGTGCAACCGAACCGCGCGCATCGCAGCTCCTCTTCGGCAGGCGTCGATTGAGAAAGCGTCGTGATCGTACGATCTGATGCTTCCATGGACGACGACTTGCGCGCAGCGGCCGAGCGCCACCTGCAAGCCCTCGCAGGCCCAACGGCGACACTGCGCGACGATCAATGGCGGGCGATCGAGGCGCTCGTCGTCCAGCGCCGTCGTGCCCTCGTCGTCCAGCGCACCGGGTGGGGCAAGTCGGCCGTCTACTTCGTCGCCACCGCGTTGCTGCGATCACGCGGCTCCGGCGCCACCGTGATCGTCTCGCCGTTGCTGGCGTTGATGCGCAACCAGATCACCGCGGCCGAGCGAGCCGGCATCAAAGCCCACACGATCAACTCGGCCAACGTCGAAGAGTGGGACGACGTGCGGCACGCGGTCGCGTCTGGTGAGGTCGACGTGCTGCTCGTCTCGCCCGAGCGGTTGAACAACCCGGGCTTCCGCGACACCGTATTGCCCAAGCTGGCAACGGAAACCGGGCTGCTCGTCATCGACGAGGCACACTGCATTTCTGACTGGGGGCACGACTTCCGCCCCGACTACCGGAGGATCCGCACCCTGCTGCACGACCTGCCCGACGGCATCCCGGTGCTCGCCACCACCGCCACCGCCAACACGCGGGTCGTCGACGACGTCGCCGAGCAGCTCGCGGCCACCGGCGAAGAAACCCTCATCTTGCGCGGCTCCCTCGACCGCGAGAGCCTGCACCTCGGCGTGGTCAACCTCCCGACCGGCCCGCACCGCCTCGCCTGGCTCGCGGAAAACCTCGACAATCTCAACGGTTCCGGCATCATTTACACGCTGACCGTCGCGCAAGCCGACGAAGTCGCCGCGTTCTTGCGGGATCGCGGTTTCGCGGTCGCCGCCTACTCCGGGCGCACCGAAACCGCCGATCGGCTCGCTGCCGAAGACGATCTCATCAACAACCGGGTGAAGGCGCTGGTCGCGACGTCCGCGCTTGGCATGGGTTTCGACAAGCCCGACCTCGGCTTCGTCATCCACCTTGGCGCGCCCGCGTCGCCGATCGCCTACTACCAGCAGGTCGGCCGCGCCGGACGCGGCGTCGACCACGCCAGCGTCCTGTTGCTGCCCGGCCGGGAAGACGAGGACATCTGGCGCTACTTCGACAGCGTCGGATTTCCACCAGAGCAACTTGTCCGCCGCACGTTGAAGACCCTCGCCGACGCCGGCCGCCCCGTGAGCACCGCCGCGCTCGAGGTCTCCGTCGAGCTCAACCGATCCCGCCTCGAGGCGATGCTCAAAGTCTTGGACGTCGACGGCGCGGTGCGCCGCGTCACCGGCGGCTGGACCGCGACCGGCGCCGAATGGGTCTACGACGTTGACCGTTACGCGAGGATCGCCGCCGCCCGCAAAGCCGAGCAACAAGCGATGCGCGAATATATCTCGACGTCGAGATGTCGGCTCGAGTTCCTCAGACAGCAACTCGACGATCCGCACGCCGCTCCCTGCGGACGTTGCGACAACTGCACCGGCAACCAGTGGTCAACTGCGGTGTCGGACGATGCGGTAGCCACCTCGCGCGCCGAGCTGAGTCGCCCGGGCGTCGTCGTCGAACCGCGCCGGATGTGGCCGACCGGCCTCTCTGCCATTGGGCTCGACCTATCGGGCAAGATCTCGCCTGCCGAACAAGCCGAGGTGGGCCGCGCTCTCGGGCGGCTCAGTGACATCGGCTGGGGGCCGCGCCTTCGAACCCTGCTGGACGACGCGACCCCCGACGCTTCCGTGCCCGACGAGCTGGTGGCCGCGTTTGTCGACGTCCTGAAGGGTTGGGATTGGGGACGGCGGCCGACGTCCGTGATGACAGTGCCGTCGCGTCGCCGTCGCGCATTGATCGCCAGCGCGGGTGAACGGCTCGCGCAAATTGGCCGGCTGGAGTGGCTCGGCACGCTCACATCGTCCGCGCCGATTGACCAGCAGGCGTCGCGCACCAACAGCGCCCAGCGGGTGCGCGCGTTGCACGGCGCGTTCGAAGTCGACCCGCGGCAACGAGCCGCGCTGGAGGGCGGCGATCACGTCGTCCTGCTGCTCGACGACCTTGTCGACTCGGGCTGGACGATGGCGCTCGCCGCCTGGGAGCTGCGCCGCGCCGGGGCGGCCGCCGTGTTGCCCCTCGCGTTCGCCACCCAAGCCTGACGAGATGCCCGGGTGGCCCGGCCATCACCGAGCGCGCAGCTGGTCCAGTCTTGGCGGATGCTGCTCTAGTGCCCACGCCGCATGCGGCGCTTTTGCCTGATGATGCGGATAAGGCGCCGCAGCAGAGATCCCATGTGAACCCTTCTCGACCGGCGGATTGCGTTCCGCTGAGCGTAATGCCATCCGAGCGCCGGTCAGCGACTTCAAGACCGGACCCGGCTGTCCTTGGCGACGTAGAGTTGCCGGTCGGCCCGTTCCAACAGCGCATCGAGGCTGTTCTCGCCGTCCCAGCTCACCACGCCGGCTGACCAACCGGCGGGGTGGGCCTGACGCAACCGATGGAGGACGCGGACGGCGTCATCGCGGGTCGTGCGCGGCATCAACAGCGCGAACTCGTCGCCCCCGATCCGGGCCAGCAGGTCACCCCGCCGAAGTTGGGCCCGCCAGGCGGCCGCCAAATCAACCAGCAACGCGTCGCCTGCCGCATGCCCGTACGTGTCGTTGACCGCCTTGAAATCGTCGAGGTCGAGCAACACCAAGGCGAGCCGTCGCTCGTCGCGGGCCGCGAGGGCCATCTCCCGCTCGGCGGCGGCACCGAACGACGCTCGGTTGGCTAGCCCGGTCAACGGATCGGTCGCGGCCACGCGGCGGAGTTGGCCGACGAGGTGAGCGAGCGTCTCGCCGGCCGCCACGACGGTCACGACGATGACGAACCACATCGCGGCGACGCCTGGCACCCCGCCAACCACGACTCCGGCGGTGAACCCGCCGACCGCGAGGGCGCTGTGAACACGCGCGGCCGTCCGTGACAAGAAGTAGGCGGCGATCAAGATGACGCACATGTAGTCGACGCCGGTGATGGTGACCCCGGCGGCCGTCTTCGAGCAGGCCACCAATGCGCTGACCAACGCCGTGTCGAGCACTAGACCGGCGTTGACGACCACATGGTCGACCCGGTGCCGCCACACCAGTAGCGCGGCGCCGATAACGAGGCCCACGGCGGCCAGTGCCTGGCCGAGCCCGACCGGCGCGTGCGGGCTCATCGGGAAGGCAGCGCCGAGCAGGCAGCCGACGCCACCCACGACGTAAAGCAGAGCGAGCACACACGCCGCGCCCGGATTGCGCGTCCGGACCGTCGTGATCATGAGGCAATGCGTGGGCGGCACCAGAGGTGATCAACTCCTTAGAGATCAGACCCCGTAGTCGCCGCTCGCCCCATCGGCTGCCTTCTTCGCCGTGTGAGGCAAAGCCGCTGTGATCTAGGTCAAACTCGGACGATCTTCGCGATCGGCCTAAAGCTCGTGGTGCGATCCGTCGAGGCCATCGGTTAAGACAAAACCCTTGTCACAGCCGTCACCCGGCCGAAAGGATCACAGTGCGAGTGCGCGATGTCGGCAAGCTCTTGATCGGACTCGCGGTCGCGGCCGCGGCTGTCGTCGTCCCCGTCAGCGCGGCAAGCGCCGCGACAGTCACCATCGTCACCGACGCCGGTAGCGCGTCGTTCGTCGCGGGCGATAACGCGTCTTCGACGCCGGTCGCCATCGACCCGGGCGTCACCGTTTCGGACGACGCGGCCCTCACCATCAACTCGGCCACCGTTGAGATCACCGGCAACTTCGCCATGGGTCAGGACGTGCTCGCGTTCACGAACGACGGCTCGACGATGGGGAACATCGCGGCGAGTTACGACGCAACGACCGGCGTGCTCACCCTGACCAGCGCCGGCTGGACGGCGACCCTCGCCCAGCTGCAGTCGGCCCTGCGGTCGATCACCTACACCGACACCGCGGTGACGCCGGACACCTCGACCCGCACCGTGAGCTTCAGCTTCATCGACGCCGCGGCAAACCCGAGCAACACGGCGACCCACGACGTCACGGTCACCGCCACCGACCAGTCGCCGATTGTGAGCACGACCGGCGGGACGACGAACTACGTCGGCGGCACCAGCGCGGTGACCATCGACAGCGGCGTCACCGTCAGCGACCTGGACAACGCGACCCAGTCATCAGCCGCCGTCTCCATCACCGCGGGCTTTCACTCCGGTGACACGCTCAGCTTCGTCAACACA
>DASVDW010000236.1:0-18594 GCA_036380925.1 Acidothermaceae bacterium
GCGGCGCGGGTTGGTGTTTGGCCGCCACCACGCGGCGGCGCAGGTTCGACCGCGACCGGTTCACCACGGCCTGACGCAAGTACGCGAGCGCGCGATCTGGGTCGCGCAGCCGGTGCCATGAGCCGTGGACCGCGACGAACGCGTCCTGCACGATCTCCTCGGCCGCCCCGCGATCGCCGAGCAGCAGCGCCGAAAGCCGGACCAGCCCCGCGTAATGCGTCCGATACAGCTCGACGATGGCCTCGTCGGCGGTCGCGTGCTCGAACGGGTTGAGCCGACCAGCGTCTGCGCGATTCGCCGGGTCGATCAAGACGGCTCCCACGGATCGGGTCATGCGGCTTCGACGCGCGCCCTCGTGCGAAGGTTTACCTGCCCACTTCTATCGCGGATGTCTACCGCAGTAGCGCAGGAGGACGCATGTCGGATTGCCTGTTTTGTCGGATCGTCGCCGGTGAGATCCCGGCGACGGTGGTGCGGGAGTCGGAGCGCACGCTCGCGTTCCGCGACATCGCGCCGCAGGCGCCGACGCACGTGCTCGTCGTCCCGAAAGATCATTATCCCGACGTCGCCGCGCTGTCCGCGCAACCGGCGCTGCTCGCCGAGCTGGTGGCCCAGGCGCACCGGGTGGCCGCCGACGAGGGGATCGGCGAGCGCGGCTACCGGCTGGTGTTCAACACCGGCCCAGACGCGGGCCAGACGGTGTCACACGCGCACGTCCACATCCTCGGCGGTCGCGCGCTCGGCGCACTGGCTTGATCGAGAACGCGGGCTTGATCGAGAACGTGGGCGCGGCTCGCCGCGCGGGTACGATGAGCTAGTCCGGCACGTCCTTGTACGGGACGACACCTCCCGAGCGACGGAAAGCAGGCGCGAGCAGGCCGCAGGCCAAGCCATGCCAGGCGAACAACGTTCCCCCGCCCGTGTACGCGGACATGAAGGCCGTCAGGGCCCCGCCGCCCCTCCGAACGGCCGACCCGACCCCGACACCGCCCAGACCCGCATCGTGGTGCCCGGGGCGCATTCCATGGTCAGCCTGCTGGGCTCGCGCGACGAGTTGCTGCGCATCATCGAGCGCGCGTTCGACAGCGACATCCATGTGCGCGGCAACGAGATCACCGTCACCGGCGAGCCGGCCGAGAACGCCGCTGTCGCGCAACTGTTCGAGGAGCTGATCGCGCTGCTGAGCAGCGGCACCGTGCTCACCGCCGACGCCGTCGAGCGCAGCGTGGCGATGTTGCGCAGCGCGGCGGGCGAGCGCCCGGCTGAGGTGTTGACCGTCGACATCTTGTCGACCCGCGGGCGCACCATCCGGCCGAAGTCGGTGAACCAGAAGCGCTATGTCGAGGCGATCGACAAGCACACGGTGGTCTTCGCGATCGGCCCCGCCGGCACCGGCAAGACCTATCTGGCGGTGGCGAAGGCGGTGCAGGCCCTGCAGGCCAAGCAGGTCAACCGGATCATCTTGACCCGGCCCGCGGTCGAGGCCGGTGAGCGGCTCGGCTTCCTGCCCGGCACGCTGTTCGAGAAGATCGACCCCTATCTGCGGCCGCTGTACGACGCGCTGCACGACATGATCGAGCCCGACTCGATTCCGCGGTTGATGCAAAGCGGCACGATCGAGGTGGCGCCGCTCGCCTACATGCGCGGTCGGTCGCTCAACGACGCGTTCATCATCCTCGACGAAGCGCAAAACACCACGCCCGAACAGATGAAGATGTTCCTCACCCGCTTGGGCTTCGGGTCGAGGATGGTGGTCACCGGCGACGTC
This sequence comes from Acidothermaceae bacterium, assembly GCA_036380925.1. Classification (GTDB taxonomy): domain Bacteria; phylum Actinomycetota; class Actinomycetes; order Acidothermales; family Acidothermaceae; genus JAICLV01. The sequence continues at coordinate 1,769 of DASVDW010000236.1, forward strand.
ACCCAGGTCGACCTGCCGGGCGACACCCAAAGCGGCCTTCGCGTGGTGCGCGACATCCTCGACGGGATCCCGGACGTCCACTTCACCAACTTGACCAGTGGCGACGTCGTCCGGCACAAGTTGGTGAGCGCCATCATTGACGCGTACGAGCGGTTCGACGCGATCAACGAGCCACCCGCGCGACGTCCGTACCGTCGGCGTGGCGACCGCGAGGCCGAACTGTGAGCGTCGAGGTGTCCAACGAGTCGGGCGTCGCCGTCGACGAGGTGCGCCTCGTCGCGTTGTCGCGGCATGTGCTTGACGCGATGCGGATCCACCCGTTGGCGGAGTTGTCGATTCTCCTTGTCGATGAAGGAGAAATGGCCAACCTGCACCAGCGCTGGATGGACGAGCCGGGCCCGACGGACGTGTTGTCGTTCCCGATGGACGAACTGCGCCCAGGCCGGGTCGACAGCGAGCCCGACGAGGACGACGAACCCGGGCTGCTCGGCGACGTCGTGCTGTGTCCGGCGGTCGCGGAGCGACAGGGTCGGGAGGCCGGCCACTCCACGCAAGCCGAGCTGGAATTGCTTTGCACGCACGGGATTTTGCACCTGCTCGGCTACGACCACGCTGAGCCGAAGGAAGAGCGGGAGATGTTCGGGCTGCAGCGCGACCTGCTCGCCGCGTGGCGAGCCGGCCACTCCGGCGTGAAGCAGTGACCGCGGGCGACGTCGGACTTCCGGTCGGCGCGGCGGTGCTCGTCGTCGTGGCCGGGTTGTGCGCGGCCGCCGACACCGCGCTGTCGCGGGTCTCCCGCGCGCAGGTCGAGGAATTCGCGCGCGACGGTCGACGCGGCGCGGTCGCGCTGCGCCGGGTCATCGCCGAGCCGCCGCGTTACCTCAACCTGGTGCTGCTGTTGCGGGTCGTCGGCGAGATGGCCGCCGCCGTCATGGTGGCGGTCTGGGCGGTGCAGAACTTCCACTATTCCTGGTCGACGGTGCTGGTCACGGCGGCGGCGATGGTGGTCGTGAGCTACGTCGCGGTCGGCGTCTCGCCGCGCACCGTCGGGCGCCTGCACGCCGGCGGGGTCGCCCTGCTATCGGCGCCTGTCGTGTATCGGCTGGCCGCGGTGCTCGGCCCGCTGCCGAAGCTGCTGATCGCACTGGGCAACGCGCTCACTCCGGGGCGCGGCTTCCGCGACGGGCCGTTCACCAGTGAGGCCGAGTTGCGCGACCTCGTCGACCTCGCCGAGGCGAGCAAGGTCATCGAAAGCGGCGAGCGGCAGATGATCCACTCGGTTTTCGAACTCGGCGACACGATCGTGCGCGAGGTGATGGTGCCGCGCACCGACATCGTCTTCATCGAGCGCACCAAGACGTTGCGGCAGGCGATGTCGCTCGCGTTGCGCAGCGGGTTCTCGCGCATCCCCGTCGTCGGTGAGAGCGAGGACGACGTGGTCGGCATCGTCTACCTGCGCGACCTCGCCAGGCGCACGTACGAGTACCGCGAGTCGGAGTCGAGCGAACGCGTCGAGTCGATCATGCGGCCCGCGACCTTCGTGCCGGACAGCAAGCCGGTCGACGAGCTGCTGCGCGACATGCAGGCGGAACGCATCCACGTCGCCGTCGTCGTCGACGAATACGGCGGGACGGCGGGGCTCGTCACGATCGAAGACATCATCGAGGAGATCGTCGGTGAGATCACCGACGAGTACGACCGCGAGCAGCCGCGCGTCGAGCAGTTGCCGGACGCCGCTGTGCGGGTGACCGCGCGCCTCGGCGTCGACGAGCTTGAGGAGTTGTTCGGCGTCAAGATCGAGGCAGAGGACGACGGTGTGGAGACCGTCGGCGGCCTGCTCGCGCAAGCCCTTGGCCGGGTGCCGATTCCGGGTGCCACCGCCCAGGTTGGGCCGCTGGAGCTGGTCGCCGAAGGGGCCCGCGGGCGGCGCAACCGGATCGCCACCGTCGTCGTCCGCAACGTCGAGGCGGCTGGGGATCGCGCTGGCGCCGACACCGGGCTCACCGTCGCAGACGTCGTCGGCGACAACCCCGGTGCGCAGGGGGCCCGGGAGAAGAGGGAGGAGGCGCGCGGTGCCTGACCCCACGCAGCTCGACGCGGAAGACGCCAAGCTGGTCACCCTCGCGCGTTCGGCACGCGCGCGAAACGCGGCGGCCGAGGGCGCCGCCGTGCGCGACGACACCGGCCGCACGTACGTCGCCACCACGGTTTCGCTTGCCGCGCTGAGACTTTCCGCGCTGCAGGCCGCAGTCGCGATCGCGGTCGCGAGCGGCGCCTCAGCGCTGGAGGCGGCCGCCGTCGTCACCGACTCCGACGCGGTCGCCGACGACGACCGCGCTGTGGTCGCCGAACTCGGGTCGAGCGCGCCCATCGTCGTCGCCGATCCGGGTGGCGCTGTGCGCTCGACGGTCGGCGGTTAAGCCGGTCGCGTCGCGCGATTCGTTCAATCGGTCGACCGCCAGGTCGCCGATCGGCGCTACCGCTGCGCTTGTCGCACGGCGACACTGCGGTGGTGGACGACAGGCACGCGCGTTGGCGATCGCGCAGGGGAGTCGCCCTGGCGTTGCGCGGCGTGGTGTTGTTCGCGCCGGTCGGCGTCTGCGTCGCGCTGTCGTTCGCCATCACCAGGCTGATTCCCGCGCCGCACCCGACGGCCGCGCGCCTCGGATGGCTGGCCGCGGTCGTCGTGGCGTGCGGCCTGGTCGCGTGGCCGGCCCGCCGGCAGCTTCGCCGGCTGTTGCCACTGGCCGCGTTGCTCGAGCTTTCGATCCTGTTTCCGGGCGAGGCGCCCACGCGGTGGCGGGTCGCGCGCGAAGCGGGGTCGCTTCGGCATTTGGAGTTGCTGGCCTCGGGCGTCCCCGACACCGAGCCGGTCAAGGCGGCCACCACGATCCTCGCGCTCGTGGCCTCGCTCGCGCGCCACGACCGGGTGACCCGCGGCCACAGCGACCGGGTGCGGGTGTTCACCGACATGATCGCCGCCGAGATGGAACTGCCGACGGCCGACCGCGACCGGCTGCGATGGGCGGCGCTGATCCACGACGTCGGAAAGCTCGAGGTGCCGGCAAAACTGCTGCGCAAGCCAGGCAAGCCGACCGCGCAGGAGTGGGAGTCGCTGCGGCTCCACCCGCAGGTCGGCGCCCGGCTCGCGGCGCCGCTCAACGGGTGGCTGGGCGCCCACGCCGAGGTGGTCCTGCAACATCACGAGCGTTTCGACGGCAGCGGCTATCCGCTCGGATTGCGCGGTGAGCAGATCAGCCTCGGCGCCCGGATCGTCGGACTCGCCGACGCGTTCGAGGTCATGACCGCCGCGCGACCGTACAAGCGCGCGTTCTCCCGGGCCGTCGCCCTTCGCGAGGTGGCGCGTTGCAGCGGGACGCACTTCGACCCGGACGTCGTCCGCGCGTTCCTCGCCGTCTCGACGCCGAGACTGCGCCGCGCGCTCGGGCCGGCCAGCTGGATCGGGCAGCTCCCGGTCGTCGGCACCGTGCCGGCCGGCGGATTCCCCGCCGTGGCGACGACGGTCGCGCGTGGCGCCGGCACGGCGGTGCTCGGCGGCGTCGCGGGCGCCGTGGTCGCGGGAAGCGCGGGCGGTCTGACCGCGCCGGCCGATGGCCCGGCCCGGCAGCCGACGCACCAGGCGCTCTTCGGCGACTGGGTCGGCGCGGCCCCTCAGGTCGTCGTCACCGGGCCGAACACCGGCAGCGCGAACAGCCCGGCGCCCACGACGTCACCGCAGACTGCGACGCCGTCGCCGATCCCCACACCGCGCGCCCCTGCTGACGGCCCCGCGCCCGCGCCGAGGCCGACGCAGGTCGCGGTCGCCACCTCGTCGGGCGGAGGCGGCGGCGGCCAGTCTCCGGCGCCGAGCCCGAGCGCGACCCCGACATCTGCCACGGCCGGGTTGACCGGGACCTTGCAGCAGGTCGCGTCCGGCGTCGGCGGCACGGTCGACGGCGTGGTGAGCGGGGTCGGCGGCACGGTTGACGGGCTCTTGGGCGGCTCCACAGCGTCGCCGACCGCGTCACCTACCGCGTCGCCGACCGCGTCGCCCACGTCGTCCGGCTCTGGCGGGCTCACCGGCTTGCTCGGCAAGCTGCTGGGAGGGTGACCCGCGGATAAGGGAGACTGCTGCATCGTGTCGTCTTCCCACCGCTCGGGTTTCGCCTGCGTCGTCGGCCGGCCGAACGCCGGCAAGTCGACGCTGCTCAACGCGCTCGTCGGCCGCAAGGTGGCGATCACCAGCGACCGGCCGCAGACCACCCGGCACGCCGTTCGCGGCATCGTGCACCGCCCCGACGCGCAACTTGTGGTGGTCGACACCCCCGGGCTGCACAAGCCGCGCACGCTGCTCGGCGAGCGGCTGAACGACCTGGTGCGCTCGACGCTGGCGGAAGTCGACGTCGTGGTGTTCTGCGTGCCCGCCAACGAGAAGGTCGGCCCCGGCGACCGGTACCTCGCGACCGAGCTGGCCAAGCTGAGGCGGACGCCGGTGTTCGCCGTAGTCACCAAGACCGACCTCGTCGATCGCGCGACGATCGCCCGGCAACTGCTCGCGGTCTCGACGCTGGGGGAGTGGGCGCAGATCGTGCCGGTCTCGGCGGTCACCGACGACCAGGTCGACCTGCTCGCCGACCTGCTGATCGAGCAGCTGCCCGAGGGCCCGCCGCTTTACCCCGAGGGCGAGCTCACCGACGAGCCAGAGCAGGTGATGATCGCGGAGTTGATTCGCGAGGCCGCGCTCGAAGGGGTTCGCGAGGAGTTGCCGCACAGCCTGGCCGTCGTGGTCGAGGAGATGGCGCCCCGCGAGGGCCGGGACGACCTGCTCGACGTCCACGCGATCTTGTACGTCGAACGGCCGAGTCAGAAGGCGATCGTCATCGGGGCGGGCGGGTCGCGGCTGCGCGATGTCGGCACCCGAGCCCGGCAGCATGCCGAAGCCTTGCTCGGCGCCCGGATCTTCCTTGATTTACGGGTGAAAGTCGCCAAAGACTGGCAACGCGACCCCGCTCAACTTCGCCGCCTGGGCTTCTAAACTCGCCCCTCGCCCTCGCCGCCCACCTGCCCTCGCCGCGCCGGCCGGGCTGGCGCCACCGCTAGCCCACCCGCTCGAGCAGCGCGTCGACCGAGAACTGCCACTCCGCCCAGGTGTCGCCGGGAACGAACCCGAGTTCGGTGTTGATGCCGCGCATGGCGGCGTTCTCGGTGGCGTTCCACGTGACGATTTGCTCGACCTGCGGCTCTTCTTCCGCCAGCCAGCGCAGCATTTCCGCCTTGACCCAACGACCGAGACCGCGGTTGCGGTGTTCGGGTCGAACGACGGTGTCCTCTTGAAAGGCAAGAGTGCGTCGGCCTGCGGGCGCCAACACGTCGGTCAGGGCCACCAGGTCACCGGTCGCGTCGTCACGCGCGCACAGCACCAGGTTGCGGCGGTGGCAGCGCACGTGTGCCTCCTCGGCGGCGCGGATGCTCTTCGGCGACCACTCGACCGTGAAGTCCAGATCTCCCTTGGGCGCGGTGTCCATCGCCTCACGAAGCTGCGCGAAAGGCTTCAGCAGCTCCTCGGGGCAGGCGCCAATCCACCGCACGAGCGAGTAACCGGCGGCGCGTTCGAGACGCTGCTCGATCCAACGGTCGACCAGCGTTCGATCGAGCCGTGCCAACCACAGCGTGCTCGAGGTGCTGCCCAGCGCCGAGTGACCGCCGAGGGCGGCGCAGGTGGCGTCGCCGGCCGTCGCGTCGAGCGCCTCAACGAGGATCGTCCGCCGTCCGGCCCGCTTCGCGGCCTGCGCGGCGAGCCGGATCAGTTCGGTCGCGACGCCCTCGCGGCGTCGTCCGATGTCGACCCGGACGTCGAGCAAGCCGAGGTGCGGGTTGTCGAGCAGCGGCAGCGCGAGCAGCGCGCAACCGATCGCCGTGTCGCCGTCGACCGCCAGCCAGCCTTGCCGGGCGAGCAGGTCGTCGGAAAGCGCGGAGGCGAACGCCTCGTCGAGCGGCGCCGGAGGCACCTGCGGCTCCAGCTCGAGGTCGGTTGCCACTTGGAGCGAGTGCCACGACTCGACGAGCCGGCGCTGGGTGTCCGCGTTGAGTGGGACGACGTGCATGTGCCCTTGCTATCGAGCCGCGGCGCCGTCTGCAACGGGGTTTGCCGCGCGCCCTGATCACCGGCCCTGTATAGTCGTGGCCGATGTTGCGCAACCTGCTCCTTAGCTGCCGCGGCGAGACCCTCTAGGCCGGTCTCCTCGTCGCGGGATTGCTGCGTGCCGGCCGGTTGGCCAATCCGCGAACATCCGAGGAGCAGCAGTGAGTGCACATCATCCGAACTTTCAACGCCCTAGCGGCATGCCGGTGGACCGTTATCGGCCGTTCGCCCCTGTCGATCTGCCCGACCGCACCTGGCCGACCAAGACGATCAGCCAGGCGCCGCGGTGGCTCTCGACCGACCTGCGCGACGGCAACCAAGCCCTGATCGACCCGATGAGCGCGGCCCGCAAGCTGACCATGTTCCAGCTGCTCGTCAAGATGGGCTACAAGGAGATCGAGGTCGGGTTCCCGGCCGCCAGCCAAACCGACTTCGACTTCGTCCGCGGCATCATCGAAAACGACCAGATCCCAGACGACGTCACGATCTCGGTGCTCACCCAAGCGCGCGAAGACCTGATCGAGCGAACCGTGCAATCGCTGATCGACGCCCCACGCGCGACCGTGCACCTCTACAACGCCGCCGCCCCGCTGTTTCGGCGCGTCGTCTTCCACAACAGCAAAGCCGAGACGGTCGCCCTCGCGGTCGAGGGCACCCGCCACGTGATGCGATTCGCCGAGCAGCACCTCGGTTCGACCAAGGTGTTCGGCTACGAGTACTCGCCCGAGATCTTCATCGACACCGAGTTGGATTTCGCCGTCGAAATCTGCGAAGCGGTAATGGACGTCTGGCAGCCCGACGCCGAGCGCGAGATCATCCTCAACTTGCCGGCGACCATCGAGCGGTCGACGCCGAACGTCTACGCCGACCAAATCGAGTGGATGGGCCGGCATCTGTCGCGGCGCGAGTTCATCTGCCTTTCGGTGCACCCGCACAACGACCGCGGTTGCGCGGTCGCGGCGTCCGAACTCGCGGTGATGGCGGGCGCCGATCGCATCGAAGGCTGCCTGTTCGGGCACGGCGAGCGCACCGGCAACGTCGACCTGGTCACGCTCGGCATGAACCTGTTCAGCCAGGGTGTCGACCCGCAGATCGACTTCTCCGAGATCGACGAGGTGCGGCGCACCGTCGAGTACTGCACGCAGCTCCCGGTGCACCCGCGGCACCCGTACGCGGGCGATCTCGTCTACACCGCGTTCTCCGGATCGCATCAAGACGCGATCAAGAAAGGTTTCGAGGCGCTGCAGGCGGAGGCCGACGCCGCGGGCGTGGCCATCGACGATCACCCGTGGGGGGTTCCGTACCTGCCGATCGACCCGAAGGACGTCGGCCGGTCGTATGAGGCGGTCATCCGGGTGAACAGCCAATCCGGCAAGGGCGGCGTGGCCTACCTGATGAAGAACGAGCATCAACTCGAACTGCCGCGTCGGCTGCAGATCGAGTTCGCCCGGGTTGTGCAGGCGCACACCGACGCCGAGGGCGGCGAGATCTCGCCGTCCGACATGTGGAAGATCTTCGAGTCCGAGTACCTGACCCGCTCGGCACCGTTGGCGCTGCTCGCGCACCACACGTCGGCCGCGGTCGACGAGAAGGACGCGCTGTCCGTCGAGGTGCGTTTCGAAGGCGAGACTCGGCTGCTCGACGGCTCGGGCAACGGTCCGATCGCCTCCTTCGTCGAAGCGCTCTCGACACTGGGGGTCGACGTGCGGGTGCTCGACTACGCCGAGCACGCGCTGTCCGCCGGCGGGGACGCTCGTGCCGCCGCCTACCTCGAGTGCGTCGTGGACGACCAGGTGCTGTGGGGCGTCGGAGTCGACCCGAACATCGTGACCGCTTCATTGAAGGCGGTCGTCAGCGCGGTCAACCGGGCGCGTTCCGCGTCGGGATGAGCGTTCGCGCTCGTGCTCACCGCCGACATCACGCGGCGCAACCCGTGATCTGCTGATGTTTCGGGGACAATGAGCGAGTGAACCTGTATCGCGACGATGCGGTCGTGCTGCGCACCCAGAAGCTGGGCGAGGCGGACCGGATCGTCACGTTGCTCACCCGGCGCACCGGGCGGGTTCGGGCGGTGGCGAAAGGGGTGCGGCGCACCAAGTCGAAGTTCGGGGCGCGCCTGGAGCCGTTCTCCCACGTCGACGTGCAGCTGTACGCCGGCCGCTCGCTCGACATCGTCACCCAGGTCGAGACGCGTGACGCGTTTGGCGATCGGCTGGTGGCCGACTATCCGCGGTACACGGCCGGAACGGCGATGCTGGAGACCTCCGAACGGTTGACCGCCGAGGAGCGGGAGCCGTCGCTGCGCCTCTATCTGCTGCTGGTCGGCGCGCTCCGCGCGCTCACCGAAGAGACCCACGACGCGCGCCTGGTGTTCGACGCGTTCGTGCTGCGCGCGCTTGCGGTGGCTGGCTACTCACCCGCCTTGGCGGAGTGCGCGCGGTGTGGCGCGGCCGGCCCGCATCGCTGGTTCTCCGTCGCGGGAGGCGGAACGATGTGCGGCGATTGCAGGCCGGCCGGGTCGGCGACGCCGACCGCTGAGTCAGTGGCCTTGCTGGTCGCGTTGCTGGACGGTGATTGGCCGACAGCCGACGCAAGCGAGATCCGCCATCGGCGCGAGGCCAGCGGGTTGACCGCCGCGTATCTGCAATGGCACCTAGAGCGCGGGATCCGTTCGCTGCGTCTGGTCGAACACGCCTGATGCCCGCACGACGAAGCTTCGCCCCGCCCCCGCCGCATTCCTCCGGCGCGCGGCCGCCGGCCATCCCGCCGGAGTTGACGCCGCGGCACGTCGCAATCGTGATGGACGGAAACGGTCGATGGGCGAAGGCGCGCGGCTTGCCCCGCACCGTTGGGCACGAGCATGGCGAGGCGGTGCTGATCGACGTCGTCGAGGGCGCGATTGAGGCTGGGGTGAAGTGGATCTCGGCGTACGCGTTCTCCACCGAGAACTGGAAGCGCTCGCCCGACGAGGTCCGCTTCTTGCTCGGTTTCAATCGCGACACGATCCGCCGCCAGCGCGACCATCTGAACAGCCTTGGCGTGCGGGTGCGCTGGGCCGGGCGACGTCCGCGATTGTGGGGCAGCGTCATCAAGGAGCTCGAGGTCGCAGAGGAGATGACCATCGAGAACGACGTCATAAACCTGACGATGTGCGTCAACTACGGGGGCCGGGCGGAGATCGCCGACGCGGCGCGCGCGTTGGCTTATGACGTCGCCGAGGGACGGCTCGACCCCAAGCGCGTCGACGAGAAGCTGTTCGCCCGCTATCTCGACGAGCCCGACATGCCAGACGTGGACCTGTTCATCCGCTCGTCGGGCGAGCAGCGGACCTCGAACTTCTTGCCGTGGCAGTCCGCCTATGCGGAGCTGGTCTTCCTCGACACGCTGTGGCCCGACTTCGACCGGCGCGAGTTGTGGAGGGCCATCGAGATCTACGCCTCGCGGGACCGCCGCTATGGAGGAGCGCTGCCGGACCCCGCGGTCGGCTAGTCGCTCGTCATCACGTTGGCGAACAGCTCGGCTTGCTCGATCGCGTCGTCCAGGGCGTGGTGAGTGTGCCTGCGCTTCGGCATCAGGCGCCGTGGCACCGCCCGCTTGGTCAGGCCGCGCACCGGGACGGCGTGGCGGGCGGCCAGCACATCGCGGATGTCGCGGTGCTGGCCATGGCTGAACGGCGATTCACCGGCGAAGCGCGTGAGATACCAAAACACCCACGTCCCGAAATCCCATGACGACGGCCAGCCGACCGCGACCGCCCGGCCGCCGTGCTTGCCCTCCGCCGCGCGCACCCACTCGACGAGGTCGCGCATCGCTTTGGTCGGCTCGGCGCCGCGTGTCAGCAGCTCAGCCCGCGTCATGGAGAGGGCCGGCTCGCAGACGGCGAGCGCCGCGGGCGTCACGTCGTCCGAGATGGGCTTCAGTTCGACGTAGAAGGTGTCGGCTGTTGGGTCGACGCGATGGAAGCCCCCGTCGTCCATCGTGCCGGCGACGCACGCGCCCAGACTCAGCATCGAGTAGCCCCACCCGGTCGGGCCGGGAATCGGGCCGTCGGCCTCGACGTCGAGGGAGATGTAGAGATCTGTTGCCACACCGCTGATGATCGTGCGGCGGCGGCCCGATACGCTAGGGCGCCTCACCGACCGCCAGCCGGATGGAGACCTCCGTGGCCGCAAAGAGCAAGAGTGACGACCGACTCGACACCATCGTCAACCTCAGCAAGCGCAGGGGCTTGGTTTTCCCCAGCAGCGAGATCTACGGTGGCCTGCGCGCGGCGTGGGACTATGGCCCGCTCGGCGTTGAGCTGAAGAACAACGTCAAGCGCCAATGGTGGAAGTCGATGGTGCATGAGCGTGACGACATCGTCGGGCTCGACTCCTGCGTCATCCTGAATCCGATCGTGTGGCAGACCTCGGGGCACATCACGGCGTTCGTCGACCCGCTCACCGAGTGCATGTCGTGCCACAAGCGGTTCCGCGCCGACCATCTCGAAGAGGCGTATGCCGACAAGCACGGTCGCCCGCCGGCGAACGGGTTGGCCGACGTCAACTGCCCGAACTGCGGCACGAAGGGCGCCTTCACCGAGCCGCGGATGTTCAACGGCCTGCTGAAAACCTATCTCGGTCCGGTCGAGGACGAGTCTGGCCTTGCCTATCTGCGGCCCGAGACCGCGCAGGGCATTTTCGTCAACTACAAGAACGTCGAGCAGTCGTCGCGCAAGAAGCCGCCGTTCGGAATCGCCCAGCAGGGCAAGAGTTTCCGCAACGAGATAACGCCGGGCAACTTCATCTTCCGCACGCGCGAGTTCGAGCAGATGGAGATGGAGTTCTTCGTCAAGCCGGGGTCTGACGAAGAGTGGCATCAGTACTGGATCGACACCCGATTCGACTGGTATGTGGGGTTGGGCATTCAGCGCGACATGCTTCGGCTGTACGAACACCCGAAAGAGAAGTTGTCGCACTATTCCAAGCGCACCGTCGACATCGAGTACCACTTCGGCTTCCAAGGCGCTGAGTGGGCGGAGCTTGAGGGCATCGCCAACCGCACCGACTTCGACCTGCGCTCGCATGGCGCGGCCTCGGGCGTCGACCTCTCCTACTTCGACCAGGAGTCGGGGGAGCGCTGGATCCCGTACGTGGTGGAGCCGGCGGCCGGTGTTGACCGCTGCGTGCTGACGTTCTTGTGCGACGCGTACAGCGAGGACGAAGCGCCGAACGCCAAGGGCCAGATGGAAAAGCGCACGGTGTTGCGGCTCGACCCTCGGCTGGCGCCGGTCAAGGTGGCCGTGCTGCCGTTGTCGCGCAACGCCGACTTGTCGCCCAAGGCGCGTGATCTGGCGGCAGAGCTGCGGCGGCGTTGGAACGTCGAGTTCGACGACGCGTCTGCGATCGGTCGGCGTTACCGGCGCCAGGACGAGATCGGCACGCCGTACTGCGTCACGGTCGACTTCGAAACCCTGGATGACAACGCGGTGACGATTCGCGAGCGTGACTCGATGAAGCAAGAGCGGATCGGCATCGACTCCGTAGTGTCATACCTGTCGGAGCGACTGACCGATCTCTAGGCGGGCGCGCGAAACGGCTTGACGGTGGCCCGGACCTGCTCCGCGGCGCCCCAGTCGTCGTCGAATTGGGCGATCACGGCGAGGTGCTGGCGCAGTTGGATGAGCGGCATCCGCTCCCGCCAACCGGCGTCGAGGCCGGTGAGTTCGGCGTACACATCGAAGAATCGCCTCGCCTCAGGCGGGTGCGGTGTGCACCACATGTGCGCCAGGTCCACCTCGGCCCACATGTAGGAGACCGCCGGGTCGATGAACGCGGGGTGGCCGTCGTCGGTGGCGAGGACGTTGTGCGCCCAACAGTCGCCGTGGGTGAGGCAGGGCGGCCTGGCCGGCAGAAGCTCCGGCAGCCGCTCGCACAGCAGCTCCAGCGCGCGCCGATCCGCGTCGTCCAACGCGGTGTGGACGCGTGGCTCGCGCAACCAGCGAAGCAGGCGCCGCTCGGCGAAGAACTCGTGCCCGTCGTCGCTCCACGTGTTCTCCTGCCGGAGGCGGCCGAGCCAGTTGTCGCGCTCCCAGCCAAATCTGTCGTGCCGGGTCGAGGTGTGCAGCCGGGCGAGCGCGTGGGCGGCCTGCTCCCAAAAGTACGGCTCGGCCGGGCGAGGCCGAAGGACCTGCAAGACAAGAACGTCGTGTGTCGCCACGACGACCTCGGGCGTGGCGATCCCACCGCGTTCGCGCAACGCCTGCAGCCCTTGCGCCTCGGCCGCGAACAGGTCGTCGGCGGGAACGTCGACGAACGACTTGACGAACAGCGGCTGGCCGCTTCCGCGGGTGGCGACACCGGCGAGCGCGGCCATCCCACCTTCGACCGGCTCGATTGCCGTGACGTCGCGCAATCCGGCGGCGCGCAGTCGGTCGAGCAGCAACCGGCTAGACGAGGCATGGGGCACGAGAAGGCAGGTTACTTCACCCAGGTCACGTCGTCCGCTGAACAACGGCAAACAACCTTGGCGGCTAAGGAAAAAGTGTCGGTGGTGGTCGTTAGATTGTCGACATGTTGTTCGCGACGCCCGCCGTTGAGGTGGTCGACGATGGGGTCGACGCGCCGGCCGGCTCGTTGTTCTCGTGGATTGTCGAGCTGCCACCGGGTCCTGAGGCGATGCAGTTGTTGTGCTCGATCGACCCGGCGTCGCTCGATGACTTCGAGCGGGTGCGGTTGGTGCAGGCGTGGGAGCGGCAGCACGCGTGGTTGTCCGCCCGGCAGCAGGAGGCGCTGGTCGCGGCCGCCGGGCTGAGGCCGGCGGAGAAGGATGACTGGGCGGTCGAGGAGGTCGCCGCCGCGATCAATGTCTCCGCCCGGGCGGCGCACAATCGGGTCCACGCCGCGAGGGCAATCGTCGGGTCGCTGCCTGCCACGCGTGAGGCGTTGGAGTTCGGCGAGCTGAGTTGGCGGCACGCGTTGGCCGTGGTCGAGGAGGTGGCGCTGCTCGACGCCGATCAGATCGCCGAGGTCGAGTCGAAGGTGCTGGCGGGCGCGGGCGACCGGGCGGTCGGCGATCTGCGGCGCAAGTTGCGGCGCGCGGTCGCGGTGCTGCGCCCCGATGTGGCGTTGGCCCGCCACCGGCGCGCGATGGCCGAGCGCGATGTGCGGTTGATCCCGCTGGACGACGGGATGGCGGCGGTGGAGGCGACGATGGCCGCGGTCGACGCCCGCGCGTTGTTCTCCGCGATCGACACCCTGGCCCGGGCCCGGCATGCCGCGGAGGGCGGACGCCGCAGCGGGGTCGGCATCGGAGCACGCCGGGTCGACGCGCTCGTGGCGTTGGCGCACGCGGCGCTGGCCGATCGGCGGCTGCCGAAAGCGCACGGCCGGCGGGTGGAGGTGCAGGTGGTCATCGACGCGGCCAGCCTGTTCGGGTTGGCCGACAACCCGGCCCAGCTCGACGGGTACGGGCCGATCCCGGCGCAGGTCGCCCGAGAGCTGGCCGCCGACGCCAGCTGGCGGCGTCTCGTCACCGACCCGGTCAGCGGTTATCTGCTTGATTTCGGTCGCACGACTTACCGGCCGCCCAAGCGGCTGACCGACTATCTGATCGCGCGCGACCGGGTCTGCGCGATGGTCGGCTGTAACCGGCCCGCGACGGTGTGCGATGCCGACCACGGCGTCCCCTATCAGCGGGGCGGGCGCACCAGCGCGGCGACCATGCTGATGCTGTGTCGGCGGCATCACCGTTTGAAAACCCACGGCCGATGGAGACCACGCCTCGAAGCCGACGGCACGATCGTCTGGGTCAGCGCCGCCGGCCACGGGTACCGACAACGACCGCGATCGCAGCTCGACCCGTAATGGCGTAACGAGATTGGCCTCGTGTGCTCCTAGCCTTGCGTCGTCGCGTGATGACGCGAACGCGCGGCGATCAACGCCGGGTCGAAGACTCGGCAGCCTTCACGTTTCCACTGTGCTCGGTAGGTCTCGAACGACAGTGGCTCCGCCGTGCCTGGGTTGTCGTCGTTGCCGAATTCGAACCCGCACCGCGGGCAAACCTCGTAGGAAGGGGCTCCAAGCCAGTCCTCATATGGCGGTCGAATCTCAAGGTTGGCGGGAGGGGGCCACGTGGCGTACGGCCGGGCCGAGAGCCCTGGGTACTGGCACACCGGGCAGGTGTAGTTGTCCGCCATCATTGCCTCGTCAAGAGTGTCACGAGATCGAACGAGCCATCAGCAACTCGCGAGAGCCTGATACCCAGTTTGAATGTACCGCTGCCGTCGGCCTTGGCGAAGACGCCGACGATCTCCTCGATTCCACCCGCTCGTCTCGCCGTGGTGGGGCGGCTCGCGAGCTCTTGGATCAGGTCGCGCCACCTGTCTGTGGTACCGGCGGGATCCAACTCGACAAGGGGCGAGGGACCTGGCCCGAAGATGTGCTTGCGAACGTGTCCTCGTCGCAAGCCCCAGTTCGGGTCGGCCGTCGTCGGACGGAAATTGATCGAACGCGTTTTGGCACCTTTTTCGAGCACCACCGGGTAGCTCGCCGTCGCGCCCTCAGCGCGAGGGACCGTGTTTGCCGCCACGCGAGTTGGGTTACTTAGAAGTCGCGCAGCCTTGCCGACGAGCTTCGAGCCTGCCCACGGCGCGAGCGCCACCGCGTCAACGGCAACCGACTTCCACGAGCCGCGGCCGGCCGCCGCCAGACTCGCGTCGGCGCAGGTCGCCATCACGGCGCTCACCAACGAGATCGTCTCGAGAACGGCGGCCGCTCCGACGAGTGGCGGGAACACCAGCCCGGCGATCGACATCGCCAACGCGGCCAGCCCTGCAAGCGCCGAAATGGACGTCGCGACCCGCGCCACGACGCGCAGCGACGACGTCCACGTCAATGACGCGAATCGCGCCGCGCTGGTGACGACGTGCCGCCACCACGGCTGATTCTTGACACCCTTCGCCGACGCCTCATGGAGCCGCCGGGTGGCGGCAGACGCCGCGCGCCGCTGGTCTTCGCGCGCGGCTTCGTTTGACGCGACAGCGCGCGAGAATCGCGTTTCCGCCTCGGAAATCGACGCGTCGTACCGCGGCGACGCGTCAGGCGGAGCGGCCGCTTGCTCGACGCGCAGTCGTGCGACCTCGGCCTGCGCCGTGGCAGCTGCCCGTATCGCCGCCGCTGACCGTGCCTGCGTCTCGGCGAGCGAGGACGCATAACCGCGCAACGCCGCCCCCGCCGACGCGTAAGACGTGACAACCTTGTCGAGTTTTTGGGGCAACGTCGCCGTACGGACGCTCGCGCGGACGGACGCCGGACCGCGCCAGGACGTCCCCGTCAGCGATCGAAGCCTGGACGACGTCTCCGCGACGCACTTGGCGGTCGCCTCGAACGTCCGCGCGGCTTCGTTGACCGCGAGGGGGTCGCCGGCGATGGGCGGGAGCGTTCCGGCGGGCATGCCGAAGACGCTAGTGAAATCAGCGAATCTGCTGGGTCACCGATCGAAGTGGCTGTGGAAAATGCCTAGTTCTTCGCGTAGTTGCGCATCCACTCGCTCACCTCGTCGAGCGAGATCACGTCGGCGTACTTCTGATCCATGTCAAACAGATTCATCGCGCGCGTCGCCTCGTGCCGGTCGTACACGCACTCCTCGACGACGACCATGCGAAGGCGATAACTGCAACCGTCGACGACCGTGGCGCGGATGCACCCGCTGACCGCCTCACCGCACACGATGAGGGTGTCGATCCCTTGTCCGATCAAATACGCGGCGAGGGGCGTGCCAAAAAAGGCGCTGGGCGCTGTCTTCTTCAGCACGACCTCGCCCGGCAATGGCGCGGCCTGCTCGACGATGTCGTAGCGGCGGCGCTTCTTGTCGTCGTCCGCCGCATGCGCGTTACCGGCGACTTTGCGACCGGGCCGCCAGCCCGCCATGCCCGACTCCGCCTCGCTCAGACCGGTGACGTGGATGACCGGAATCTCGCACCCGCGGGCGGTCGCGAACAGTTCGCTGATCCGCTCGAGAGCCTGCCAACCGGCAAGACCGGTGCTGCTCGGCCACTCCTTGATCGACTCCAGGATCGGCTTGGGCTCGTCTCCGATCGCCGCGCGGTAGTTGTCCACGGACAGCACAGCGGGTCGCAGGCCGAATCCGCGCTCCACCTTCGGCTTCGCCACGGCGAGGTGCGCGCGATCTTGCCCGGTGAGGAAGGGGTCCCAGACGCGTTGCGACATGGCAATCTCCGGTTCGTCGATGTGCGGATAATGTATCCGATCTTTTGCGACTGGGGAAGTGGGCGGCCGAGACGTATGCTTGCCGGTAGGCAACTATGTGTGGAGGCGTCATGGAGGCGGCGAACGTCGCGCGACTGCGCGCCGCGGTCGGCCGGCTCGAGCGCCATCTCGCCGCGGCCGCGCGCGACCGGCGCCTGACGCCGACGCAAGCGTGGATCCTGGCCGCCGTCGTCCGCCACGGCTCGATCGGGATCGGTGAGCTTGCCGCCGTCGAGGACGTCAACCCGACGATGTTGTCGCGAGTCATCGGCAAGTTGGACGACGCGGGGCTGATCCGCCGGGTGCCCGACCCTCGCGATGGTCGCGCCGCGTTGGTGGAACCGACCGCTGCCGGACGGCGGATGAAGCAGCGCATGCAGGAGCGCCGAAACGCCGCGCTTTCCGAGGCGCTTTCCGGTTTGTCGGACGACGAGGAC
>DASVDW010000237.1:0-7357 GCA_036380925.1 Acidothermaceae bacterium
GCGCCCGCGCCACCGCCGCACAGCAAGAAGACGTCAGCCGTGGTGACCGGCGCGACCGAGCTCAGCGCCCACGGCGAGCCGAGCCTCGCGCACGGGTCTGGCAGCTGCTGCCAGCTGACCCCATCGGCGCTGAACGCCAGCTTGCCGGCGCCGGCCGGGTTGGCCTCGACGACCCAGATCGCGTGTCCGTGCAGCGCGATCTCCCCGCCGCCGACCTCCCCGCCACCGACCTGCCGCACGTCCTGCCAGGAGTCGGAGCCGACCGGGGCGCGCAGCAAACGGTCGCCCTCGACCGCGTACGCGACGCCGGCCGCGGCTTCGACGTCGTCGACCGGCTGCGGCTGGCTGGCCTGCCGCCACGACTGGCCACCGTCGTGCGTCGACCAAAGCTGCGGGCCGAACACCCACCCGTCCTGGGTCGTGGCGAAACGAATCTTCGTGACCCCGAGGTCCGCGCCGTTGAGCGCGGGGCCGACATGACCGATCAAACGCCACGTTCGGCCCGCATCCACCGTCCCCACGAGGGTGCTGCAGCGGGCGGCGCCGCACGGCGCGATTCCGAGCGCGAAGCCGGTGGCGGCCGAGACGAAGGTGACCGACTGGACGGCGAATCCGGCCGGCGCCGGCTGCCCCGCAGGCGTGTTCGGGGCGGGGCGCTGCCCCTGTGTCGCCGTCGGCGGCTGCGTCACGGTCGGCGCGGGCGTGGCCGCGGTGACAGCAGCGGTGGCGGCCGCGGTGTTCGAAGCCGCGCCGCTTTGCGGATGAGCGTTTTGCCCCCCGTTGCTTTCGGGCGCGCTAGAGCACGCGGCAAGGGCGACAACCGAGAGGGACGCGATCGCCAGCGCTCGCGTCGTGCGTGATGTGTTCACAACCAAGAAGACGCCGACCTGGTCGGCGCGGGTGCATGCTCAGCAGACCGGCCGCGCGCGGTCGTCGACCGCACGCAGGTGGGCGGCAATCGCGTCGCAAATCTCGCCAAGCTGGCGCACCTGCGCAGGGCTGAGTTGGTCGAACAGATGCTGCCGGACGCCCTCGACGTGGCCAGGCGCGGCGGCGGCCAGCGCCGCGAAGCCTTCGTCGGTGAGGACGGCGAGTTGGCCGCGCCGGTCAGTGGCGCACGTCTCGCGGCGCACCCATCCCGCCTGCTCCAGGCGGGCCACCGCGTGCGACAACCGGCTGCGCGAGGACAGCGAGCGATCCGCGAGTTCGCTCATCCGCAGTCGGCGCCCCGGCACTTCGGACAGCCGGACGAGCACCTCGTAGTAGGTGTGCGGAATGCCGGAATCGCGTTGCAGTTCCTGGTCCAGCCGGTCGGCAAGCAGTTGGGTGGCGGCGAGGAAGGACCGCCAGACGCGCTGTTCATCGTCGTCCAGCCAACGCGGCGCTTGGGTCGCCTCTTGGGCCACAGCGTCATCGTACGGCGCGGCGAGGCCGACTAGCGCTCGGCGAGCCAGCCGATGACGCGCTCCATCCGCACCGCGCCCGCCACCGTCCCGTCGTCGTGTGTGCACAAGACCGGATCGAATCGCTGCGCGGCGGGGCGAGCCAGGCACCTTGGGGTGGCGTCGCTGATGGCCGTGGTGATGTTCAAGCGCAGCGTGAGCTCGACTTCGCGAACGGTGTCCGTGTCGTCGTCACGCACCGCGAGCGATGTGGGTCGGCCGTCCTCGTCGAGGAACACCACGAGTCCCTGCGGCTCCCCTGGGCCGCCTTGGGCCAGACTGCGATATCCAGAAGCGCGGATCAGCTCGGCGTGCTCGGCCGGCACGAGCAGCACCGGCTCGACAAGCGCCGCGATCTGGCCGCGGCTCCAAGCGGCGCGGGCGGAAACCCTTATTTGAGCGGTGGTTCGCGCGCCGAGAGAGGCCCACGGCGGCTCGGGCCTGGCAAGCAGGTAGCCCTGGGCCAACGGAACGCCGAGGTTGATCAGCTCGCGCAGTTCGCCGGCGCGCTCGACGCCTTCGGCCAGCAACCACGCGCCGAGGCGACGGGCCAACACGATCAGCATCTCGACACACGCCCGCTTGGCTTCGTCCTGATCGATTCCGTCGACCAACGAGCGATCCAGCTTCATCAGCTCCGGCCCGAGCGCGAGCAGGCGCTGCAAACCCGAGTAACCGGAACCGGCGTCGTCAAGCGCGATCATCGCCCCTCGGTCGCGCAGCCGGGCCAGATCGCGCCGCATCGCGTCGGGGTCGGAGATCGCTTGCTCTTCGGTGAGCTCCACGAACAGCCCGGTGAGCTCGCCACCACGCAAGAACTCGTCCATGACCGCGGCGCTGGTCAGCGCGCGCGGCGTGACGTTGACCGTCAAGAAGCAGTTGGCGGGAAGCGACTCGCGCGCGGCGAGCGCGGCGCGCACAACCCGGCTTTCCAACGCAGGGCCCAGTCCGGCGCGAGCCGCGGCCGCGAACCACTTGTCGGGGGTCGCCTCGATCGGAGCGTCAAACCTGGCCAGCGCCTCGTAGCCGGCCACGCTTCCCTTGGCCAGATCGACGATGGGTTGAAACAACAGTCTGGGCTGCCGGGGGTCGGTCAGCACGTCCGGCAAAGCGGCGGCGCACGCGGCGATCGTCGCCGCGGTCGACTGCGCGGCGTCGAGGGGAACCACCTGGCGGTCGTCGTCGTCGGCGACGGTTCGCTCGGCTCGCCTCGCGGTCGCGAGTCGACGCACCTCAGTGGTCACGTGTCCACCTCGCGTCGATCGCCGTCGACCCCGCAACCACGAGCGTGCGGAGCAATCCCTTGTCACCCCCGTCGACAAGCGTCGACCCTCCGAGCGGCAAAACCAACCGCCGATACGTCTCGATTGCGTTCGGCCACACGGAGCAACCGCCGTGCGCCGATCGGCAGCACCGCGGTGGCAAGGGGAAAGCTCAGGCCGGAATCGCGACAGCACGCATCGCGGTCCGCAGACCAAGCGCGTCAAGCAGCAGCGCGGCGTCCTCCACGTCATGCGCTTGCGCGCAAACCGCCAGCGCCGCCCGCCGGTATTGCTCCGCCGTCAGGGGAATCATCGCCCCGACGTCGTGATGTGACTGCTCCATATCCTGCCCTACCCCCCTTCGTCGTCGCCGATTGTCACCGATCACCGTCACCCGCCGCCCACGGGCCGTTGACCCGCCATCTGCCCAGACTCGAGCTGTTTCTAACGCGGCGGCGAGAGCGAGGCCACCGTCGCGACTGTCGCCACTGTCGGCTGGTTCGTGAAGGTGTATCGGGGCGCGGGACCGGCCAGCTTGAAGCTGACGAAGATGACGACCGCCACCATCACCACACCGACGATCGACGCGACCACCGCGGCAATCCAGTGCTCCATTGTGTCTCCAGGGCCGCTGAAGCTCCCGCCGGTGAGATACCCGATGCCGCAAGTGCCGAACCCACGCCGCAGACGGGCGGCCTTTCAGGGTTGCCGTGTGGATTGCCGCGTGGATTGCCGTGCGGATTGCCGTGCGGATCGCCGTGCGGATCGCCGTGTGGTTCGCCAACCGCAGTGGGTACGCAACGGGCGAGACGCCCGAACCGAAGGATGGAGCGCGAACGTGGCCTCGTCGCCAGCATCAACGACTTCGACGGCATCGACCGCGTCGACCGCGTCGACCGCGTCGACCGCGTCGACCGCATCGACCGCGTTGCCAGGATCCCGCCGCTCGTCCTTGGCCGTCGTGCCGCTTGCCCGTCGTTGGCTTTCGCGGGTGAAGGAGGAGTACAGCGCGGGCCAAGAGCGTCCGCTTGGCGGCTACCTGGCGCTCATCTCGATCTACACCGGCGGCGCCACCGCGGCCGCGGTGGTCGCCAAGCTGTTGGGTCGCTCGATGCCGCAGCGGGTGAGCACCGGCGATCTCCTTCTCGTCGGACTGGCGACGCACAAACTGAGCCGAATGATCGCCAAGGACCCCGTGCTCAGCCCGTTTCGCGCGCCGTTCACGAAGTTCGTCGGGCAATCGGGTGAGGCGGAGTTGTCCGAGGAAGTGCGAGGGCACGGCCTGCGGCACGCGACTGGAGAGCTCATCACCTGCCCCTTCTGCCTTGCGCAGTGGGTCGCCACCGGACTGGTGGCCGGTTTGGTGCTCACGCCCAAGTCGACGAGATTGCTGACCAGCACCTTCGCGGCCAAGGCGATCTCCGACACCGCGCAGCTGCTCTACGACGCGATGCAAAAAGCCACCAAGTCGATGGATTCGACATGAGCGCCGGCGTGTTGTTCGACGTCGACGGCACGCTGGTCGACACCACGTACCTGCACACCGTCTGCTGGTGGCAAGCGCTTCGCCAGCTCGACCTCGACGTCCCGATGGCGCACATCCACCGGGCGATCGGCATGGGCTCCGACCGAATTCTCCGGCAGCTCTTGGCGCAGCACGAGACGCCGAACGGCGACCAACTGGACGACGAGGCGCAGCACGCCCTGCACACCGCGAAAAGCACGCTTTACTCGACGTACTGGGATCGGCTGCGACCGCTCCCTGGCGCCCCGGAACTGCTGCACGCGTGCGCCGACGAAGGCCTTTCGGTGGTCCTCGCGTCGTCCGCGTCGCACAGCGAGTTGACGAAACTGCGCGCGACCCTCGACTGCGACGACGTCATCACAGCGGCCACCAGCTCCGCTGACGCGCAGCGCAGCAAACCTGCGCCCGACATCTTGCAGGCGGCGCTGGACCAGTCTGGTCTCGCGCCGACGAGCGCGGTGTTCGTCGGCGACTCGGTGTGGGACGTCGAGGCGGCGGCCAAGCTCGACATTCGCTGCATCGGCCTCACCAGCGGCGGCCTCGCCGCAACCGAGCTCCAGGCGGCTGGAGCCGTGGAGATCTACGAGTCCCCCCGCGATCTTCTTGAGCGGTTCGCCGAAAGTGCAAGCCTGCGTCAGCTACTCGGACGACGCCGATCTCCGCCGTCCGGCTGAAACTCACGGTTTCGCGCGCGTCGCAACTCCGAAAATCCGCGCCGGCGGCTTACTTTCAGGGACATGACCAACCATCGCAACGTGGCGGTCGCCGTCTCGGCGCGTGAACACCGTCCGGCCGGCAACACCGCGCTGATCGCGGCGGAGCTGTCAGTCGTGCGCTGCCGCTGGTGCAACGACGATCTTGAGCATTGCCACGACTCTCTGGTCCGGCACGCGGTCGGCGACCTCCATTGCATGTCGCCCGAGTGCTCGACGCCTCCTGAGCTGCATCACATGGTCGTCGATTGTGACGAGTTCGGTTGCGGTTGCGCCGACAGCGTCACAGCAACGCGCGCGGTCGGCGACGGGATCGCATAATCGTTCTTCGACATTTCCCGCGTCACCGCGACTAAAGCGGGTCAGCCGATTCGCCGATGCCGACGATCACAGGACTGGTGTCGTGAGAGGCGGCGATGGCGAGCGGGACTCGTCGACGAGACGGTCGGTCGCGTCGCGACAGTCCTCCTTGCGCACCGCATCCAGGGGCAGAGGAACGGTGGCAGCGGCGCCGCGCCGCGGCCATGCTGCTGCGCACAACGATGATTCTCGGGCCGCTCAGCGGCTCGGTCACGACAATGGCGGTTTTGAGCAGGCTCCTGCCGGCTCCGGATGGCACGAGCGGCCTTTTCGTCCGGCTGGCCTGGTGGGCCGCCATCTTGGCCGGTTCGCTCGCCGCGATGTGGCTGGTCGACCGACTCACCAAACGCCTGGCGCCGCTCGCCGCCTTGTGCGACATGGCGGTGCTCTTCCCCGGCCGGGCGCCGAGCCGGCTCGCCGTCGCGCGCCGCGCGGGTGACGTGCGGCAGCTGCGGTCAGCGGTCGGAAACGCCGACGGCGTCGGGACTGCTGCGACGCAGTCATCGGCACCTGCCGACGCCGCAGAGCGCATCCTCGCTCTCGCCGGCGCACTTCGCGCTCACGACCGGCACACCCGCGGACACTCTGAACGAGTGCGCGTTTACACCGACCTCATCGCCGCAGAAATGCGGTTGCCCACCGCGTCGGTCGACCGACTCCGATGGGCAGCGCTGCTGCACGACATCGGCAAGCTGGCGGTTCCCGCGGCCACATTGAACAAGGCTGCCAAGTTGTCCAGCGCGGAATGGGATGCCATGCGCAGCCACCCGACGCAAGGCGCTCGGTTGGCCGGCGCGCTGCTTCCATGGCTCGGCGAATGGGGGCTGGCGATCGCCGAGCATCACGAGCGGTTCGACGGAACCGGCTACCCTGCTGGGCTTTCCGGTCGGGACATCTCGCTGGCAGGGCGGGTCGTCGCCGTCGCCGACGCGTTCGAGGTGATGACGGCGCCACGCGCGTATAAGCGCGCGATGACACGACAACGGGCGCTCGAAGAATTGGTGCGAGGCAGCGGCAGCCAGTTCGACCCCGACGTCGTCCGCGCGTTCTTGCGCATCTCCGCGCCTAAGCTGCGTTGGGCGATGGGCCCGACGTCGTGGCTGGTTGGCACGCCATTCCTTGGCGCGGCGCCATCGTTGACCGGGGCGGGGGTTGCCGCCCAAGCCGCCATCAGCGCGACCTCAGTCGCGGTCGCCGGTGTCACCGGCCTGGCGGCGCCCGCCCGCCCGGCGACCTCGCCGCCGGCGACCAGGCCCACCCCGGCGCCGACCGCGCTCCAGGCGCCGCGGCCGCAGACTCACCCGGCGCAACCCGGCCGATCACCACGGTCGGCCGCGCCGACCACCCGGCCGTCAGCGGCGACGACGGTGAGCACTCCGACGGTGGCCGCGCCCGCACCGGCCACGCCTATGCCTGGCCAGTCCAACGCCTCTGGGCAGTCCATCGCCCCTGGCCGGTCCAACGCCCCTGGCCAGCTGAGCGTCTCTTCGGCCCCAGCGGCGACCCCAACCGCTGGAAGGGGCGTGCCGACGAGCCCGACCGCCCCGACCCAAGGCAAGCATGGCAATCGCGGCGGCTGACGGCGCCGTTCAAAGAAGATCGGGCCGCGATATTTCATCGAGGTAAGGTGCGTTTCACGGCGCCGAACGGTTTACCGAGCCGCTCCCGGGTAGCCCGGCGTTGTTCGATCGAGGCAGGTGCCCAGGGCAAATCCACGCCCCTCGGCGCAGCGCCGGACGGGGCCGGTCCATCCAGCTCCGCGTCCGGCGCGTGACATCACCAAAAGTGAGTGAGGCGATTGACAATGTCAACGCATGATCCCCGGATGACCGGCCCCACAACGCACGGCGAGCCGTATCCGCGATCTGAGGGAACCGCCACCCGCGACTGGTACGCGCTGGCGGTCGCCGAGGACGAGGACGCGTGGCGGGCGCGCACGCGGGTGGTGTTGAGCCCGATGGCCGCGCCGTCGATCATCGGCCTGTTCGGCTTCATGGGCGCCACCTTGATGGTCGGCGCCTGGCAGGCCGGCTGGTACGGCACACCCACCACCCC
>DASVDW010000238.1:0-11080 GCA_036380925.1 Acidothermaceae bacterium
CCACGCCGCCTGCCGCTCCCACGCCGCCGCCACCGCCACCCGCTGCCCGTCGTCCAGGCTCACACCGCGCAACCCCAACAGCAGACCCATCGCCAACGGCCCCGGCTCCACCTCCCCCAACAACGCCACCGTGCCCGCGACGTGGTCGAGCGAGACGACCACCCCGTCGTCCACCACCTCGCACACCGGCAACGCTGACATGACCGCCAACCTAGAAGGCGCCACCGACAAAAACCCCTACCCCACAAGCAAAAACCAGCCGCCCGGATCACGAAGAGATAACGATCGATTCGGCATGCGCGCATCCGGCGGGTCACAACGGTCACCGGTATCGCGAAAACGGCGATGGCGCCTGCTCACGAATGCGCTTTGTCACCGATGTCGCAGTCGGCCTCGAGCTCCGACACGAGGCTCAGCGCGCGACTGTCAGATGCGAGGTGTCGTTGAAGGTCCGTAAGACCTGCGGACCGTCCTCGTAGTAGTCGAGTTCGGTCAGGCTTCCGTTGTCGACATGCAGCCTGAACAGCGCCGTCAGCGGAGCGTCCAACGCGCTTGCGACAAGACTGGCGACCGGCCGAGAATGCGTGGCGACGCACACCTTCAGGCCACGGTGCCGGTTCACCAACCGCTGCTGCGCCCGCGACACCCGGAAGCGCAACGACTCGTAGCTTTCTCCCTCTGGCGGCGAGATCGTCGGGTCGCTTAACCACAACCGCAATTCTCGCGGCCATCGCTCCTGCACGGTCTCGAAGGTCAGGCCCTCCCAGGCGCCAAAGTCGACCTCGCGCAGATCGTCATCCTGCTCGACCGGCACGCCTGTCAACGATGCGATGATCGACGCTGTCTCTCGACATCGAGACATCGGTGACGTCACCACCAGATCGATGTCACCGTAGGACGCCAACCGCGCGGCGACGGCTTTCGCCTGCAGTCGGCCCGGCTCGATCAGCGGGGGGTCGCCGACTCCGGAGAAGCGTTTCTCCACGGAGAACGCCGTGGCACCGTGCCGCACCAACAGCAACGAAGTCGCCGAAAACGCCGGACCCCATCCCACGATCCGATTGACGGTGGGCGCCTCCTCGGCGTCGGCGACCGCGGCCCGCTGCGGTGGCGCGACCGGGCGTCCGGCGACGCCCGAGTCCATCGCCTCGTTGGCCAACCGATCGGCCGCCTGATTGCGCTCCCGCGGAATCCAGGTGTACGACACGTGCCCCGGTCCGAACAACGCGGCCACCTTCGCCGCCTCGCTCGCCAGCGCCCGCATGTCAGGGTGTTTGACCTGCCACCGTCCCGACATCTGCTCGACGACGAGCCGGGAGTCCATCCGCACTTCGACGAATGCGGTCGGATCGAGTTCCTGCGCCAACCGCAAGCCGGCCAACAACCCGTTGTACTCCGCGACGTTGTTCGTCGCCACGCCTAAGAAGTCCGACGCCGAACGCAAAATCTCCCCGGTCGACGCGTCGCGCACGACGGCCCCGTATCCGGCCGGCCCAGGGTTGTTGCGCGATCCGCCGTCCGCCTCGACGATGAGCCGTCGGCCGCCGGAAACAGCCCCGCTCACAGCCCGGATTCCACCGTGCGGACGAGGATTCGCCGACACTCCTCGCAGCGCAGCACCTCGTCGGGTGCTGAGTCGCGAATACGGCCAAGATCGCCTGGGTTCAGCGCCAGATGACATCCCTCGCACCGGCCGCGGTACAGCGCGGCCGCCCCCACTCCGCCTGACGAGGCCCGGATCTTTTCGTACAACGCAAGCAGATCCGCTGGAATGTCGGTCACGACCGCAGCCCGCGCGGCGACCGTCGCCGAGCTTTCCGTATCGATCTCGGCGAACGACTCGTCGCGCCGGGCCTCTAGCGCTTCGGCCTCGGCGGTGAGTTTGTCGCGCTCCGCCCTAAGGGAATCGACGTCGTTTTGCGCCGCCTCCCGCCGCTCCATCACATCGAGAACGATGTCTTCGAGGTCAGCCTGCCGCTTCACCAGCGACGCGATCTCGGACTGAAGGCTTTCAAGGTCGCGCGCGGAGCTGACCGAACCGGCGTCCAGCCGCTGCTGATCGCGTTCGCCACGTGCGCGCACCTGCTCGACGTCCGCCTCTGCTTTCGCCTGCTCCCGGGCGAGGTCTGACTCGGCGGTCTGCGCGACGATCAGCTCGTCGCCGACCTCGCGCAACCGCGCGGCGAGTTGCTCAAGCGCGACCAGCTCAGGCAGCGTTCGACGTCGATGCGCGAGACGGTCGAGCGCGGAGTCCAGCGCCTGTAAGTCCAGCAGTCTCAGCTGGGCGGCGGGGTCGGCGTTCAGCGGGCGTCCTTTCGAGATTCGATGTGACCGTTCCACGGATCGGTCACCAAAACAGAGACCTCGGTGCCCACCGTAGTGCCGCGAGCCTCGAGCGACGCACGCAGCCGTGCCGCGGCGTCCGGCAGCCACGGCCACTCGGTCGCCCAGTGCGGCATGTCGACGACGGCGCAACCACCCTCGGCGAGATGTTCACTGACGACGTGGTGCCGAAGATCGGACGTCACGAACACATCCGCGCCCGACGCGGTCGCGGCAGCCAACAACGAGCCACCCGACCCGCCGCACACCGCGACCTTGCGCACGACCTGATCCGCTGAGCCGGCGACTCGCCCGCCGGCCGACGTCGAGGGCAACGACGAACCGACGAGGGAGGCGAATTCGCGCAGCGCCATTGGGGCGTCAAGCACGCCGACCCGCCCGGTGCCGGTCTCCCCCGGCCAACTCGCCAGTTCGAAGACGTCGAAGGCTGGCTCCTCATATGGATGCGCCACCCGCAGCGCCGCCACCACCCCTGCTCGTCGTGACCGAGGCAGCACCATCTCGATCCGCGTCTCATCGACCCGGGACACCTGGCCGACCTCACCGATCGTCGGCTTGGCGCCTGCGCGCGGCAAGAACGTCCCGATCCCGGACGACGTCCACGCGCAGCGCGCGTAATCGCCGAGCTCGCCGGCGCCCGCGGCGGCGAGCACGTCGAGGAGCTTTTCGGCGTCCGGCTCGGGAACGAAAGTGACGATTTTGTCCAGCGGCGGCGCGACCAGCGGGTCGAGCGGACGCAGGTCCCGCAGACCGAGCACACTCGCCAACGCGTCTGACACCCCGGGCATCGCGTGATCGGCGTTCGTGTGCGCGACGTGCAGACCGACGCCGGCCCTGATCAGATGGTGGACGACGCGTCCCTTCGCGGTGGTCGCGGCCACCGATGTCGTGCCCCGCAGAAACAGCGGATGGTGGGTGACCAACAGCTCGACGCCGAGCCGCACCGCCTCGTCGACGACCACCTGCACGGGGTCGATCGCGAACAACACCCGGCGCACCGGTTCGCCCGGGTCGCCGCACACCGTCCCCACCGCATCCCACTCCGCCGTGAGCGAAGGCGGGTACATCGCGTCGAGCGCGTCCACCACCTGCGCGAGGGTCGGCGTTGCCACGCTCGCAGGCTAGCGAATCGAACAGGCGTCAGGCGTCGAGGTAATGAGCGAGCGCGGCATACGTCGTGTCCCACTCCGCGGCGGCCCTCGCCCGGTGCTCGTCGTCGATGAATCCGAAGGCGGCGAGCCGGCCGTCCAAGGCGGTCCGCTGATGACCCACGGAGTCGAGCCGCACCCGCCACAACGCGTTGACCGGCGCGTCGATGCCAAACGAGCCTTCGATCGCGAAATCCCGCGGCATCAGCAGCCGCGCGACGTGGCCAAGGAGCACGCCGTTGCCGTCGTCGCAGTTCTCCAGAAAGCGGCCTCCCACCCGCGGCTCGAGCACGATCGACGCGCCGCCGTGCACCCGGTGCGGCCACCAGGCGCCGATGTGCAGCAGGGCGTCGAACACCCTGCGTCGTCCGGTTTGCAAGGTGACAGCGGTTCGAAGATCAAGGGATGACGGGGTGAACCGCAGCTCCACAGAGGTGGGCGAGGCGGCCGTCCCGGCGCCGACTCCGGTGTCCGTCACGGCCTCCATCGTGCCCTCTTCTGACGGCGCTGGCTAGACCCGCCCGGGTGTCCTGATCACCGCGGGCGGGGACGCTCGAGAGCGACCGAGTCAGCAGCCGGACTGTCGAAAGGATCTCCAATGGCTGACAACGCCCTGACAGGCAAGACCGTCGCGTTCCTCGTCGCGAACGAGGGCGTGGAGCAAGTCGAGCTGACCGAGCCGTGGCGGGCGGTGAAGCAAGCCGGCGGAACGCCGAAACTCATCGCGCCAGAAGACGGCGAGGTCCAAGCGTTCAACCACCTCGACAAGGGCGACACATTCGACGTCGATCAATCGGTCGGCGGCGCGAGTCCCGATGACTTCGACGCCCTCGTGCTGCCTGGCGGGGTGGCGAACCCCGACCGGCTGCGGACCGATCCCGCCGCGGTCGCGTTCGCGAAGGCCTTTGCCACGAGCGGCAAACCCATCGCGGTGATCTGTCATGGGCCGTGGACCCTCGTCGAGGCGGGGGTGTTGAAGGGCCGCACGATCACCTCGTGGCCGAGCCTGCGCACCGATGTGCGAAACGCCGGCGGCGCCTGGGTCGACGAGGAGGTGCATGTGGACACCTCCGGCCCTGGCCCGATTGTCTCCAGCCGCAAGCCCGACGACCTGAAAGCGTTTTGTCAGGAACTCGTGGAGGTCCTCGCAGCCGCCTAAATCCGCTGGGCGCGCCCGGGAGAACCGGTGCGCGCGGAGGTCGGCGTCCGGCCCGGGGTGAACGGTGTCGGACGCCGACCATGTGTGGGGACGCCGCAGCCGCCCTGTGGGTTGCACCGGCGGGCCGATGCCCCTCTGGTTTTCACGAGCGGACTTGGATAAAATCCGGGCCATCGAATCGGATCACGGAAGGTGGCCTCGATGGCGGGCGAGGAGCGGGTTGTCGACACCAGGGTCGAGGCGACCCAAAGTTGCGCGGAGCAAACCAACCACGCGATCGACGAGATCGGCGTTGGCGAGAGCTTCGTGCTGATCGCCGACCATGATCCGATCGGTTTGCGCTACATGCTGCAGGCGGAGCGACCGGGAGTGGCGAACTGGGAGTTGCTCGACGACGGGCCGCCCTATTGGCGGGTGCGAATCCGCAAGGGCGACACCACACCGGCTCGATGACCGAGCTCTCGTCGCGCGAAGTCGGCCGGCTGCAGCACCTCCAGATCGTCGTCAAGGAAGAGACACCGCTGCTTCCGCGCGTCGCTTTCGCGCTCATCACAGCAGCCTCGATCGCCGGCGCGGTGTTCACCGGTCACGGGCTCGGTGTCAGCGGCCCGGCGTTGTTCGTCCGGTGGTTCGGGCTTTGGACGGCGGCGCTCGCCGGCGGCTTCCTCGCCTGGCGACTGGGCTATCTGCGGAAGGCGGAGAAGGATCTCGACGCCTCCACGGTCACGACCTACAACAGCACGGCGCTGCGACGCGCCGACGTCGTCGGCCGGCTGCTCGCGCCGCTCGTCGCCCTCAGCGCGGCCGCCCCGTTCGCGGCCAGCTATCTGGACAACCGCCCACTGCTGAGATGGATGATCGCCACCGCGACGCTTGGTCTCGCCGTGACGTTGGCGCTCGGGATCCGGCGTACAGGGGTCGCCGCATCGGCAGCGCTGCTCGTCGCCCTCCTCCTGCTCGGTTGGGCCAGGGCCGACGCAGGAGGAGGCGGGTATGGCTGGATCCGCCTGGCGCACCTCAGCGCCTTCACCTTGTGGCTTGGCGGCGCGCTGTGGAACATCTCGGTCGCGATGCCGGCGGGTCGGGCGCACCCCACCATCGACGCGGTGCTCACGGGCGCCCGCCAACTAGACCGATTTCGCTGGGTGGTGCGGCTGGCGTTGCCGACCATCATCGGCACCGGACTTGCGATGGCCGACGTCTATCGCGGGTTACCGAGGAGCTGGTGGCTGCACTATCCAGGCGTGCTGATTCCCCTCAAGGTCGGTGTCATCGTCGCGCTCGTCGTCGTGTTCATCACCTGCCCGCTGTTTCGGCAATGCTCGCCGGTTCGCGGCGTGTGCAACATCGACGACCTGCGCAGCGGAGATCAAGCAGACCAGACCGACGAGCCGGTGTCGTCGCGGTGACGACGAACGCCAACGTCCTCGACAACCGGCGCACGCCGTGCGCTGTCGGGCTGATCCGCGCCGCGCAGGCCATGCACGAGCTGCAACCGGGGAGCAAGCTGGAAATCTGGAGCCGCGATGTGTTCGCCCCGATGGAGATCCCGCTGTGGGCGAGTCGCGACGGTTACCGCGTCGAATCGCGCGCCCGGGCCGGAATATGGCCCTGGAGGTTTCACGTTTTTATCGTCGCGCGATAAGACAAGAGCAAGGAGGTCCTCGATGTCCACTTCTCATCAGCGGCTCTCGGTGCACGACCTTGATCCTGCCGCCACGCAGGCGGTGCTCGGCATGGAGAAGTACGTGCGGTCCAGCGGGCTCGACAACCAGTTGTACGAGCTTGTGAAAATCCGGGCGTCGCAGTTGAACGGCTGCGCTTTCTGCCTTGACATGCACCTGCGCGACGCGCGCGCCGGCGGTGAGGACCAGCGCCGTCTCGACGTGCTCAGCGCATGGCGCGAGGCGCCCGAGCTCTTCAGCGCTCGCGAGCAGGCCGCCTTCGCCTTGACCGAGGCGGTCACTTTGATCTCCCAAGGCGGCGTCCCGGACGACGTGTGGTCGCGCGCCACGGCCAACTTTGACGACAAGGAGATCGTCCATCTGCTGATGGCGATCGCGACGATCAACGTGTGGAACCGGCTCGCGGTCTCGACGCATCAGGCGTTACCGTCGCATCCGTGACGCCGTTGCCGGAGCCTGCCCTCGAACCGTACGACGACTCCTGGTCGAGCGCGCTTGCCATCGTCGCGCACCCAGACGACGTCGAGTACGGCGTCGCCGCCGCCGTCGCGCGGTGGACCGCGCTTGGCAAGCGGGTGCGCTACTGCCTCGCGACCAGCGGCGAGGCGGGTATCGACTCGATGACGCCTGAGGTGGCGGGTCCGCTTCGCGAGGCGGAGCAGCGCGCGGCGGCGTCCATCGTGGGTGTCGAAGACGTCGAGTTCTTGGGTTATCCCGACGGCGTCGTCGAGTACGGACTGCCGCTGCGTCGCGACATCGCACGCGTCGTCCGCCGCCACCGGCCGGACGTCGTCGTCATCATCAACCACCACGAGTTTTGGGCCCCTGGACGACCGAATCAGGCGGACCACGTCGCCGTCGGGCGCGCGGTCATCGACGGGGTGCGTGACGCCGCGAACCGCTGGGTCTTCCGCGAACTGCTCGACGAGGGCCTCGATCCGTGGCAGGTGCGGCACGTGCTTGCCGCGGGGAGCGCCGAGGCGACCCACGGCGTCGACGTCAGCGAGCACTTCGCAAAGGGCGTCGCGTCGCTGCGCGCGCACGCGGCTTACCTCGCCGCGCTCGGTGAGAACCCGCTCGCCGATCCTGAGGAGTTCTTGGAGTCAATCGCCCGCGCGACCGGAGCCCGCCTTGGCTGCGTGTTTGGGGCCGCCTTCGAGGTTGTCGTCGTCTAGCGCTCGAAGGCCCTCGCGACGAAGCGCGCGGCGCTCCTCCTCGGTCAGGCCTCCCCACACGCCAGCGTCTTGGCCGTTTTCCAGCGCCCACGCGAGACATTCGCGGACGACGGGGCAGCGGGCGCACACCGCCTTCGCCGCAGCAATCTGCGCCTGAGCCGCGGGACCGTGCCCAATTGGAAAGAAGAGCTCCGGATCCTCATCGCGGCACGCCGCGTCGTCGCGCCACTCGCTCATCCGAACGAGCCCTCCTCTCCAGCCACCTTGACCCTAACGTTGTTTACACGACGTGGCTAGTTTTTATTTCTTGGTGCGCTGTGAGCCAGGCCATAGCGACTGGCGCTGAACTTTTCTACAATCGGTTCGTGTAAATGAGGAGATGGAGATGTTCCCAAGGCGTTCCAAGAACCAGTCCGATCCCCGCCGCTACGAGCAGCTCGCCGTTCGACTCGAGGAGGCGGAGGCGGCGCGGCGTAGCGGCATGCGAGAACTGCAAGAGGCCGCGTGCGGCGGAGCCCCGCTGAGCGAAGTGCGGGCGGCGTACAAGGCGGTCGGCGCGTCGTCACAGGAACCGCTCCCGGCGTCGCCGGCGCTGGACCACGCGCGACCCCGTGAGCTCACCAGACAACTGTCCACGCTGCGCACCCGGCGGCAGTGGTATCTGATGAACGCCCCCGACGGCGCGCTCGCGCCCGCCGTCGTCCGGCCCGGGTCGCGCGCGCCGAAGGGCCCGCACGTCGCAGGCTTGGAGGCGGATTTCGCGCAGCGACGATGGGGTGTCGACCTCTACCGCGCGCTCGAGCTCGCATTCGAACGTCTCGACCGCGAGCGATGACGACGCTGGCGACGGTTCTCGGGTTTCCGCGCATCGGCGACCGCCGCGCGCTGAAGAGGGCCACCGAGGCGTACTGGGCCGGCGCTGTTTCGGCGCCACACCTGCTGGAAACCGCCGCGTCCATCCGGAGGCAAAACTGGCGCGCGCTTCACGAGGCCGGCGTCGACGAGGTGCCCTGCAACGACTTCTCGTTGTACGACCACATGCTCGACACCGCGGTGCTTTTCGGTGCGCTGCCGGCTCGGCACCGACACCGCGTGGATCCGCGTCTTCCCGAGGACGAGATCGGGGACGACGTGCTGCTGCGGCGTTACTTCGCCGCAGCCCGAGGAACCGACGTCGCCGCACCGCTTGAGATGTCGAAGTGGTTCGACACCAACTACCACTATCTGATCCCCGAGCTGGAGCCCGGCGCCCGCCTGTCGCTGAACGCACGCAAGCCGATGACCGAGTTGTCGGAGGCACGCGCGCTTGGCCTGTCGGCTCGCCCGGTCGTCGTGGGCCCGATCACTTTCTTGGCGTTGAGCAAGGCGTCGGCCGACGCGCCAACCGACTGGAGCACCTGGGATCTGCTCGACGAGCTGATCCCGCTGTACGGCGGGCTGCTCGCGCAGCTGCGGTCCGCGGGCGCCGAGTGGGTCCAACTCGACGAGCCGGCGCTCGCGACCGACCTGCCGTCGTCCGTGCTCGAATCGGCCGAGGACGCGTATGAGCGAATCTGCGCCGTTCCCTCGCGGCCGAACCTCCTGGTGGCGAGCTATTTCGACCGGGTCGGCGAAGCCATGCCGTTCCTTCGCGAGGCCCCGATAGAAGGCGTGGCGCTCGACTTCACCGGGCCCGCACGCGCGAACATCGACGACTTGCGGGCCGTGGGCGGCCTTCCTGGAAAGCGGCTGGTCGCCGGCGTCGTCGATGGTCGCAATGTGTGGGTGACCGACCTGCGCTCGGCCCTCGAAACGCTCGACGAGCTGCGTCCGCTCGCCGCCGAGGTGTGCGTGTCGTCGTCTTGCTCGTTGTCGCATGTGCCACTCGACGTCGAACTTGAAACCGGCGTCGACCCGCACTTGGCTCAGTGGCTCGCCTTTGCGAAGCAGAAGGTCGCCGAAGTTGTCGCGCTCGCGCGTGGCATGGCCATGGGACCGGAGTCGATCGCGCTGCGGCTACAGCAAAATGACGCCAAATTGTCCGCCTGGCGCGCTGCGCCGGCGGCCAACGTCGCGGCCGTGCGTCAGCGGGTGGAGAGCATCGCACCAGGCGACGATCGACGTGCCGCCGGGTATGGCGAACGGGAGAGACTGCAAGCCGACGCGCTGCGGTTGCCGGTCTTGCCCACGACGACTATCGGGTCTTTCCCGCAGACCAAGGACATCAGGGCCGCTCGGGCCGCGTGTCGTGACGGAACCTTGACCACCGCCGAGTACGAGGAGCGGATGCGCGACGAGATCGCCCACGTCATCGCCGTCCAGGAGGAGATCGGGCTCGACGTCTTGGTGCACGGCGAACCCGAACGCGCCGACATGGTGCAGTACTTCGCCGAGCGACTCGACGGCGTGCTCAGCACCGAGCACGGGTGGGTGCAGTCGTACGGCACCCGCTATGTGCGTCCGCCCATCATCGTCGGCGACGTCAGCCGGCCGGGCCCGATGACAATCTCGTGGTGGCGACACGCGCAGTCGTTGACCACGCACCCGGTGAAAGCGATGTTGACCGGCCCGATCACCTTGTTGCGCTGGTCTTTTCCCAGGGTCGACGTCGCGCCGTCCGAAACCGCGACGCAGCTTGCGCTCGCGATTCGCGACGAGATCGCCGAATTGGAAGCAGCGGGAGCGCAGGTCATCCAGGTGGACGAGCCCGCATTGCGAGAGGGCCTGCCCCTTCGGGCGCTTGGTCGGCCGGGCTACTTGAGTTGGGCGGCCCGCGCGTTCCGGCTCGCCACCAGCGGGGCCTGCCCGACCACGCAGATCCACACCCACATGTGCTACGCCGAATTCGGCGACATCCTTGACGCCGTCGTCGCGCTGGACGCCGATGTGATCAGTCTGGAAGCCGCGCGATCGGGCATGCGCGTCGTCGACGAGTTGGCCGAGCGCGGCTATCCGGCCGCCGTCGGGCCGGGGGTGTACGACATCCACTCATCGCGGGTCCCCTCCGTTGAGGAGCTGCGTGCGATGTTGTCGAAGGTCGTCGCCGCGCTCCCTGCGCAGCGCGTTTGGGTCAATCCCGACTGCGGGTTGAAGACGAGGTCGGAGTCGGAGGTCGTGCCCGCGCTGCGCAACCTGGTCGCGGCCGCTCGGCTCATGCGCGCGGCTGTCGGATAGCAGCCTTCTGCGGACCGCGACCACGAACTGAACCGTCGCCGAGTTAACCGATCTGCTCGCTGGGTAGCGCGAGGAAAGACAGATCGAGATCAGAACAGAGGTGGCGACGATGAGATTCCCAGGTCAGGGCGGCGCGCATCGACGCTCGCAGGCGCACGCCCACAGCGGGGAAACGGCCGTCGAAGTAAGACCCGCTGCGACAGATCCGTATCCGCGAGAGGCTCAACTCGCCGCTCAGATGGCGCAGGCGCGATACCAACTCGCCACGTCCGACAGCGAGGACGCGTGGCGGGCGCGCACGCGGGTGGTGTTGAGCCCGATGGCCGCGCCGTCGATCATCGGCCTGTTCGGCTTCATGGGCGCCACCTTGATGGTCGGCGCCTGGCAGGCCGGCTGGTACGGCACACCCACCACCCC
>DASVDW010000239.1:0-2933 GCA_036380925.1 Acidothermaceae bacterium
GACACCAACACGCTGCTCGGCTGCAAGTCGGTGACCACCTCCTAGCTGAGCGGCCGCCTGCTGCTCCGGGCGCCCGTGCGTTACCGCGGCCCCGAGCCACCTCGTGCGGCGAGTGGGCGAAGAATCGCCCTAGCCGCTCGGTGCGCCTCGGCACTTTCTGCCCAGTGGGCGGATCAGGAGGACGGGCTGCCCGGTCGGGGGCTGGTGGGCGTGCTGGGAGGTGTGCCCAGCGGGCGCGTTGGAGGGCTGCTCGCAAGGAGGGATAAGGGCCCGGAGATTCTTGCGAGACCGCCGCGAGCAAGGCGCGCGTAAGCTGGCCCAAAGTGTAAGTTTGGTCACTGGTTCGGGGCCGACAAGACCGATTTTGACGGACGAAGGTGAGTGCATCGTGGCGCCGCGGGTTTTGCTCGACGCCACTGCCGTGCCGGCTGATCGCGGCGGGCTCGGCCGCTACGTCGACGGGCTGCTCGGCGCGCTCGCCAAGATCGAGGCCGACCTCGCGGTGGTGTGCCAGCGGGTCGACGCCGAGCGTTACGGCCGGCTGGTGCCCGGCGCGCAGATCGTCGCTGGGCCGGCGTCGCTCACCAACCGCACCGCGCGGATCGCGTGGGAGCAGACCGGCCTGCCGCTGATCGCCGAACATGTCGCGGCCAAGGTCATTCACGCGCCGAACTACTCGGTGCCGCTGCGGCCGGGGCGTCCGGTCGTCACCACGATTCACGACGCCACGTTCTTCAGCGAACCTGATCTTTATCCGCCCACGCGCGGCGCGTTCTATCGTGCTGCGATCCGGTCCGCGGTGAAGCGGTCGACGCGGTGCATCGTGCCGTCCAAGGCCACCCGCGACGAGCTGGTGCGGCTGGTCGACGCCGACCCGACCCGCATCGACGTCGCCTATCACGGCGTCGACCACAACGTGTTCCACCCGCCGGCGGAGACGGAGGTGGCCCGGATCTCCGCCCGCCTCGGGCTGCGCGACCAGCAGTACATCGCCTTCCTCGGCGCGTTCGAGCCGCGCAAGAACGTGCCGAGCCTCATTCGCGGTTGGGTCAGCGCGGTCGAGGGAGTCGAAAACCCGCCCGCCCTGGTCATCGCCGGCGGCGCCGGTTGGGACGACGAGATCGAGGCGGCCGTCGCCGAGGTCCCGCAGGGCTTGCGCGTCATCCGGCCGGGCTACCTGCGCATCGCCGACCTGTCCGCGTTCCTGGGCGGCGCGCTGATCGTGGCCTATCCCAGCCACGGCGAGGGTTTCGGCCTGCCGGTCCTGGAGGCGATGGCCTGTGGTGCGGCGGTGTTGACCACGCACCGGCTGTCGTTGCCCGAGGTCGGCGGCGACGCGGTCGCCTACACCGAACCCGACTCCGCCTCGATTGGCACGTCGCTCGCCAACCTGCTCGCAGATCGCGGACGACGCGAGGCGCTGGGCGCGGCGGCGCACTCGCGCTCGCTGGAGTTCACCTGGGAGAACAGCGCCGAAGCGCACCTCGCCGCGTACGCCCGCGCGGCGTCCGGGGAGTAACGCCCGAAACTGCGACGCCGTGGCGGCATTGCGGCGATGCGCGCTGAGAGATCTCTGGCTCTGCCGTTACGCTAAGCGCCGTGCGCGTGCTGCACCTGACCTCGTCGTTCCCGCGCGACGCGCGGGATCACGTCGCGCCTTTCCTTCTCGATTTGGCCCATGCTGAACAAGAAGCGGGCGTCGACGTCGCTGTGCTGGCGCCTCACGACGCGGGTCTGGCGATGGCCGACACGATCGAGGGAGTGCCGGTCCACCGCTTCCGGTACGGGCCGGCGTCGATGGAGCGGCTGTCGTATCGCGGGGGGCTGCTCGGCAGCTCTCGCCGGGTCGGCGGTGTGATGTTGCCCGCATACCTCAGCTCGTTCACCCGCGCGGCGGAGAAGGCGATCGCCGCGTTCCGGCCCGACGTCGTCCACGCGCACTGGTGGTTGCCCGCCGGCCTGTGCGCGGTGCGAGCCGCCCGCAGTGCCGGGGTCCCGCTGGTCGTCACGATTCACGGCTCGGACGCCCACCTGCTGCGCTACCGCCCGTTGCGCGAGCTCGCCGGGTACGTGCTGCATCGCGCGTCGCTGGTGGCCACCGTGTCGGAGGACCTGCGCCGTCAGGTCGAGGCGATCGACCCCCGGCTGCCGACCGCCGTGCTGCGGTTGCCGGTGGTGGTCGACGTCGACCCGCTGCCGCTCCCGCCAGATCCGCCGCTGCGGTTGCTGGCCGCTGGCCGGCTGTCGCCGGAGAAGGGTTTCGACGTTTTGGTCCAGGCGATGCAGATCGCCACCGACCACGGGCTCGACGTCCGGCTCGACATCGTGGGGTCTGGGCCGGAGCGTCGCGCGCTCGAGGCGCTCGCCGCGCCCATCAAGCACCGGGTGCGGCTTATCCCAGCTTTACCGCACGAAGAGCTAATGCGCCGATTGGACGACGTCCACGCGCTCGTCGCGCCGTCGCGGCGAGAGGGCCTCGGACTTGTCGCATTGGAGGCATTTGCCCGGGGTCGTCCCGTGGTCGCGAGCCGGGTCGGCGGCTTGGCGGAGAGTGTCGCGGACGGCGTTGACGGGTTCCTCGTGCCGCCGGAGGACCCCAAGGCGCTCGCCGCCGCGTTGGCTCGTCTGCCGATAGGTCCGCCGACCGCCTCCGCATTGTTAAGGCACTCTCCGGCGGAGGTTGGTAGAACACACCTGGAGGCTTATGCCTCTCTTGTCTCGCCCATGGTCCAGACACGGTAGGTTTTCGCTTGGTCACATTCGGCAGTTGTTCTTGCTTGTCCGATTTGGCCACTCACACACGACACGACGAAAGTCGTGGGTGGGGGCGTCTGGCAAGTCAGGGCATTGTGCGTGTAAGGTCCCGAACGATCAGCTGGATCAGAATCGGCGGGGCTGACACCACTGTGCCCTCGGGCTGAAGCCACCTCGCC
>DASVDW010000240.1:0-7630 GCA_036380925.1 Acidothermaceae bacterium
GCGGCGTTGACGAGCCGATAGCCGGGGTCGGAGATCGACGGCATGCCTGCGTCGGTGATCAGCAGCACCTGCT
Organism: Acidothermaceae bacterium; assembly: GCA_036380925.1. GTDB lineage: Bacteria > Actinomycetota > Actinomycetes > Acidothermales > Acidothermaceae > JAICLV01. The sequence goes on from DASVDW010000240.1 coordinate 74, forward strand.
GGCCCTGCTTCAGCTCGTAGACCAGCTGCGGCACGCGACCCGCCTCATTGCCCTCGAAGAACGAGAAGACCCGCCCGGGAATGTCGACGCCGAGCGACCTGGCCAGCCGCTGCAACCGGCGGGTGTCCTCGGCCGCGATGATGTCGGCGTCGGTGATCGCGTCGCGCAACCGCGGCGACGCGTCGTCCAGGTTGCCGAGCGGCGCGCCGGCCAGCACCAACGACCCGCGGGGGGTCTTGAGCGTCATGCCCACCATCAAACCAGCGCGGCCGGGCGACGCGGCCGCGATGCTCGCTGCTGTGGACAGCCCAGGCCCAGGGTCGGCCTCTACGATGACGGGCGTGGCCGCGACTTACACCGATTCGCCCGACGCGGCCACCCGTTCCCGCCCGTCGCCGCGCGCGCTGCGGGCGCGCCTGACGCCGCCGTTCACCGACAGCGCGCTATGGGGTTGGGTCGGCCCGCTGCTGGTGACCGGGGTCGCCGCGTACCTGCGGTTCAACCGGCTGTCGATCCCTGGCACGAAGGCGTTCGACGAGGTCTACTACGCGCACGACGCGCAGAGCCTGCTGATGTTCGGCGTGGAGACCGGCAAGAACGGCCCGCCGGAGACGTTCGGCCCGGCCGAGTACGTCGTCCACCCGCCGCTCGGCAAGTGGATGATCAGCTTCGGCGAGTGGGTGGCCGGCTACAACAGCTTCGGCTGGCGGCTGTCGGCCGCGATCGTCGGGACACTGTCGGTGCTGCTCGTCGCGCGGATCGCGCGGCGGATGACCCGCTCCACGCTGTTCGGCTGCGCGGCCGGCCTGCTGATGTGCCTCGACGGCCTGCAGTACGTGCAGAGCCGGATGGCGATGCTCGACATCTTCTTGATGTTCTGGGTGGTCGTCGCCTTCGGGTGCTTGATCCTCGACCGCGACCAGGTTCGCGCGCGGCTCGCGTCGCGTTCGGTCGCCATCGGCGGCCCGGACGACGGGCGCGGCTTCGGGCCGCGGGTTGGCTTCCGCTGGTGGTTGCTGGCGTGCGGCGTCTCGCTCGGCTGCGCGGCGGCCTGCAAGTGGGTGGGCGCCTACTTCATTCCGGCGTTCGCCATCTTGGCCATGTTCTGGACCATGGGCGCCAAGCGGGCGGCCGGCGTGCGAAAACCCTTTGTCTCAACGCTCGCTCGCGACGTCCCGGGCGGTCTGTTCACGCTCGCCGCGGTGCCGGTCGCCACCTACGTCGCGACGTGGACGGGATGGTTCCTGAGCAACGCGCAACACGCGTACGACCGCGGCTGGGCGAACGGCCGCCCCACCGCGTGGGGCATGGGCTGGGCGCCGACCTGGCTGCGCAACCCGGTGCGCAGCCTTTGGCACTACCACTGGGAGGCGCTGAACTTCCACACGCACCTGGAGTCGTACCACAAGTACCGGTCCAACGCGTGGGGCTGGTTGTTCATGAACCGGCCGGTGCTCTATTACGCCGACTACCCGCACTACGGCAAGCTCGGCTGCAAGACCCAGGCGTCCAGCGGCTGCGCGCGGATGATTTACAACCTCGGCACACCGGCGATCTGGTGGGCTTCGATCCCGGTCATGCTTTTCATGCTGTATCTGGTCTTCCGGCGCGACTGGCGGGCGTCCGCGGTGCTGCTGCCGTTCCTCTTCGGCTACATCCCATGGCTGTTCAACTACAAGCGCACGATGTTCTTCTTCTACGCGCTGCCGCTGCTGCCGTTCATCTGCATCGCGCTGGCGTTGACCATGGGCTACCTGGTCGGCGACCGAAAAGCCTCCCCGAATAGACGCATGGTCGGCGCGATGGTCGCCGGCTCGTACATGCTGATCGTCGTCGTGCTGTTCTTCTACTTCTTGCCGGTGCTGTCGGAGCGGACGATTCCGTTCACCGGCTGGCAGCAGCGCATGTGGTTCCAAAGCTGGAGCGAGGACGCCGGGTCGTAGCCGGGCCACACGGCCGGCGGCTGCGGCTCAGCCTGCGGCGAGGGCAGGGTTCGCGCCGTCTCAACGCGAGCTGGCCGCTTAACGCGGAAACTTCTCGTCGCTATAACGCTGGATGTTTCCGCGTTGAGCACGTCGCGGCTCGGGCGAACGACCGAAGAACCGAATAGGAGTGGAGCTGAGGGGATTTGAACCCCTGACCCCCTCGATGCGAACGAGGTGCGCTACCGGACTGCGCCACAGCCCCAAAACGGGAGACGCCAGGTTACCGCATTGGCGATCGGCGCTAGTCGCCCACCGCGCGGCGACGTTCCAAGATCAGATCGAGCTCGTCGTCGTCATCGGACGCCGGCAGGTAGGGGGACGGCGGCGCGCCGGCGGACGACGCGATGCGCGCCGAGCCGGTGTCGTCCAGCAGGTGCCGGTGATCGATCTCCGGCTCGTGGGAGTCGCTCCACGCGCCGGGACGGGTCAGGTCGATCGTGCCGGTCGCGTCGACGTCCGCGCGCGGCGACGCGGTCGCCGCCGGCCGCTGCACGACGGGCTTGGAGACGTAGGTCGGCAACGGCACCGGCACCGGCTCCCAGCGCGTCCCGTTCTCCGTGCCGGCCGCGCTGACCGCGGCGGCCGGCAGCACCTCGTCATCGTCGCGCGCCGGTTGCGCGACCGGCTGTCGATACGCCGGCGCCGGCCCGCCGTGTCGCGCTGACGCGACCGCGCGGGCCGCCCGCGCGCGGCGACGACGCAGCAGCTCCTGCGCCCGGATCGCCTCGTTTCGCAGGTGGATGAGGTAACCAGCGGCGGTCAAGGCCACGGCCAGCTCGTACCACCACGAGGTCACCCCGAAGACGGAGGTGACGAGCAGCACGACCAACAAGGCGAGCACCACCGCGGTGACGCGGCGGCGGCGGGCCATCAGCCGGGCGCGAGCGCCGGAGCCGACCGGGGGCGCCACCCGCCGAGTCCACCGGAAGCGTCGGGCCGAAGTTGTTGCGCCTGGGTTGTTGTCCACGGTGACCCCCACATAGTCGCGGCGCGGCATGACCACGTAGCGGCGGTCGCTCCTGCTGGGCGACCGCCGGGAAAGCACTCGCATGGCGGTGGAGAAGGAGTCCACCGAGCGGCTCGCGTCATCGGCGTCATGCCGATTGAGCCACATCGGCACCAAGACGATCAGCCAGATGCCGATGATCGCGAGCCCGATGAGTCCGCTCATCAGCGCTCCGGAGTCCTACGCCGTGAGCGGTGACGGTCACACCAGACTCGACACGTGGCCACGCTTCGTCACGGTAGACAGGAGTGACAGATGTGACGAGCACCCGCGCGGTGTGTCGCACGGCCAAAGCTGGCGATTTGGGCACGCTGGCCGTAGCAGTGCCTGCGACGGGTCAACGCGACAGCTTCGCGCCGCCGCCTTGGGCGAGCCAGCGCCGCAGCAATCCACCGGGCACGTCTTCGACCGTGAGGGCGTACGAGAGGTGGTCGCGCCAAGCGCCGGCGATGTGGATGTAGCGCTCTCGGGTGCCCTCGAGCCGAAACCCGAGCTTCTCCACGACGCGTCTGCTCGCGGCGTTCTCGGGTCGGATGTTCGCCTCGACGCGATGCAACCTGGCGGCCCCGAAGCAATGATCGACGACCAGCGCAAGCGCGGTGGGCATGATGCCCCGACCGGCCAGCCCGCGCACGATCCAGTAACCGAGGTAGGCGGAGTTAGCCGACCCGCGCGCGATCGCCCCAACGGTGATCTGACCGGCGAACCGACCGTCGACCACCAACGCGAACGGATAGGCGAGTCCCAACCGGGCTTCGCGCCGCAGCCCGCGAATCGCCTCGACGTAGCCGCGACCCGCGTCGTCCCCGACCGCTCCCGGCGTGGTCGCCTCCCACGGCTCGAGCCACTCCCGGTTGGCCAGCCTGGCCAGCCGCCAGTCCGGCGCGTCGCGCAATCGCAGCGGTCGCACCGTGATCGGGCCGTGCGACAAGGTCACCGGCCAGCCGATCGTCACGGCGCGTCCCCCAGCCGCCTGGGATGATCCGCCCCCGCCAGCTGGGAGACCGCGTGGGGGATCAGCGCGGCCAGCACGGCCATGCCGTCACGCACGCCGCCGGTCGATCCCGGCAGGTTGACCACCAGCGTGCGGCCGCACACGCCGGCGAGTCCGCGGCTCAACACCGCGGTGGGCGTCGCCGCGAGCCCCGCCGCGCGAATCGCCTCCGCGACGCCGGGCAGTTCCCGCTCGATGACGCGCGCGGTCATCTCCGGCGTCCGATCGGTCGGCGAGATCCCCGTGCCACCCGTCGTGACGACGACGTCGTAGCCGCCGGCGACCGCCGAGCGCAGCTCCGCCTCGACCGGCTCGCCGTCCGGCAGCACCACGGGTCCGTCGACCTCGCAACCCGCGGCGACCAACAGCGACACCAGCAGCGGACCGCTGCGGTCCTCGTACACGCCGGTCGCCGCCCGCGTCGAGACGGTGATCGCGAGAGCACGGATCGGGGCGTCCACGTCGTCCGGCCTATCCGCGTTGCCAGTGACCGGTCTTGCCGCCGGTCTTTTCCTCAACCCGGATGTCGGTCAGCATCGCACGCGGGTCGACCGCCTTCACCATGTCGATCAAGGCGAGGCCGGCGACCGCCACCGCGGTCAGCGCCTCCATCTCGACGCCGGTGCGATCCGCGGTGCGCGCGGTCGCGGCGATGGCGACCGCGTGGTCCTCCACCGCCAGATCGACCGTGACGCCGTGCAACGCGATCGGGTGCGCCAGCGGCACCAGATCGGGAGTGCGCTTCGCGCCTTGGATTCCGGCCAGCCGAGCCACCGCCAGCGCGTCGCCCTTCGGCACGCCGCCGCCGCGCAAGAGCCCGACCACCTGGTCGGACACCAAGACCCGCCCGGTCGCCGTCGCCGTCCGAGCCGTCACGTCCTTCGCCGAGACGTCCACCATTCGGGCGGCGCCGCGCTCGTCGACGTGGGTGAGCCCGGACGACGCGCCCGCTAGGTCGCGTTCGCCGCTGGTCACGACTGCCGCCGTTCGAGCACCATCACCGAAACCGTGGCGTTGGCCGGCACCTGCGTCACGTGCTCGGGCACCACGATGAACGCGTTTGCCAGCGCGAGGTCGGCGACCAGGTGCGAGCCCATGCCGCCGACCGGCGTGACCACGTAGCTGCCGTCGCGCACCTCGATCCGCCCGCGCACGTAAGACCTTTTGCCCTCGGACTTGGTTATCGGTTGGGTGAGCGTCGCGCGCACCAGCGGCCGGTACAGCTGCTCGACGCCGAGCATCCGCCGAATCGCCGGACGCACGAAAACCTCGAACGAGACGAACGCGCTGACCGGGTTGCCCGGCAGGGTGAATATCGGTGTCGCGTCCGGGCCGATGACGCCGAAACCTTGCGGCATGCCCGGCTGCATCGCGACTTTGGTGAACTCCACGGTGCCCAACCGGGAGAGCACTTCCTTGACCGTGTCGAAGGCGCCCGCGCTCACGCCGCCGGTGGTGACGACGAGGTCGGCGCGCACGAGCTGGTCTTCGATCATCGACAGCAGCCGGGTGCGGTCGTCGGGAACAATGCCGATGCGGTAGGCGATCGCGCCGCTCTCGCGGGCCGCGCAGGTGATTGCATAGCTGTTCGACTCGTTGATCTGGGCCGGGCCCGGCTCCACACCGACGTCGACGAGCTCGTTGCCGGTGGAGAAGACGACCACCCGCGGCTTCGGGCGAACCCGGACCCGCGGGAGGCCGAGCGCGGCGAGCAAGCCAATCTGCGCCGCGCCCAGCGCGGTGCCGGCCGTGAGCACGGTCTCTCCGGCCTCGACGTCCTCGCCCGCGCGACGAATGTTCTGGCCATGCGTCGGCGCCCGATGTATTCGAACCCGCGCGACACCGCCGTCGGTCCATTCCACCGGGACGACGGTGTCGGCGCCGCGAGGCACCGGGGCGCCGGTCATGATGCGCACGCACAGCCCGCTGTTCACGGCGTACGCGCCGCCGCTTCCGGCCGCGATGTCACCGACCACCGGCAACTCGACCGGATTTCCCTCTGCGGCGGCCGAGACGTCCTCGAACCGCACCGCATACCCGTCCATCGACGAGTTGTCGAACGGCGGCAACGCCCGCCGCGACACGATGTCTTCGGACAGCACGCAGCCATGCGCGTCAAGCAGGGTGACCTCGAGGTCGGGCAGCGGCGCCAGCCGGCCCAACACCGCCGACAAATGCTCCTCGACGGATCTCATGACGCGAAGTCATGCGATTGAACGAATTGCTTGAGCCAAGGAAGCAACTCTGGCCCGAGGTCCTCGCGTTCGACAGCCAGCCTGATGACCGCCTTGAGGTAGTCGAGGCGGTCACCGGTGTCGTACCGGCGTCCGCGAAACAGCACGCCGTGGACCGGCCCGCCGTCGACGTCTCGGGCGGCCAGCACCCGCAACGCGTCGGTCAGCTGGATCTCACCGCCCGCGCCAGGTTGGGTCGAACGCAAGACGTCGAACACCTCCGGCGCGATCACGTAGCGGCCGATCATGGCGAGATTGCTCGGGGCGTCGGACTTCGGCTTTTCAATCATGTCGGTGACCCGCACGACGTCGTCGTCGTCGGTCTTCTCGACCGCGGCGCACCCGTACAACTGGATCTGCGACGGCTCGACCTCGATCAGCGCGATGACCGAACCGCCGCGCTGTTGTTGCACCTGGACCATCCGCGCGAGCAGCGGGTCGCGGACGTCGATGAGGTCGTCGCCCAGCAGCACGGCGAACGGCTCGTCACCCACGTGCTGCGCCGCGCACAGCACCGCGTGGCCAAGGCCTTTCGGCTCCCCTTGCCGCACGTAGTGGACCGTGGCGAGATCGGTCGCCTCTCGCACCAGCGAGAGCTTGGTGTCGTCGCCCTTCGCCGACAGCGTGTCCTCGAGCTCGTAGTTGCGGTCGAAGTGGTCTTCCAGCGCGCGCTTGTTCCGGCCGGTGATCATCAAGATGTCGCTGAGCCCGGACGCCACCGCTTCCTCGACGACGTACTGGATCGCCGGCTTGTCGACGACGGGCAGCATCTCCTTGGGCGTCGCCTTCGTGGCGGGCAAGAAACGGGTGCCCAAACCAGCGGCCGGGATGACCGCCTTGGTCACCGGGCGGGCGGCGCCGGTCGGGTTGATCGAGGACACGCTGCGACCCTAACGCGCTTGGCGGCGCGCGTCAGGATTCGGGTCGGCGCGGCTCGCCACGCGTCACGACTCCCACGTCCGGCACCACAACGACCGTCGGCGTCGGTGGCGCGCCCTGGACGGACGACGGCGCCGCGGGCGCCTCGTCGGCGTGCGCGATCGGGCTGGTCTCGTCGAAGGCCACTCGAAGCGCGTCGGACGACGCCGGGGGCTCGGTCCGCGGAACGTCGCCGACCGGCTCGCCGGACGCGAACCTCCAACAGTCACGGCCAGCCGCCTTCGCGTCGTACAACGCGTTGTCGGCGCTGCGCAGCAGCTGGCTCGCGTCGCCGCCGTGATCGGGAAACACGGCGACCCCAACGGACGCGGTGACGGGCAGTTCGTGGGCGGTGCCTTGGCAAAACGGCGCGGATCGGATGACCGCGCCCAGCCGCTGCGCGGTGCGCGCGCCGCCGTC
>DASVDW010000241.1:0-11005 GCA_036380925.1 Acidothermaceae bacterium
AAGAACAGCGCGGTGCCGTTGCGCAACCCATGCTGGAAGAGGATCCGGTGCAGCCTGGCTCGCTTGCCACCCATGAGACCCAGTTGATCGAAGCCGAAACGTTGAATCATCTCGGTCACCTCCATCTTCTACGGCTCATCGTGCTGCGCTGCGATCGTCCAGACGAGGGCCGAAATACCCAGGCCAGCAGGAGTTGGGACTTTCGGCTCTGGCGAGATGTCCCGTGCGACCGATCGTGGTTGGTGTGGCGCCTTGTTAAGGGAAGTGATCGGCGATGTCTCGCAACGATGCAACGCATCCGGTCGTCTCGCCTCGGCCCAGCCGGCCGTTGATGCGATTCGGTGAGTGGCCCGACTTTGGATTGCTGGGAAATCTCATGCACGCCGTCGCTAACGACGCGATTCACGTCGAGGAGTACAGCGACGGCGCCGCGATGGTGGTTCGCGCCGAGCTGCCGGGCATCGATCCAGACAAGGACGTCGAGCTGTCCGTCTCCGAAGGAGCCCTCCACATCCGGGCGACCCGCGAGAGCAGCGGTGAGCGCATGGCGGCCGAGGGCTTTCGCACCGAGTTCCACTACGGCACGTTCGTCCGCAGCATTGCGCTACCCGCCGGGGCGTACGAGCACGAGATCAAGGCGACCTACAGCAACGGCATCCTTGAGATTCGCGTTCCCATCAAGAGGACCTCGACCCACCGGATTCCGATAGAGCGGGCGTGATCTGAACCGTCGACGCGCGGCGCCCGAGCACAGTCAGCCGGCCGCCAAACGCCGTCAGTAGCTGCTCCATCGCGGCGAGCACATCGTCGAGCGCGGCGTCAAGCACGGTGGCGCGCGACAGTTCGACCGCGACGAACACGCCGTTGGCCGCGGCCGATGCGAATTGCCGCTCGAGTTCTCGAACGCCGATGGCGTCAAGGTCGCCGGAGACCGATACAACGGTCCACCCGTTGGAGCGCCAGCTTTGGAACATGGTCGGCGTCCGTGCTTTCGGCGTCGCTGCTTTCGGCGTCGCTGCTTTCGCGTCAGTCGTGGCGTTCATGGCGCGCCGCCCTTCGATCGAAGCCGGCTGCCGCCGGTCGAGCAGGGCATCAGCCTTGAGGCGCCGCTGAGTTTCGCACGAGTGCCCAAGGTCCCGAGGCGCGGGTGCCATGTGCCCGTGTTGTTCGGTTGCGCGGGGACTTCAATCAAACACGAAGCGATAAGTGGAGGCGACTCGGTTCTCCCATCGCCTAGCCGCCCCGGACGCGACCGGAAAGGGGTGGGGCCATGACCGTGCTGGTGACATTCGCGAGCGCACGCGGGTCGACGCGAAGTGTCGCCGAGCGGATCGCCGCCAAGATTTCGCAGCGCGGTCGCTTCGCCGTGGCCGCCGCGGTGGATGACGTCGCCACGCTGGCGCCCTACGACGCGGTCGTCATCGGCAGCGCCGTCCACGATCAACGGTGGTTGCCGAAGGCGATCTGGTTTCTCGCCGACCACGCCGAGGAGCTCGCGCGGCGCCCGGTGTGGCTGTTCAGCGTGGGCATGCCTGCCGCGGTTGGCTGGCCGTGGCGACGGTTGGCCCTTCGGGAGGGAACCGCGATCCAGCGAGATCTCGCCAGCGTGGTGACGGCGCGGGGGCACCGCTTGTTCTCCGGCGTCGTCACACCCGAAACCTTCCCGCAGAGCTCTAGCCGGATGGTGTTCCGCTTGATGGGTTGCCGCTACGGCGACTTCCGCGATTGGCCGGCGATCGACCGATGGGCGGTCGAAATCGCCGACGCGCTCGACAACCGCACATCCGCGATCGATGTGACGGACGCCGAGCAACGGTAGGAGGTGCAAGATGAGCGACGAGTCCGATCCCACCAGGATCGTCGTCGGCGTTGATGGTTCCGCGAGCGGACGGGCGGCGCTTCGATGGGCCATCGACGAGGCGATGCTGCGTGGCGTGCAGCTGAGCCTCGTGCACGCGTGGCGTCCGTTGTATCGCGACGCCGATGGAGACCACACCGAAAGTGAAGCCGTCCTCTTGGCGCGCACGCACGGCGACGCGCTACTGGCCGCCACACAGGCGACGGTCAAGGCGACGGCGCCGGGCCTGTGCGTGTCAAAGCGGTTGGCGCGCGGGCGCCCCAGCGCGGTGCTGCTCGAAGCGGCCGTTGGCGCGCGGTTGCTGGTCGTCGGCGCGCGTGGCCTCGGCGGCTCTGCCGGCATGCGGTTGGGTTCCGTCGGACTGCACGCCGCGGCGCACGGCCCGTGCACAACCGTGGTCGTTCGCGGTTATGAGCACAGCCGCGGACGCGTTGTCGCCGGCATCGACGGGTCGCCTGAGTCGAAGCGCGTGCTGGACGCCGCCTTCGAAGAAGCGCGAGTGCGAAAGAGCCGCCTGCTGGTCGTGTCGGCCCTCTACGTGCATCCGCGGGCGGAGGGAGTGGCGAACCGGACTCGCGCGCTGGAGGCCGCCCAGGCCGCCGCGGACGCGGCCACCCATCCGCTCTTGCAGGAGTACTCGAGGCAATACCCAGACGTCGAGGCGCACTCGAGTTTCCCCATCGGATATCCAGCGGAGTTGCTCGCGAACGCCTCCGCGGCTGCCCAGCTGCTGATTGTCGGGGCACACGGCGGCGGCGGCTTTGTGGGCATGCACCTGGGCTCGATAGCGCACGCGGTCGTGCACGAGGCGCGTTGCCCGGTCATGGTCGTCCGCGAGAGCAGGACACTGGCGTGAGGCGCCGATGGTGAGCCTGCAAAGTCTGCTCGACCGGTTCCGGCCCGCTCCACCGCCTGGCCAGCCAGGCCCGCTCGGTGTGCCGTCCGAACGGCCACGCGCGGTCGAAGCCGAACTCGCTGCGGTGTTCCTGCTCATCGACGCCATTGAGGAAGAGTGCGCGGCGATTAAGGCCGACGGGCAGCGACAGGCGGCGCGGCTGGCGCAAGACGCCGCCGTGCGAGCGTCGCAAATCGCGGAAACGGCCGATCGGCAAGCAAAAGACGCCAGGGCGCTGGCGACCCGCGCGGTGCGCTCAAGTGCCCAGGAGCGGATCACGGCGACGCTGGACGCGGCGCGGCGAGACGCCGACGAGATAACCCGCCACGGTTTGGCGGCGCTGCCGAGGCGCGTCGAACGCGCGGTCGACCGGGTGCGCTCGATCGGTCTAAAGCAGCCGGACGACGTCAGCGGCCCGCCATGACCGCGGTGTGGATCGGCGGTGACGTTCGGGCGGCGGCGATCTCCCGTCGGACGCTTGGTCCCGCGGCGGCGCGCGCAATCGCCGGTCAAGCGTCGATGGCCGACGCGCTCGCCGTGCTGGCGAACTCGCCCTACAGCCGGGAGATTCGGCCAGGGCAAACGCTGCGATCAGCCCAACACGCCATCGCCGCGGCGACGCTGTGGAACGTCCGCGTGTTGGCCGGATGGGTGCCAGCGGTCGGTGTTCCGATGATGCGAATCCTGGCCGGCTGGTGGGAAATCGCCAACATCGAGTCGCAGCTGCGAAATGACGTCGCCCCGCCGCGGCAACCCTACTTCCGGCTCGGTGACCTCGCCGTCGGCTGGACGAGACTCGCGACCGCCACCAGCGCCACCCAGTTGTGCGAGCGGCTCGCCGCGACGCGCTGGGGGCGCCCGGACGACGAATCGCCGCGCACCATCGGTCTCACCTTGCGAACCTCCCTGCTGCAATGGGCGTCGACGGCGCTCCCTGCCAGCCGGGACTGGGTCGGCGGCGCCGCGGCGCTGCTGCTCGCCCGTGAGCGCGCCGGTGGGAACGTGTCGCTCGCGAGACGACCGGCGCGGGCGCTGGCCTCGCTGCTCGGAGGTCAGGCTCTGGCCGCCGCGGCACTGCCCGACCTGGTGGGCGGTCTTCCGCGCAGTGCGCGCTGGCCGTTTCTCGACCCCGTCGCGCCGGACGAACTCTGGCGAGCCGAATGTCGCTGGTGGTCGCGGGTTGAGGCCGACGGCCGGGCGTTGTTGCGCACGGGGGAGTTCGGTCCGTTGCCGGTGGTCGGGGCGGTTGCGGTGCTGGCCGCCGACGCCTGGCGGGTGCGCGCCGCGCTCGTGGCGGCCGCGAACGGCGAGCGTGGGGTGGCGGAATTCGATGCGCTGGCGTAAGGCGTTCGCGCCGGTCGCGATGCGGCGCGTGGCGCTACTGGCCCCGACCGAAACGGTGCGCGACGTGCTGGTCGAGGTGGCCGATGTCGCCGCTGTGCAGTTCGACAGTCCCGGCCAAACCAACGGCGCCAGCCCGCCCGACGACTCGGACCGGCCCGCGACGCGGCTGCTGCGGCAGCATCCGTCGACCTTGCCGCGGCCGCGCTTGTCGGCCGCCTGCCCCGATCTGACCTGGTGCGAAACCCACGATCGACTCGACCTGGTCGCCGGCGAGGCGCGGTTGGAGGCGGTCCTTTCAGCCGGCGTCCGGCATCGCGACGTCACCGGATTCGTCGGCTGGGCCCGCGCCGACCAGGTACAGCTGCTACGGGCGCGGACGGCGCCGGCTGGCGGGGCGCTGGTGCAGCTGCGGCGTCCCGCGCATCTCCAACCTCCGACGTTGCTCGCGGCGGACAACCCGGGGCGCGCGTTCAGCCCGCTGGTCCGCGCGTACGCCACACCGCCGTACCGCGACATCGACCCGTCGTTGTTGTCTGGCATCACGTACGTCGCGATGTTCGGCATGATGTTCGCCGACCTCGGCCACGGCGCGCTGCTGCTTGCCGCCGCGCTGTGCCTGCGGGCCGGCCGTCCGCGCAAACTCGAGCGGCTCAGGTCAGCATGGGTGCTGCTTGCCGGGGCTGGCCTTTCGAGCATGCTGTTCGGCGTCTTGTACGGCGAGTTCTTCGGCCCGACCGACCTGTTGCCGGTCATCTGGCTGGCTCCGCTCGAGCAACCGGTCTCGCTGTTGCTGGCGGCGGTCGCGATCGGCGCGGTGCTGCTCTCGATCGCTTACGCGGTCGGCATTGTCAACCGATTTCGCGAGGGCGGCTGGCCGGCCGCCGTGTACGCGCCGTCGGGAGTCGCCGGCGCGGGCGCCTTCCTCGGCCTGGGGGTCGTCAGCGCCGGCGTGTACCTCGACGTCACCGCGTTGACGGTGGGCGGCGGGTGCCTGGTCGCCATCTGCGGGGGCTTGGTGAGCGTGGGTTTCTTCGCGGAGGCGGGCGGCGGCGCCACTGGGGTGGCCCAGGCCGGCATCGAGTTGCTCGACCTGCTCCTTCGAATCGGATCGAACGTCGTCAGCTTCGCCCGGCTGGCGGCATTCGGGCTGACGCACGCGGCGTTGGCTGACGTCGTGTGGCAGGGAACCGTCGCGGCCGCGCGGCACGGCCTGCTCGGCGTGAGCGCGGCCATTGTCCTGTTCACCGTGGGCAATGCGCTGGCCTTCTCGCTCGAGGCGCTGATCGCCGGCATCCAAGCGCTGCGGCTTGAGTACTACGAGCTTTACTCCCGGATCTTCCTCGCCGAGGGCGAGCCGTTCCGGCCGTGGGCGCTGCCCGTCGAAAGAACGCAGATCGTCGGCACAAATGCCGTCGCAACACCTGTGGTCGGGACGAGAGTGGAGGCGTGATGTCCGGCTGGATCGTCGGTTTGCCGGTTGGGTTGCTCGCGACGGTCGGCACTGTCGCGACGCTGCGCCGGCACAAGGCGGCGGCTTGTCGCCTGCTCATAGCGGCGAACGCGCTGCTGCTCGTCGGCGCGCTGGCGCTCCTTGTCATCGCGCTCACCGCGCCGGAGTCGTCCGCGACGGTGATCGCGGCCGGGACCTCGGCGAAGACCTTGAACGGAAGCGCGTTGATCGGAGCCGGCATTGCCATCGCCGGCTCGTCAATCGGCGGCGGCATCGCCGTGGCCTACACCGGGTCGGCGGCGTTGGCGGCGATGAGCGAGCGCCCGGAGATGTTCGGTCGCGCCATGGTCATCGTCGGGTTGGCCGAGGGAATCGCGATCTACGGACTGATCGTCGCGGTGATCCTGGTGGGAAAGGCGTGAGCTGATGGGTGCGATCGCCGTCGTCGGGGAATCGCCGCACGTCGAGGGTTTCGGTTTGGCTGGCGTTCGGGTCTTCGTCGCCGCCACGCCGGCCGCCGTGCGCGAGGCGTGGCGCCAACTACCGGCCGACGTCGACGTTGTCATCCTCACCGCTGCGGCGGCGGCCGCGATCGACGCCGAACACCGCTGCGGTCCGCCGTATCCGGTGGTGTTGCCGCCATGACGTCGTCCGCTGATCCAAGAGCGCTCCAGCCGCTTCGCGAAGCGCTGCTGACGAAGGCACGGCGGGAGGCGCGGGCAGCCGTCGACGCGGCCACCGCGCAGGCCGACGACGTCGTCACCGCGGCTGCGCGCGCGGCGGCTGACCAAGTGGCGACGTCGCGCGCGCAAGGAGTCGCAGACGCGCTTCGCGCCGCGACGGTCGAGGAGATCGCTGCGCAATCGCAGGCGAGGACCATCGTGCTCGCGGCGCGCGACGCGTTGGACGACGAGTTGCGCGCACAGGTGCTGGCCAGGGTTCGCGCGCTGCGCCAAGACCCCGGCTACGACAAGCTGCGAGCGGCCCTGCGACAGCATGGCGCCGCCTTGCTCGGCGATGGGGTGAGCTACCGGGAGCCCGCCGGCGGGGGCGTCGTGGTCGAGGCGGGCGGACGCCGGCTGGACGCGAGCCTCGACGCGTTGGCGACGTGGGCCGCGGCCGCCGAATGCGACGCGTTCGCGGAGGTGACGGCGTGACAGACGAGCGTCGCGGCGTCGTGGCGAGGGTGAATGGACCACTTGTCGAGGTCGACGGCATGGCCGGCGTCGCCATGGCCGAGATGGTGGATCTCGGCGCCCAACACATCCCGGCCGAGGTGGTGGCGATCTCGGGATCGCGAACGACGTTGCAGGCCTATGAATACACCGGCGGTGTCGCCCCGGGAACGGCGGCGACCCGGCTCGGCCAGGGGTTGTCCGCGACCATGGGCCCGTGGCTGTTGGGGGGCGTGTTCGACGGCCTGCTGCGACCGCTGCCACGCGGGCCGATTTGGTTGCCGCCCGCGACCAGCGAGGAAACCGCGAGCCGCACCTGGCCGTGGCGCCCACTGGTCAAGCCAGGCGACCCCGCGTCGCGTGGCGCGACACTCGGCGCGCTCGGCCTCGACGGCGGCGTGGAGTATCTCGTCCTCGTGCCTGCCTTCGTCGACGGCCGGGTCAGCGCGGTCAGCCCGTGCGGCGACTACCGCGCCGACGACGAACTGGCTCGAGTCGATGACATCGCCGTGACCATGACCACCCGATGGCCGATCCGGCGACCTCGGCCGTACGTTCGGCGGTTGCGCACGGACGAGCCGCTCGTCACCGGTCAGCGGGTGCTCGACAACCTCTTCCCGCTGACGCTTGGCGGAACCGCCGCGGTGCCCGGCGGCTTCGGCACCGGCAAGACACTGCTCTTGCAGCAGGTGGCGAAATGGTGCTCGGCCGACGTCATCGTGTACGTCGGTTGCGGCGAACGTGGCAATGAGATGTCCGACCTGCTCGAGGATTTCACGGAGCTCGTCGACCCACGCAGCGGCGGCTTGCTCGCGCATCGGACGGTCATCGTCGCGAACACCTCGAATATGCCGATGATGGCGCGCGAGTCGAGCGTTTACTCCGGAATCACCGTCGCCGAGCACTTTCGTGACATGGGCTACCGCGCGGTCGTCATTGCCGACTCGACGTCGCGGTGGGCCGAAGCGCTGCGCGAGTTCAGTTCCCGAAGCGGAGCGATGCCCGCCGAGGAGGGCTATCCAGCCGACCTGTCGTCGTCCATCGCCGCCTTTTACGAACGGGCGGGCGCCGTGGTCACCCTCGGCGGCACGACCGGCTCGGTGACCGTGATCGGAGCGGTTTCCCCGCCCGGCGGTGACCTTTCCGAGCCGGTGACGACGCTGACCCAGCGCTATGTGCGTGGGTTGTGGACCTTGGATCACGATCTCGCGTACGCCCGGCACTACCCGGCGGTGTCGTGGTCCGGGTCGTTCGCGCGCGACACGGCGCAAGTCGACGCCTGGTACGCGCGCAACGGCGAACCCGGGTGGGGGAGACGCCGGGCGCGGCTGGCGGACCTGCTGGCCGAAGGCGACCGGCTCGCGGCGCTGGCCGAGCTGATGGGAGCGACCTCGTTGCCCGACCGCGAGCGGGTCGCGCTCGTCGCCAGCCGGCTCGTTCGCGAAGCGGTGTTGCAGCAAAGCGCGGTCGACGCCAACGACGCGTACTGCACGCCGGCCAAAGGCGCCGCGCTCGCCGACTTCGCGCTGGACGCGAGCGACGAGTGCCGCGCCGCCGTCGACCGTGGTGTTCCCGCCGCGACGCTGGAGAACTTCGACTTTTCCAACCTGCTGCGGGCCGCGCGCGAGACCCCACCTGACGACGCCGCGGAGATCCAGCGGCGGCGAGCTGTTCTGCTCGACGCGCTGAAGGCGCTGTGACGACGATGGATGGCGCGGGCTGGGACGTCGTCCAGTACACCGAC
The DNA here is from genome assembly GCA_036380925.1 of Acidothermaceae bacterium. Classification (GTDB taxonomy): domain Bacteria; phylum Actinomycetota; class Actinomycetes; order Acidothermales; family Acidothermaceae; genus JAICLV01. Next base: position 8,467 of record DASVDW010000241.1, read on the forward strand.
GTCGCCCGGTTGCGAGGGCCGTTGCTCGTCGTGCGCGGCGTCCGCGGCGTTGGATGGGACGAAGCCGCCGTGATCGTGTTGCCGGACGGCGAACGCAGGCACGGCGTCGTCCTCGATGTCGACGCGGACGTCGCCGTGATCGAGGTTTACGAAGGAACAGCGGGCATGGCGCCGGCTTCGACCGCCGTTGCATTCGAGGGCCGGCCGTTCGACATCCCGGTCGGCCTCAGCTGGCTCGGCCGGGTGTGCGATGGCAGGGGAGCGCCGCGCGACGGCGGTCCGGTCATCCGTTCCAGCCGCCGGGTGGCGGTGGCCGGCCAACCACTCAACCCCTCGATGCGCGAACCGCCGAACGACCCCATCATCACGGGGATTTCGGCCATCGACGCGCTCGCGACGCTGGTGCGCGGGCAAAAACTCCCGCTCTTCTCGGTGGCCGGCCTGCCGCACCTTGACGTCGCCGCGCAAATCGCCGCCCAAGCGAGCGCAGGCGACGAGCCGTTCAGCGTGGTGTTCGCCGCGATGGGGCTGACCAACGCCGACGCGGCCGCGGTTCGCGACGTGCTCGAGACGCGACTGTCGGCGGGGGAGCTGGTGATGTTGCTCAACACCGCGGACGACCCGGTGATCGAGCGTCTGCTCACGCCCCGGCTCGCGCTCACAATTGCCGAGGACCTCGCGTTCGAGCAGGGCAGGCACGTCCTCGTCGTCATGGCCGACATGACGAGCTACGCCGAGGCGCTGCGGGAGGTTTCCCTCGCCCGCGGGGAAATTCCGGGCCGCCGCGCGTACCCCGGATATCTGTACAGTGACTTGGCCTCGCTATACGAGCGTTGCGGTCGAGTTCGCGACCGGCCCGGATCGGTGACGATCGTCCCCGTCCTCACCATGCCGGGCGGCGACATCACCCATCCCGTTCCCGATCTCACCGGCTACATCACCGAGGGCCAACTCGTGCTGTCGCCCGCGGTGCACGCCAGAGGCGTGTACCCGCCGGTCGACGCGCTGGCCTCGTTGTCCAGGCTGATGCGAAAGGGCGCTGGAGCGGAACGCACCCGCGCCGACCATCTCGACGTCGCGGCCCAATTGCTCGCGTCGCTGGCGCGGTCCTCGCAGGTGCGCGAATTGGCCGAGTTCGTCGGCGCCGAGGCGCTGTCCGAAGCCGATCGGGCTTTCCTCGGCTTCGCCGACTCGTTTGAGGAAATCCTGGTGAGCCAGCGGGTCGACGAGTCGCGCACGCTGCCGGACACGCTTGACCGCGCGTGGAAGGTGCTGTCGACACTGCCCGAGCGCGAGCTGACGATGCTGCCATCGCACCTGGTGGCGGCCCACCGCAGGGCCGACGATGGCCGCTAGCGACCGCACACCGTCGGGCCGCGCCGGCCGGCTGTGGCTCGCTCACCGCGTCGAAGTGGCCGAACGCGCCGCCGACCAGCTGGAGCGAAAGATTCACATCCTGAGCGCCGAGCTCGCGAGCCAACGCGCGAAAGCAGACGACGCGCGTCAACAGTGGCTGACCGCGACCGAGCACGCCGATCGCTGGGCGATCCGCGCGGCCCTCGTCGCCGGGCAGCAAGTGCTGCTGGACGACGCGGCGCGGCCAGTCGGGTTGAATCTGACGTGGGTTAACACGGTCGGGGTGCGGCATCCGTCCTCCGCGCATCTCAGCCAGCCGGCGCGGGTGGACGGGATCGTCGGCGCCGCCGCGATCGTCGCCGCGAGAGCCGCGTTCGCGACGGCCGTCCGCGTGGGCGTCGATCTCGCGATCGCCGATGCCACGTGCCGCGCCCTGGACGACGCGAGAACCCAAGCCCGGCGCCGCGCGCGGCTGCTTCGCAAGCGCTGGCTGCCGCTGCTGCAAGACCGGTTGCGCACGCTCGAACTCACCCTCGAGCAGGCAGAGCAGGAGGATCACGCGAGACTGCGCCGCGCCGTGACGTGACCGCCCGTCGTCAGTGACGGACGACTGCCCGTGACGGACGACTGTCAGTGATGGACGACTGTCAGTGATGGACGACGACGACCGGGCAGGCCGCGTGATGCACGCAATACGTGCTGACCGAGCCGAGCCGGCCGGTCCACTCATGTCGGCCATGCCTTCCCACGACAAGAAGCGACGCGGTCTCGGCGACTTTGACCAGCACCCGCCCCGGCGAGCCTTCGATCACCCGCGCGCGCACATCGACGCCGCGATCAGCCCCAAGCACCTCGTCGATCGTCTCGTTCAGCACCTTGTCGTGCTCGATGCGCATGTCGTTGACCAGGTCGAGCGGATACGGCGTCCACGGCGTCGCCACCGGGTCCCACGTGATCACCGCCTCCAGCGGACAGCCCAGCAGCCGAGCCTGGCCCGCCGCCCACGCCAGCGCGGCTTTCGAGCCGGCCGAACCGTCGACGCCGACGACGATGCGAGCCTTGCGTTCTGCGCTGAGTTCTGGTGTGTCGAAGTCCTGAGGTCCGCCGCTGCTCATCGCGCGCCTCCTTTGCCTCACCCCCATCGTGCGACGCGCCAAGGACGACCGGGCGCCGACCATGGCCC
>DASVDW010000242.1:0-7806 GCA_036380925.1 Acidothermaceae bacterium
AGGACCTGTCGTTCGCCACGCTCTACCCCAAGCGGTACGACGAGATCGTGCGGCTGGTCGCCGAACGGTCGCCCTCCCGCGACACCTTCCTCGCGCAGGTGACCGAGCGGGTCAACGAGGAGCTGCACGAGGCCCGGCTCAAGACGATCGTCACCGGCCGGCCGAAGCACTACTACTCGATCTACCAGAAGATGATCGCCCGGGGTCGCGACTTCAGCGAGATCTACGACCTCGTCGGCGTCCGGATCCTGGTCGAGACGGTGCGCGACTGCTACGCCGCGCTCGGCATCATCCACGCCACCTGGAACCCGGTGCCCGGCCGGTTCAAAGACTTCATCGCGATGCCGAAGTTCAACCTTTACCAGTCGCTGCACACCACGGTGATCGGGCCAGGTGGCAAGCCGGTCGAGCTGCAAATCCGCACCCACGCGATGCACCGCCGCGCCGAGTACGGCATCGCCGCGCACTGGAAGTACAAGGAGGAGTCGCTCGGCGGCGAGGCCCCGACGTCGTCGTCCGGCAACGACATGGCGTGGCTGCGCCAACTGCTCGACTGGCAGAAGGAGGCCGCCGACCCGGGCGAGTTCCTCGAGTCGCTGCGCTTCGACATCCAAGGCGCCGAGGTCTACGTCTTCACGCCGAAGGGCGACGTCCTGGCGCTGCCGCAAGGCTCGACTCCGGTCGACTTCGCGTACGCCGTGCACACCGAGGTCGGCCACCGCTGCATCGGCGCGCGGGTCAACGGCCGCTTGGTGCCGCTCGACAGCACGCTGGACAACGGCGACGCCGTCGAGATCTTCACCTCCAAGGCGCCGAACGCCGGGCCCAGCCGCGACTGGCTGTCCTATGTCAAGTCGCCCCGCGCGCGCACCAAGATCCGGCAGTGGTTCGCCAAGGAGCGCCGCGAAGACGCCATCGAGGACGGCAAGCAGGCGATCGCGCGCGCGATCCGCAAGGCCGGCCTGCCGTTGCAGCGGCTGCTCTCCGACGACGCGCTCGGCACCCTGGCGCGCGACATGCACTACGCCGACGTGTCGGGGCTGTACGCCGGCGTCGGCGAGGGGCACGTCACCGCGCAGACCGTCGTCCAGCGCTTGCTGCAGGCGCGCGGGGGCGCGGAGGGCGCCGTCGAGGATCTCGCCGAGACGGTCCAGCCGGTTCCCCGCGGCGAGCCGGTGCGGCGGCTGCGGTCCGTCGGCGACCCTGGCGTCGTCGTGAAGGGCGCCACCGACGTCTGGGTGAAGCTCGCGCGCTGCTGCACGCCGGTGCCCGGAGACGCGATCAAGGGCTTCGTCACCAGGGGCAACGGGGTGTCGGTGCACCAGGCGAACTGCGTGAACCTGGTGACGATGCAGGCCGGTGAGCCCGACCGCGTCGTCGAGGTCGAATGGGCGCCGGGCGCCGCGTCGGTGTTCCTCGTGGTGGTGCAGGTCGAGGCGCTCGACCGCTCGCGGCTGCTGGCCGACCTCACCCAGGTGCTCTCAGACCAGCACGTCAACATCTTGGCCGCGTCGGTCACCACCACCCGCGACCGGGTGGCGGTGAACCGGTTCACCTTCGAGATGGGCGACCCGAAGCACCTCGGGCACGTGCTCAAGGCGGTGCGCGCGGTCGACGGCGTCTACGACGCCTACCGGGTCACGTCCGGCGTGACGCCCGTTCGCACCTGAGCGTCGTCCGGCTCACTTGCCCGATGACGGGGCCGGGTTCGGGGCGCCCGACGGCGAGGTGCTCGACGAGTGGGTGGTGGCCAACACGTCGACGACGAACACCAGCTCCTCGTTCGGGCCGACGCTGCCAGAGCCCGCCGCGCCGTAGCCCAGGCTCGGCGGGATGACGATCTCCCGCCGGCCGCCGACCTTCATGCCGGTGACGCCCTGGGCGAAGCCCGGCACGACGCCCTGCAGCGAGAACGTGGCGGTCTGACTGCGCGACCACGACGAGTCGAACTCCTCGCAGTTGACGTAGTTGACGCCCAGGTAGTTCATGGTCACGGTGTCGCCTGCCTGCACGGTCTCGCCGGCGCCGACGATGAGGTCCTTGGTCTGCAGGGTGATCGGCACGGCGCCCGCCGGGATGGTGATCGTCGGCTCGGTCTTCAGAGCGGGGTCGACGCCGGCCGGCAGGATCGGGAAGTTCGCGATCGGCGAGGCCACCACGCTGGGCTTGCTGGTGCAGCCGTCGGCGTGGGTGGGCGGCGGGGGTGGCGGCGCGCTGCTGGTCGGGGCGCTCGATCCGCTGGCGACCGGCGACGAGCCGGACGCGGCCGACTTGCCGTTGCCGCCGGACAGCACGACGGCCAGCACGATGGCGACGATCGCGACGACGGCGGCCGCCGCGCCTCCAATGGTCATCCGCTGCCGCGCCTTGGCGCGTGCCGCGGCGCGCTCTTGGAGGCGTCGCTCGTAGCGTTCACGCGCGATCTGCCGTCTGCGGTCCTTGCCGGCCACCTGCTCTCCTTCGGTCTTGGGCGGGCGTCTCGGGCGGGCGACAGTCTAGGGCCGCCCGATAGGCTCCTTGGAGCGGCCCGCAGTTTCCTCAGGGCTTTCTCAAAGACTCGCCGCTTCGCGCGTCCGCTCACCGCCTCAGGAAAGGACGAATCGTGCTCGTCGCCGGGTTTCCGACCGGCTCGTTCGCGGCCAACTGCTATCTCGTCGCGACCGCCGCCGGCGCGCCCTGCGTGATCATCGACCCGGGGCAAGACGCCGTCCCCGCCATCGCGGCCGCGCTGGCCGAGCACCGGCTGCGGCCGGCCGCGGTGCTGCTCACCCACGGCCACCTCGACCACATGCTGTCGGTGCTGCCGGTTTGCGAGGACAACGGTGTGCCGGCCTACGTGCACCCGGCGGACCGCGCGCAGTTGTCGGACCCGCTTGGCGCGCTGCCGGCCGAGTGGGCGGCGGCGCTCGGCCTGGCCGGCGTCACCTTCCGCGAGCCGGACGACGTGCGCGAGCTGGTCGACGGCTCGTCGGTCGACCTCGCCGGGCTGTCGTTCCGGGTGGAGCACGCGCCCGGCCACACCGCCGGCTCGGTGGTCTTCCGGACCGCGGACGGCGGCCCGGACGGCGAGCCGATGATGTTCGCCGGCGATCTGGTCTTCGCCGGCTCGATCGGGCGCACCGACCTGCCCGGCGGCGACGACGACGCGATGCGGGCGAGCCTGGCTCGCGTCGTCCTGGGATGCCCGGACCACACCGTCGTGCTGCCGGGGCACGGGCCGCGGACGACGGTCGGACGCGAGCGGGCGACCAATCCGCACCTGCGCGGGCTTTCGGTGGGGGCGGTTTGATGAGCCGGGTCACCCCGCTGTCGGGATTTCCCGAGTGGCTGCCTGAGCAGCGCATCGTCGAGCAGCAGTTCCTCGACTCAATCCGGCGCACCTTCGAGCTGAACGGGTTCGCCTCCATCGAGACCCGTGCGGTCGAGCCGCTCGACCAACTGCTGCGCAAAGGGGAGATCGACAAAGAGGTCTACGTGTTGCGCCGGCTGCAGGCGGCGGCCGACGAGGCCGACGCCGGTCTGGGTTTGCACTTCGACCTCACCGTGCCGTTCGCGCGCTACGTGCTGGAGAACGCCGGCCGCCTGGTGTTCCCGCTGCGCCGCTACCAGATCCAAAAGGTGTGGCGGGGCGAGCGGCCGCAGGAGGGCCGCTACCGCGAGTTCACCCAGGCCGACGTCGACGTCATCGACCGCGACACGCTGCCGTTCCACTACGAGATCGAGTTGCCGCTGGTGATCGGGGAGGCGCTCGGCGCGTTGCCGATCCCGCCGGCCCGCATCCAGGTCAACAACCGCAAGCTGGCCGAGGGCTTCTATCGCGGCGTCGGCGCGGCTGACCCGGCGGCGGTGCTGCGGTCGGTCGACAAGCTCGACAAGATCGGGCCGGACGCCGTCCGGGAGCTGCTGGTCTCCGACGCCGGGCTGTCGGCGGCGGCTGCTGACGCGTGCCTGGAGCTGGCCGGTGTCTCGTCGTCCGACGCGTCTTTCGCCGACCGCGTCAAGGCGCTGGGGGTCAGCGATCCGATGCTCGACGAAGGGCTCGACGAGTTGGTGCGGGTGGTCGAGGGCGCAGCGGCGATGCGGCCCGGGTTGGTCGTGGCCGACCTGCGCATCGCGCGCGGGCTCGACTACTACACCGGAACCGTCTACGAGACGCTGCTTCAGGGTCACGAAGACCTGGGCTCGATCAGCAGCGGGGGGCGGTACGACTCGCTGGCCAGCGACGGTCGCACCACGTATCCGGGTGTCGGCATCTCGATCGGCGTCTCGCGGATCTTGGGCCGGGTGCTCGGGCAGCGGGTGGTGCAGGCGTCGCGGTCGGTGCCGACCTGCGTGCTGGTGGCGGTGACGAACGAGGAGTCGCGGCCGCGGGCGATGGCGGTGGCGTCGGCGCTGCGGGCCCGGGGGATACCGGCCGAGGTCGCGCCGTCGGCCGCGAAGTTCGGCAAGCAGATCAGGCACGCCGATCGGCGGGGCATCCCGTTCGTGTGGTTCTGCGATGAGGCCGAGGATTCCGTGAAGGACATCCGCTCGGGGGAGCAGGTCGCCGCGTCCGCGCACAATTGGCTGCCGCCCGATGATGATCTGTGGCCAACTGTTCGTCCCGCCCTGCCGAATGAGGAGCTCTAGTTGATCCGCACGAGAGAGGCAGGCACGCTGCGGCGCGCCGACACCGGAACCGTTGTCACGCTGGCCGGCTGGGTGGCCCGCCGGCGCGACCTCGGCGGCGTGTGCTTCGTCGACCTGCGCGACTCCTCAGGCATCGCCCAGGTGGTGTTCCGCGAGGGCGACGCGGCGGTCGAGGCCCAGCGGTTGCGCGCGGAGTACTGCGTGCGCGTCGTCGGCGAGGTGCGCGAGCGGCCGGCCGGCAACGAGAACCCCGAGCTCGCGACCGGCGAGATCGAGGTGGTCGTCTCGGAGCTGGAGATTTTGTCAGAGGCGGCGCCGCTGCCGTTCCCCGTGGCGGGCACGAGCGAGATCAACGAGGAGACCCGGCTGAAGTACCGCTACCTCGACCTGCGCCGCGAGGGACCGGCGCGGGCGATGCGGTTGCGCTCCGAGGTCAACCGGGTCATCCGCTCGGTGATGGCCCGGCACCGGTTCGTCGAACTCGAGACGCCGAACCTCACTCGGTCCACCCCGGAGGGCGCGCGCGACTTCTTGGTGCCGGTGCGGCTGCAGCCGGGGCACTGGTACGCGTTGCCGCAATCACCGCAGCTGTTCAAGCAGCTGCTGATGGTCGCCGGCATGGAGCGCTACTACCAGATCGCCCGCTGCTTCCGCGACGAGGACTTCCGGGCCGACCGGCAGCCGGAGTTCACCCAGCTCGACGTCGAGATGAGCTTCATCGACCAAGACGACATCATCGCGTTGGCCGAGGACGTCGTCGCCACGGTGTGGCGTGAGCTGCTCGACGTCGATGTGGCGCTGCCGATCCGGCGCATGACGTACGCCGAGGCGATGTCGCGCTACGGCTCCGACAAGCCCGACCTGCGCTTCGGGTTGGAGCTCGTCGACGTCACGGACTTCTTTGCCGAGACACCATTCCGCGTCTTTCAGGCGCCGTACGTCGGCGCGGTCGTGATGCCAGGCGGCGCCTCTCAGACCCGACGCGAGCTCGACTCCTGGACCGAGTGGGCGAAGTCGCGCGGCGCCCGGGGGTTGGCCTACATCCTGGTCTCCGAAGACGGCTCGCTCGGCGGGCCGACCGCGAAGAACCTGTCTGAGCATGAGCGGGTGGGGATTGTGTCGCGGGTGGGCGCGCAGCCAGGTGACGCGGTGTTCTTCGCGGCGGGGGAGTTCACGCCGTCCGTCACGTTGTTGGGCGCCGCGCGGCTGGAGATCGGACGACGCCGCGGGCTGATCGACGAGTCCCGCTGGGAGTTCTTGTGGGTCGTCGACGCGCCGATGTTCGAACCGGACGGCGACGGCGGCTGGACCGCCGTCCATCACCCGTTCACCTCGCCGAAGCCCGAGTACGCCGACAGCTTCCACGAGCACCCGGAGTCGGCGCTGGCTTACGCGTACGACATCGTGCTCAACGGCAACGAGATCGGCGGCGGGTCGATCCGTATTCATCGCGGCGAGATGCAGCAGCGGGTGTTCGACGTCATCGGCCTGACCAAGGAGGAGGCCGAGGCTAAGTTCGGCTTCCTGCTGGAGGCCTTCCAGTACGGACCGCCGCCGCACGGCGGCATCGCCTTCGGACTGGATCGGCTGTGCGCGCTGCTGGCCGGCGTGGAGTCGATCCGCGAGGTGATCGCGTTTCCGAAGACGGCGTCCGGCGGCGACCCGCTGACCGGCGCGCCGACCACGATCACGCCGGCGCAGCGCAAAGAGGCCGGGATCGACGCGGTCGTGCCACCTGCGTCGCCCGCGCCGCCGCAGCCCTTCTAGTCACGGGCCTTGGACACCTGGTGTCACCCGAGGACACTCCTCGATCGATGTCCTCGGGTGACACCAGGTGTCCTCGGCTCAAGATTCACCGAGCCGGAGGCTGAAGCTTGCAGCGGTAGCTGCGCTCGGCCTGCCGAGTGGCCGCCCTGTCGAACGCCGAAAACGCCTTGTGCCGCACGGATTCCGAGCGGTTGCGCGACTCGCCCCACTCAAACCGGCACACTTCAAGCCCGGCAGTGCGTAACCGGTCTTCGCGCTTTTTCTCAAGCAGCACGGCGTTGTCGCGCGCTTTCGCGCCCACGTATTTCAGCTTGCCGTCGAACTCTCCGACCGTGTGGTGCTGCTCCCAGAAGTAGTCGCAGCGGGCGATGAACCCGTGTTCGTCGAAGATGTAGACCTGCTGGTGCGGTTGTGGAACCCCGAGCGCGTCGAATGCGATCCGGCCGAGGGTCTCGCCGGGCGACTCCGAGTATGGCGACGCGAACGCGACAACTCGGCCGGCTCTGCGCGCGCCCGGCCAGTCGACGCAGAACGCCAAGACGTCGTCTAACTCTGCGAGTGTCGTCAGCTGCAGGTTGAGCGCCGACTCTGCCGCGACCAACGCGGCGTCGAACGGCAACTTACGCGCCAGGTCGACGACCGTGCGCGCCGCATTCGTCGTCAGGATGCCGTCGACCTTCGCGAGCTGACCCGGCGGCAGCGCTGCGTCGTGGTACCTGATCCCGCCCGCCGTTCGCGAGGAGCCACCGCCGTCTCGAGTGACGTGAACCAGCGACAGGTCCGGGTCGAGCATTGCCACACCATGAAGCACCGCGCCTGTGACGTGGCTCGCCGCAACGCAGCCGCCGAGTGCGAGCAGCGCTCCGCGCAGGGCCAGGAGATGCCGGCCGACGTCGTCGTCCGGCAGGGCTGACCGTTCGACATAGACGCCACGCCTAAGCCGTACCCACTCGCCGCTTCTCTGGAGTCGCGCGATCTCGTTGCGGGTGTAGCCGGTAGCCAGCGCTTGCTCCGCCTTGAAGACGCCGCCTTGCCTCGCGGCGACGGCGACTAACTTCGGGGCGAGCTGCACGTCCAGCATCCTGGCGGTTGCGGCGATGTCGCCGCTGATGTCATCCACAGCCCTGCCGAGGACACCTGACTGCATCCGGGGACACTGCTTGATCGGTGTCCTCGGATGCAGCCGTGTGTCCTCGGGCACGGCGGCGGGCGGCGGCGGGCGGCGGCGGGCGGCGGCGGGCGCCGGTCGGCAGCCGCGGATAACCTCGACGTCAGTGTCAGGGTGATCTCGCCGCTTGTTGCGGTTGGTTGGGATCCTGGCCGCCGGTGACCTGGCTCGTAGCCTCGCTGCCGCCCTCGGATGGGGTTGGCGTTCATGCGTTGTGCCGGTCATCGGTTGGTCAGGGCCGA